>JBGOTT010000064.1:0-15487 GCA_041476585.1 Gammaproteobacteria bacterium | reverse complement strand
TTCGTGACTGCCACCGAGATCTTGCCCGGCTCGAAGCCGACCACCGCGCCGTTGCGGCGGATCACCTTGTAGTCCGAGTACTGCGAGCGGGTCGACAGATCGTTGTCCACAAGACTTGCGCCGTGCGGCGTGCCGGTTGCGGCACCCCCGTGTACGACCTGCGTCATTGTCTCCTGCATCTTTTCCCGCTCCCTGTTGCTTCGGGGCTGTCTCCGAACTTGGACGAAAAACACAAGATATAGTGGCTAAATCCTGTTTCCGAACTAATTCTAGTAGGCCGATTGCGCGAATGCAACATTTTTTTGCAAAGCGGATTGGTGCGGCGCGGCGAATGGCACCAGGAAGGTCACGCTGCAGGGGTGCGCGCCGTGCGCGCAACAACTCAGGTGGAAAGCGACGCGAGCAGACGCGGCCAGTCGAATTGAGCCCCGGGATCGGTCTTGCGCAGCGGCGCGACGTCGCTGTGCGCGGCGAGGTCGGTCAGCGGCAGGCGCACTCGCAAGGCGCGAACCAGTTCGCACAGCGCCGCATATTGGGCATCGGCAAAGCGCGTATCGTCCGTCCCCTCGAGTTCCACGCCGATCGAGAAGTCATTGCACCGCTCGCGCCCGCGCCAGCGCGAGGCCCCGGCATGCCAGGCCCGCGCCCCGGTCTCTACGAACTGCACCACTTCGCCATCGCGGCGGACCAGGAAATGTGCCGACACCCGCAGGCCGCGCAGCTGCGCGTACCAGGGGTGCGCGTCGCAGTCCAGACAGTTGTTGAACAGATCCTCGATGGCGGGCCCGCCGTATTCACCCGGCGGCAGACTGATGGCGTGCACAACCAGGAGGCTCGCCAGCTCGCCGGGCGGGCGGGCATCCCGGTTGGGCGAGGCAACGTGGCGGGCACCGTCCAGCCAGCCATCCTCCCCGAGTCTCACGCCGTGTCCGGCTCGCGGATGCCGAGCCGCTGCATGCGGTAGCGCAGCGAACGGAAAGTGATCCCGAGGTCGCGCGCAGCCGCGGTCCGGTTAAATCCGGTCTTCTCCAACGCGGCGTAGATAGCCTCGCGCTCGACGCGATCGAGATAATCCGGCAGCGGCCGTTCGACCGGCGTCGTGGAGCGCTCCCCTGCATCGGTCGCTCCCGCCGGTGGGGCAAGCTGGAGATCCTCGATGCCGATCTCGCCTTCGGCTGAAAGCGCGAACGCACGCTCGAGTATGTTTTCGAGTTCGCGCACGTTGCCGGGAAAGTCGTATTGCATCAGGGCTTCGAGCGCCTGGCTCGCGATCCGCTTGACCGGCAGCGCCTGCTCGATGGCGAGCCGTTCGAGAATGCTCGCCGCAATCAACGGGATGTCCTCGCGGTACTCGCGCAGCGGCGGCATGCGCAGTTCGATCACGTTGAGGCGGTAGAAAAGGTCCTGCCGGAAACGCCCCGACTCGACCAGTGAAGCGAGATGATGGTGGGTTGCGGAAACGATGCGGACATCGACGGATTCCTCCTGCATCGCGCCGACCTTGCGCACGCGCTTTTCCTGGATCGCGCGCAGCAGCTTCACCTGCATCCCGAGCGGCAGGTCGCCGGCTTCGTCGAGGAACAGCGTGCCGCCTGAGGCGGCCTGAAAAAATCCGTCGCGGTCCTGGTCGGCGCCCGTGAACGCGCCTTTGCGATATCCGAAAAATTCGCTCTCGACCAGCGTGTCCGGAATTGCGCCGCAGTTGACCGGCACGAAGGGCCGGTCGCGGCGCGGGCCGTTCTCGTGCATCAGGCGGGCAGCGATCTCCTTGCCGCTGCCGGACTCGCCGGAGATATAGATCGGCGCCTGGGTGCGCGCCAGTTTGCCGATCAATTCGCGCACCTGCTTGAGCGGGGCGCTCTCCCCGAGCAGGCGCCGCACCCTGGGCACCACGCCTGCGGGGTCCGGCAGCGATAAGGCGGACCGTATCAGGGTGCGCAGCTGCTCGAGCCCGACCGGCTTCGACACGTAATCGAATGCGCCGGCCTTGAGCGCAGCCACGGCATTTTCGGCGCTGCCGTAGGCCGTGATCACCGCGACGGGCAGGTCGCCGCCCATCGCCGCGATGTGGCGCACCAGGTCGAGGCCTTCGCCGTCGGGCAGGCGCATGTCGGTGAGACACAGGTCGAAGTGTTGGCCGCGCAGTGCATCGCGCGCCGCGCCGATCGTGCCGACGGCGTTCACGCCAATGCCCATCTTCAGCAGCGTCAACTCAAGCAGCTCGCGGATGTCGGGCTCGTCGTCCACCACCAGGACCCGACGCTCGCGCGCCTGGCCGCGGCGTTCCATTCGCTTCATGCCGGGACTGCCTCCTCGCAAATGATTCTGAAATGCGCGCCCGGTTGGTTATCGACGTACTCCAGGCGCGCCCGGTTCGCCGCGCACAGTTCGCGCGCCAGGTACAGGCCGAGGCCGGTGCCGCTGCTGGAGGTGGTGAAAAACGGCTCGAACAGCTGCGGCTGATGCGCCTTCGCGACGCCCGGACCATCATCGACGACGCTCAATTCTACTTGATTGCCGTACGCTCTCAGCGCGAGGCGGATGCTGCCCGGGCGCTGCGATGCGTGGCGCACGGCGTTGCGCACCAGATTCCAAAGCACCTGGCGCAAGTGGCCGCGGTCGAAATGCACGTGCACTTCGGGCGCGCAATCGAGCGCGAAACGCTCGATCGCGACCGACTCGTTGCCCGCGTACTCCTCGACGAATTCCGCCAGGGTGCGATTCAGGTTCACGCGCTCGGCGCTGATCCGGTCGCGCCGGTTGAGCTGCAGCACATCGGAGACGAGGCGCTCGAGCCGGCGCGTGTTGTCGCCGATGATGCGCGTCAGCCGAAGACGGTCGACCGCACGCTCCTCCTCGTCGAGCAGTTCCGTCGCGTGGCTGATGGCCGAGAGCGGATTGCGAATCTCGTGCGCGATATTGGCGGTCAGGCGCCCGAGCGCGGCGAGTTTGAGCTGCTCGGCCTGCTCGCGCAGTTCGGTGGTGTCCTCGAGGAACGCGACTGCGTATTCTTCCTCGGTCCCGGCTTCAAGTAACCTCACCCGCAGGTCCCGGCCGCGCGCGGAGACCTCGAACACCGCCGGCTCGCTGCGGCGCCCGGCGGTCGCACGCCATTGCGACCAGCGCTCGCCGAAGCCGCGCAGCAGCCGGTCAAGTTCGACGCCACGCACCGGCTTACCCCCAAGCAGGTGCACCGCGTGCGGGTTCGACTGCACCACCCGCCCGTCAGGGTCGAGCACCAGCACCCCATCATGCATGTCCTCGAGCACCAGCTGATTGACGCGCATCTGCATCTCGAGTTCCCGGCCGCGCTGCCGCGCCAGGGTTTCGTTGGCCACCATGCGCTTCGCGAGCTGCCCGGTGACGCCCGCGGTGACGAAGCACCCGATTGCCAGCAATCCGGGCCCGAGGTAGTTGGCGGTGGGGAAATCGAACGCCAGCACCCAGTAGGTCTGCTCGATGAGCAGCGCGATCGCGGCGAGGGCGGCGTACAGGAAGGTCAGACGACGCGGCGCAACCAGCGCGGAGGCAGTCAGCGAGATCAGCAGCATCACTCCCAGGCCGCTGCGCAGCCCGGAGCTAGCGTACATCAACAGCGTCAGAGCGACAATATCAATGCCGACGTGCACGCTCAACTGCAGGTTGAAGAAATCGCGCAGGTTGCGCATTACGACATGCAGCACCACGCCCAGCCCGAGGTAACACGCGCTCACTGCACGAAACACCTCCAGCCGGTGCGACCCCAGCGTGAGGGAATCGCCGTAGATCTCGGTGGTGATGAGGAACGTCGCCGCCACCGCGATGCGATACAGGTTGAAATACTTCAGCGAGACCCAGAAGAACTCGGGTATCTGCTGCGCGCGTGCGAACAGCGGGGCATATCCGCCGGTCGCGCCCTCCGATTGCGGCGATTGCGGCATGCGCTAGCGCGCCGGTCCGAGGCGGCGATGCTCTTCGCTGCAGTAGAAGTTCCCCGCATGCTCCAGCGCTTCGCCGCGAGGCAGATGCACGTCGCACTGCGCGCAGCTGACCAGCGCCGCCTGCTCGCGTTCGCGTGCCGCGCGGGGTCGCCCGCCATCGTGACGGGAAAGCGAGCGCCGCAACAGCCAGATTGCCGCGAACACCGCCGCCGCGAGAACCAGCCACCTAAGCATCGGTCGTGCGCCGTATGGCGCCGGAAACGGCGGGGAAATGGGTCATGGTCGGGGTGAGAGGATTTGAACCTCCGACACCTGCGTCCCGAACGCAGTACTCTACCAGGCTGAGCTACACCCCGAGAGGTTGGGCTACACCCCGAGAGCGCCGCTCAGTACCGGCGCGTCACGGAAAAGGCCGCCAATTCTAGCAGAGTTTGCTTGTACCTCGAATGCGGCAGAGGCCCGAGCGAGCGCTGCGCCGCATCCGCCGCGCGCTGCGCGGCGGCGCGGGCGTACTCGAGTGCACCGCAACGCCTGATCGCCTGGAGAACCGGCCCGAATTCCCCGCGGCCGCCATGCGTGATCGCGGCGCGAATCAGCGCAGCGTCCTGCGCCGTTCCGGATTTCATCGCGCGGATCAGCGGCAGCGTCGGCTTGCCTTCCGCGAGATCGTCGCCCAACTGCTTGCCGATCGCGCCCTCGTCGCCGGAATAATCAAGCACGTCGTCGATGAGCTGGAAGGCGGTCCCCAGATGCATGCCGTAATCGGCCAGACCCTGCTCCATCTCCGCACCCGCGTCGCCGAGGATTCCGCCCAGCCGCCCCGCGGCCTCGAACAGCTTTGCCGTCTTGCGGCGGATCACCTCGACGTACCGCTCCTCGTCGACGTCCGGGTCCCGGCTGTTGAGCAGCTGCATCACCTCGCCTTCGGCGATGGTATTGGTGGCGTCGGCCAGCACCTGCATCACGCGCATGTTGTCGACGCCGACCATCATCTGGAAGGCACGCGAATAGAGGAAATCCCCGACCAGGACGCTTGCCGCATTCCCGAACGCCGCATTGGCGGTTTCCCGGCCGCGGCGCAGCCGTGACTCGTCCACCACGTCATCGTGCAGCAGCGTCGCGGTGTGTATGAATTCGACCACCACGGCGAGCGCATACCGCGCCTCGCTGCGACATCCGGCCGCATCCGCCGCAAGCAGCAGCACCGCCGGGCGCAGGCGTTTGCCGCCGGCGGTGACGATGTATTCCGCGACCTGGCGGATCAGTGCCACGTCCGATTGCAGACTGGAGCGGATCAGCGCATCGACGCGCCGCATATCATCGGCGAGCGACACAAGAATCGGTGGCAGGGGCACGGGACCGGACGGACGGGACGTAAGCCAGCGGGCGCAGCAGGGCGGCCACGGCGGCAGGGCGCGCATCTTAGCACAGGCCTTTGACCAAAGGGCCGGAAATCCGTTAAAATTGAAGGCTCTTCTGGTAGCGAGGGCATCATGTACGCGTTGATTCACGCAGGCGGCAAACAGTATCGGGTCAGTTCGGGCGAGAAACTCAGGATCGAGCTCCTTCCCGCCTCGGTGGGCGAGTCGGTTTCGTTCGATCAGGTCCTGGCGGTCGGCCAGGGAGAGTCCTTGCGCGTCGGCGCACCCTATGTGGACGGAGTGACCGTCAAGGGGACTGTGCTTGGGCACGGCCGGGGCGACAAGGTGCTGGTGTTCAAGATGCGCCGCCGCAAGGGGTATCGGCGCACCCAGGGCCACCGCCAGTCGTACACCGAAGTGCGCATCGACGACATCGTGGGATAACGAACCATGGCACACAAGAAAGCAGGCGGCAGTTCGCGCAACGGCCGCGATTCACAGGCCAAGCGCCTGGGCGTCAAGGTATTCGGCGGCGAGCAGGTGAACGCCGGGCAGATCCTGGTTCGCCAGCGCGGCACGCAGGTGCATCCCGGCACCAACGTCGGCATGGGCCGCGACCATACCCTGTACGCGCGCACTGCGGGCAAGGTGGTGTACGGCGTGAAGGGCGAGAAGAGCAGGAAAATCGTCAGCATCGCAGTCCCGGCCTAGCCGTTCGAGGCTTGAGCGGAAAAAGCCCTATCGTTCCGCGATAGGGCTTTTTGTTTTCGGGGGCACGCAACAGTGAAGTTCATCGACGAAGCGCGTATCGAGGTACACGCGGGCAGCGGCGGCAACGGCGTCGCCACGTTCCGGCGCGAGAAGTACGTGCCGCGCGGCGGGCCCAACGGCGGCGACGGTGGCCGCGGCGGGAGCGTGATTGCCGTCGCTGACCGCAACATCAATACGCTCGTCGATTACCGCTACGCCCGCATCCATCGCGCGAGGAACGGCGAAAACGGGCGCGGCGCGGATTGCTACGGCAAGGGCGCCGAGGACATCGAGTTGCGCATGCCGGCGGGCACTCTGATCCGCGACCGCGCGACCGGAGAGTTGCTCGCCGATTTGTCGGTTCACGGCCAGAAAGTGGTGCTCGCCCAGGGCGGCAAAGGCGGGCTCGGCAACCTTCATTTCAAGTCGAGCGTCAACCGCGCGCCACGGCAGTTCACGCGTGGTGAGCCGGGCGAGTCGCGCGAACTGGCCCTGGAGGTGCGCATACTCGCCGACGTCGGCCTGCTCGGCCTGCCCAACGCCGGCAAGTCGACCTTCCTCCGCGCGGTTTCGAGCGCACGGCCCAAGGTGGCGGACTACCCGTTCACCACGCTGAATCCGTCGCTCGGCGTGGTCCGGCTCGGGCACGACGCGAGCTTTGTGATCGCCGACATCCCGGGACTCATTGAAGGCGCCGCCGAAGGCGCCGGACTCGGGCACCGTTTCCTGCGCCACCTCGCGCGCACGCGGCTGCTGCTGCACGTGATCGACATCGTCCCGCCCGATCCCGGCGCCGACCCGGTGCGCGATGCGCGTGCGATTGCGAAGGAGCTGAAAATCTACGATGCGGCGCTGTACCGCAAGCCCCGCTGGCTGGTGTTCAACAAGATCGACGCCGCTCCCGACGCGAGCGAGCGAGTCCGGCGGATGGTACGCGCGCTGCGCTGGAAGGGGCCACATTTCATGGTGAGCGCGCTGAGCGGCCAAGGCTGCCCGGAGGTATGCCGTGCCGCCGCCCGGTTGCTCTCAGCGGGGCGTGCGCGCGGCGCGAAGGCGGCGGCGTGACACGCATCGTCGCCGACGCGCGGCGCCTGGTGATCAAGGTCGGTTCGTCGCTCGTTACCGACGAGGGGCGCGGCCTCGACCGGGCGGCGATCGGGCGCTGGGCCGCACAGGTGGCGGCCTTACGCGCGCGCGGCAAGCAGATCATTCTCGTATCGAGCGGGGCCATCGCGGAAGGCATGCAGCGGCTGGGATGGACCCGGCGCCCGCACGCGTTGCGTCAATTGCAGGCCGCGGCGGCGGTGGGACAGATGGGCCTGGTCCAGTGTTACGAGAGCTGTTTCAGCGTCCATGGCCTCGCCACCGCGCAGGTGCTGCTCACCCACGCCGACATGGCCGACCGGGAACGCTACCTCAATGCCCGCTCGACGCTGCTCACGCTGCTCGAACTGGGGGCGGTCCCGGTCATCAACGAGAACGATACCGTGGTCACCGACGAGATCAAGTTCGGCGACAACGACACGCTCGCCGCTCTGGTCACCAACCTGGTTGAGGCCGAAGCGCTGGTGATCCTGACCGACCAACCGGGCCTGTACGATGCCGATCCACGCCGTCACCCGGACGCAAGCCTGATCCGCGAGGCAGCGGCGGGCGAGGCGCGCCTCGAACAGGTCGCCGGCGGCGCCGCGAGCACGCTCGCCAAGGGCGGGATGCTGACCAAGGTGCTGGCGGCCAAGCGCGCGGCACGTAGCGGCGCACACACCGTGATCGCCTCGGGGCGCGAGCCGAATGTCCTGATCCGCCTCGCCGACGGCGAAGACCTCGGCACCCGTCTAGTCGCGCAGACCATGCCGCTTGCCGCGCGCAAGCAGTGGCTCGCCGATCATCTGAGCGTGAGCGGCCGCCTGACCATCGATGCCGGGGCGGTGACCGCGCTCGCGCGCGACTGCAAGAGCCTCCTGCCTATCGGCGTGATCGCGGTGACGGGTGATTTCGAGCGCGGGGCTCTGGTGGCCTGTTGCGGCCCCGACGAAAGGGATGTCGCGCGCGGGCTGGTCAATTACGGCGCCGACGAGACGCGCCGCATCATGCGCAAACCCTCCAGCGAGATCGAATCCGCGCTCGGTTACGTCGACGAGCCGGAACTCATCCACCGCGACAACCTGGTCCTGCTTTAGTTGCGCAACTGGTCTTTGGCGTTCGGATGGCCGGCGCGGCGCAAAGCGTCGATTCCTTCGGCCGCGGTGTGGATCGGCACGCCTCGCGGGCAGAAATACTCGCTGCGCAGCGCCTGGTGCTGCCGATTGACCGTCTTTGAATCGATCGGAACCCACTCGGCGCCGCGCCGCTCGACCCAGCTTGCGTCGTCGCGCCCGGTGGCATATTGCTTGAACTCCCCGGTCTTGCAGCGGATGCCCTCGAACGAGACGTTCCGCGCGCCCGACGCGCTGCGCGCGACCAGGACGTAGCGGATCACGCCGTCATCGCCGACCATGAGCGTCTTCGGATCGATGAAGAAACGGAACGACGTGGACGCGCTGACGTAGAATTCCACCAGCCGCTCAGCCTGGGGAAACTCCGGCAGCGTGATCGCAGCTTCCCGCCAGTCGCGCTCCTTCATCAGGTCCTCGGTGTCCGGCCTGTTGATCTGCGCGTGCGCCGGCAGCGTGGCGAGCGCGCACGCGAGCGACCAGCCCAGGCGCGCGTTCACGTTCACGCAGTCAGGCGAGGTCGGCGACGAGCGCCGCACGCACCGGGTGGTCGAGCGCCGGGATCGCGTACGTGCAGCGCGGGTGATCGACACCGACCGCCAGTTGCGCACCGTGCTTCAGCGAGGCGCGCATCTCCGCATCGAGTTCGAAGCGCAGAAAGTGCACCGCCGAGGTCTTCTGCTCGTTCTCACGCTCCAGATCCTCGTCCGCGATCGCGTAAACCGGCTTGCAGCCCTCGACGCTGACCCAGACCCGGTCCTCGACGCCCTTCAACTGTGCGAGCATGACGCGCCGCTCCTCCGGGTCCGGGTACTCGAGCATCATCGTGGCCTTGAAGTTTCCGCCGTCCGGGATGAGCGGGTTGTACGCGGCGAGCTCCTCGCGGATGCCTTCCTCCTCGAAGACGCGTTCGATGCGCAGCATCTCCTGCACCTGATAACGCACGGTGAGTTCGTCTTCGAAAATCAGCGTCAGGTGCTCACCGAGACGCACCGTGCGGCGCTTCTTGTGCTCGATCACCCGCGCGCGAAAATCGCCGCGCTGGCGCGCGTACGCCTCGAGGGTGAGCAGGCTGTGCGGAGCGATCTGCGGCATTTCAGCCAACCCGTTGCCTCAATCGACCAGCTGGTCGAGGGCCTTCTGGAAGCGGTTGGCGTGGCTGCGCTCGGCCTTGGCCAGCGTCTCGAACCAGTCGGCAATCTCGCTAAAGTTCTCGTCCCGCGCCTGCTTGGCCATCCCCGGGTACATGTCGGTGTACTCGTGCGTCTCGCCCGCCACCGCCGCCTTCAGGTTCGCCCGCGTGCCCCCGATCGGCAGGTCGGTGGCCGGATCCCCGCAGGCCTCCAGGTACTCCAGGTGCCCGTGCGCGTGCCCGGTCTCGCCCTCCGCGGTCGAGCGAAACAGCGCCGAGACGTCGTTTTGCCCTTCCACGTCGGCTTTCGCCGCGAAGTACAGGTAACGGCGGTTGGCCTGCGATTCGCCGGCAAACGCCGCCTTCAGGTTGCCATGGGTCTTGCTGCCTTTGAGCTGCATGCGCTTCTCCTTGTCATCAAACATGCTGTCACACGCGCCACACTACGGTCCGGCGCGCGATCCATCAAATCAATTTTTGCAATCCATCGGATCTACAAAAGCTATGTTGCTCCGCCGCGCTGCCGCCTAATGCCCGAGCGCGGCCTCGATTTCGGCGAAAGTGCGCGCCACTTCGCTGGTCTGCAACGGCAGGCCGAGCTGGCGCGCGATCTGCGACACGGAAAAGATCCCGCGCACCATGCTGCGGGTGCCATTCGATTCAACCACCAGGGCGTGCTGGCGGCCGGCGCGCTTGAGCGTCTCCACCACGTGTCCGACGCGTGCACCCGCGACGTCGGCGAGAGCGAGCACTTCGACATGCTCGGCCCGTGTCATGATATCGCCCACCGTGAGTTCGGCGCGCGTCAAACCCCTGTCCACCGACACCCGCATCGGTTTTTCCCCGAGGATATCGGTCGCAGTGATCACGCCGAGCACCTCCTCGCGCTCGTCCGCCACCAGCAGCAGGCGCACGCCGCGCGCGATCATGAACTGGTTGGCGGCCTCGATCGGAGCCTGCGCGCGGATGGTGGCCGGGCTCGCGCGGGTCAGGTCGGTCATCACCTCGAGCGCCGGCGAACCGGACGTCACGCGTGCGGCCAGCGCCTGCGTCGGGCGGCGGAATCCGGCGCGCGGGCCGAGTTCGCGGATCTGCAACGCGGTGAATGTCCTGTCCATGGGATCTGCCCTGCAGGCGAACGTTCGACTATAGACGCCGCGCTCGCCTGGATCAACCGGCGGACCGATCCGCGGAGCGCCGGCGCAGACGCTGATCGACGCCAAGAAAGCGGTGCAGTTCGGTCAGTGCCTGACGATAGACGTCGCGCTTGAATTCGATCACCGCATCGAGCGGCACCCAGTATTCGTTCCAGCGCCAGGCGTCAAACTCGGGCTTGTCGCTCGCGCGCAGGCGCACGTCGCAGTCGCGCCCCACCAGCCGCAGCAGGAACCAGATCTGCTTTTGCCCGCGATAGGCGCCGCGCCAGTCGCGCCGCGCCCAGCGCTCGGGCACGTCGTAGCGCAGCCATTGCTGGGTGCGCCCGAGCACGCGCACGTGCGCCGGCTCAAGTCCGATTTCTTCGGCCAGTTCCCGAAACATCGCCTGCTCGGGGGTCTCGCCATGCTTGATGCCGCCCTGCGGAAACTGCCACGCGTGCTGCTTGACACGCTTGCCCCAGAACACCTCGTCGCGCGCGTTGGTCAGGACGATACCTACGTTGGGTCGGTATCCATCTTTATCGAGCATTGCGACACCGCCGTAAGTTACAATTCCTGCACAGTATTTTTCCACAATACCGCCGCAAAACATAGCGGGATCGCGCGATCCCGCTCACCCGGCATGCGCGCCTCCGGATTCTTCATTTCCACGCAGAAAGAAGCGCCCGCCGAGGCCGAGGTCGCCAGCCACAAGCTGATGCTGCGCGCCGGCCTCATCCGGCGGCTCGCCGCCGGGATCTACACCTGGATGCCGCTCGGCCTGCGCATCGTGCGCAAGGTCGAGGCGATCGTACGCGAGGAGATGAACCGTGCCGGTGCGCTCGAACTGGCCATGCCGGTGGTGCAGCCCGCGGAGTTGTGGCAGGAGTCCGGCCGCTGGAGCGCCTACGGCCCCGAGCTGCTGCGCTTCAAGGACCGCCACCAGCGCGATTTCGTGATCCAGCCGACCTCCGAGGAAGTGATCACCGAGATCGCGCGCGCCGAACTCAGGAGTTACCGGCAGCTGCCGCTGCACCTGTACCAGATCCAGACCAAGTTTCGCGACGAGCGGCGCCCGCGCTTCGGCGTGATGCGCGGCCGGGAGTTCGTCATGAAGGACGGCTACTCGTTCCACGCCGATCATGCGGACCTCGAGCGCGAGTACCGCAACATGTACGATACCTACACGCGCATTTTCACCCGCCTGGGCCTCGGTTTTCGCGCGGTCGCGGCCGACACCGGCGCGATCGGCGGCACCGGCTCGCACGAATTCCACGTGCTCGCCGACTCCGGCGAGGATGCGATCGCGTTCTGTGCCGGCTCGGGATATGCGGCGAACGTCGAGCTGGCGGAAGCGGTCGCTCCGACCGGTGAACGCCCTTCACCGTCTCAGGCGATGCAGGAGGTGGCGACACCCGGAAAAACCCGCTGCGAGGACGTCGCTGGACTCCTCGGCCTGCCGCTTACACGGACGGTAAAGGCGATCGCAGTTATTCGGGAAAAGGCGGAGGTGGGGGTATTAGGTCGGTTCGTACTCTTATTGATCCGTGGTGACCACGAACTCAACGAAATCAAGACGCAGAAGATCCTTGGAGATTTTCGCTTCGCGACCGAAGAGGAAATCAGAAATACGCTCAAGTGTCGTTCTGGCTATATCGGCCCGGTCAGCAATGCGCTGTTTGTGCTTTATGCCGACCGTGCGGTCGCAGCGATGAGCGATTTCGTTTGTGGCGCGAATAAAGAGGGTTACCACCTCACAGGAGTCAATTGGGGGAGGGATTTGACCGAACTCTCGCCCCCGTTTATCGCCGACATCCGCAACGTGGTCGCCGGCGACCCGAGCCCCGATGGCAAGGGCGCGCTCGAGATCTGCCGCGGCATCGAGGTCGGGCACATCTTCCAGCTGCGCACCAAGTATTCGACCGCGCTCAAGGCGCTGTTCCTCGACGAAACAAGCGCGTCCCGGCCGATGGAGATGGGTTGCTATGGCATCGGCATCACGCGCATCGTCGCGGCGGCGATCGAACAGGGCCACGATGAGCGGGGCATCCTCTTCCCCGCTCCGGTCGCGCCGTTCGAGGTCTGCCTGGTGCCAATCGGCTACCGCAAGAGCGTTCAGGTGAAGAGCGCCGCCGACCGCCTGTACATGGAGCTCTCCGACGCGGGGCTCGACGTGCTGATGGACGATCGCGACCAGCGGCCCGGGGTGCTGTTCGCGGACATGGACCTGATCGGCGTGCCGCATCGCCTGGTGCTCTCGGAACGCGGGCTGGCGGCAGGAACCATCGAATACAAAATCCGGCGCGATGCGAAGCCGGTCGACCTGCCGCTGGCCGAGGCCGTGCCACACGTGCACAAGCAACTCTGCACGGGATGAGGACCGTTGCGTTCGCCTGGGCGCTGGCAATTACGCCGTGCGCAGCACTGGCAGGGGCGCAGATCGAGGAGCAGCTCGCTGACAGCGTGCGGTCCGGGCTGTCCGCGGCCGTCAGCGACCGCGCGGCGCCGGTGCTCGAGTTCCGCGACATGGAACAGGGTCGGCGCTGGCTGAACGAGATGTCGGCGCGGCTCGCGAGGCGCATGCCCGACCGGGCGCGGCGCACGGAACTGCTGAAGACCGTGCAGTACGAGGCGTTGCGCTCGCGGCTCGACCCGCAACTGGTGCTCGGGTTGATCGAGGTCGAGAGCGGATTCCGCAAGTACGCCGTATCGAGCGCGGGCGCCCGAGGCTACATGCAGGTGATGCCGTTCTGGGTCAAGCAGATCGGCAAGCGGGATCACAATCTGTTCAATCTGCGCACCAACCTGCGCTACGGGTGCGTCATCCTGCGTCACTATCTCGACATCGAGAACGGCGACTATTACCGCGCGCTCGGCCGCTACAACGGCAGCCTGGGCAGGTCCGAATATCCCAATCTCGTGCTTGGCGCGTGGCGCGGGCGCTGGGGCTACACGGGCGCAACCAGCTGATGCTCCGGGCGACCCTCCGACGGCCAGGGTTCAGGCGCTGGTTCTACGGCTACGCGCCACCCGAGCGCGGCGCGATCGTGCTGCGCCAGCGCCGGGTCTACATCCTGCCGACGCGCCTCGGCCTGATGTTCGGCGCGACGCTGCTGATCCTGCTGGTCGGCTCGATCAACTATGTGCTTTCGCTCGGCTTCGCGCTCACGTTCCTGCTTGCAGGCATGGCCATCGCGGGGATGGTGCACACGGTGCGCAACCTGGTGCGGCTTTCGATCCATGCCGGACGCGTCGAACCCGTGTTTGCCGGGGAGGCAGCGCAATTCCGCCTGTTCCTCGAGAACGCGGATCCCTATGAGCGCGTCGCGATCCTGGTGCGCCACGATGCCTCCGGCGCGCAGACCGTGCTCGATGTTCCGGCCGGCGCGTCCGCCGCCGCCGTCCTCCCGGTGCCTGCGCAACGCCGCGGCTGGTTGCCGATCGGCAGGGTCACGCTGGAATCGCGCTACCCGCTGGGCCTGTTCCGCGCGTGGAGCCACGTCGAGCCTGAGCTGCGCGCGCTCGTCTACCCGCGCCCCGAGACCGCCGCGCTGCCGCAACCGAGTCCGGATTCCTCCGCCGGCAACGCGCGCCTGACCGCGCGTGGCACGGACGACTTCTCCGGCCTGCGCGCCTACCAGGTCTCGGACTCGCCGCGTCACGTGGCATGGAAGGCGGTCGCGCGCAGCGAAGACATGCTCACGAAGCAGTTCGCAGGACAGAGTTCGGCCGAACTCTGGCTCGACTGGACGTTGCTGCCACTGGACATGGATCTCGAGCGGCGCCTGTCGCGCCTCGCGGGCTGGGCGATTGCGGCCGAACGCGCCGGCGCGCGATACGGACTGAGAATTCCCGGCGTCGAGATGCCGCCTGAACGCGGAGATGAACAGCTCTCGGCCTGTCTTGCAGCGCTCGCGCTTTACCCCGACCCCGCTGAAAGCGCGATGCGTGGCGCTCGCGTCGGATGATCCGCGTCCATCCGCTGATGCCGGAGTCGCGCGCGGTGACGCCGCGCGATCTGGCCTGGCTTGCGGTATCGCTCACGCTGGTGATCGCGCCGCACGCCGAGCACGCGCCGTGGTGGACAAGCGCGTTTGCGCTCTGCCTGCTCGGCTGGCGCGCGACCATAGCCGTCAACGGTTTGCGCACGCTCCCGCGCTGGGTGCCGGCCGCACTGGCGGTGCTCGGCATGGCGGGCATCTGGCTGGAGTACCGCACACTGTTCGGCCGGGATGCAGGCATCGCGCTGCTGGTGCTGTTCGCCGGCCTGAAGCTGCTCGAGATGCGCTCGCACCGCGACGCGACGGTGGTGGTGTTCCTATGCTATTTCCTCATCATCACGAATTTTCTGTTCACACAGTCGATTCCCACCGCGCTGCTGATGTGCGTCGCGTTGCTGGTGATCACCGCTGCGCTGGTCAGCTTCAACGCGCCGCAGCGCGCCGTGGTGGCCGATGCGCGGGTCGCGGCGATGTTGCTGCTGCATGCGGTTCCGCTGGCCGCGCTGCTGTTCGTCCTGTTCCCGCGCGTGCAGGGTCCATTGTGGCGCCTGCCTCAGGACGCCAATGCCGGCACGACCGGGCTGTCGGAAACGATGAGCCCGGGCACGCTGTCGCAACTCAGCCAGTCCGATGCGATTGCGTTTCGCGCGCTGTTTTCCGGCCCCGTGCCGCAACGGCACCAGCTTTACTGGCGCGGACCGGTGTTCTGGGACTACGACGGGCACACTTGGCGCAACGGCTCGGCCGAGAGGCTGGTGGAATTCGAACTTGCCGGCGGCGAAGCGCGCTACACGTACGCAGTGATTCTCGAACCGCACCAGCGCAACTGGCTGTTCGCGCTGGAAATGCCCGAGCGGCTGCCGCGGCGCGCATGGCTCACCGGCGACGGGCAGCTGATTTCCTTCGCACCGGTACGCACGCGGCTGCGCTACGAAATGGCCTCGCTCGCCGGAGCGCGGCTCGCCGACGAAGAG
>JBGOTT010000063.1:0-15512 GCA_041476585.1 Gammaproteobacteria bacterium | reverse complement strand
GTGGAATTCCTGGCGCAGGACTTGTTCGATGCCGACCTGTCGCGCGCGAGCGTGATCACGATGTACCTGCTGCCTGAAGTGAACCTCAAGCTGCGGCCGCGGCTGCTCGCGCTGGCGCCGGGCACGCGCATCGTCTCGCACGACTGGGACATGGGCGACTGGCAGGCCGACGAGACTCAGGAACTGCGTGTTCCGGAGAAGAGCACCGGCCGCGACGGCCGCGCGAAGATCTCGCTGTGGCTGGTTCCGGCCGATGCGCACGGACGCTGGGTGAGCGAGCTGGGCGAACACGGCGGGCGCTGGGAGTTCAGGATCGGTCAGAAGTATCAGCAACTGGAAGTCAAGGCGCAGGTGCAGGGCCAAGACGTCGTCGTCCGAGCCAGCCGCCTGCGCGGGCGCGAGATCAAGCTCGCGATTACCGGCGCGGTCGGCGCGAGCGCCTGGAACCACCTGTTCCGCGGCGAGATCGATGGCGATGCGTTGCGTGGCGAAGTGCTGGTTTCCGACGGCGAATCGACGCGGCGCCTGCCGTGGGCGGCACGGCGCCAACCCTGAGAGAGGATTCGAATGAGCGCAAGAGACAACGCTTCGGCCGCCGCCCCGCAGCAGCTGATCTCGGTGCGCGACGGCGTCGCCTTGATCGTCGGCATGGTGATCGGCGCCGGCATCTTCAAGGCGCCTTCGATCGTCGCCGGAAGCAGCGCAAGCGGAGGCGAGTTCCTGCTTGCCTGGGTATTCGGCGGGATCGCTTCGCTGTGCGGCGCGCTGGTTTATGCCGAGCTCTCCGGGCGGTTTCCGGAGACCGGCGGCGAGTACCGCTTTCTTTCCCGCGCCTACGGCCCGGGTACCGCCTTCGTGTTCGCGTGGTCGCGCATGACCGTGATCCAGACCGGTGCAATCGCCGCGGTGTCGTTCGTATTCGGCGACTACGCGCAGCAGATCCTGCCGCTTGGTGCGCACGGCGGCGCCATCTACGCGACGCTCGGCGTGCTCGCGCTCACCGCGCTCAATCTTGCCGGCACCCCGCAAAGCAAGGCCTTGCAATCGCTGATGAGCCTTGCGCTGATCATCGGTCTGGCCGCGATCGCGATCGCGGGCATCGCCGCGCCGGCGCCGGTCCCGGCGGCGCCCAAGCCGATGAGCGGTGATTTCGGCTTGGCGATGATCTTCGTGCTGCTCACCTACGGCGGCTGGAACGAGGCCGCATATATCGCCGGCGAGGTGCGCGATCCTCGGCGCAACATGGTCCGCATCCTGATCGGCGCAATCGCGCTGATCACGCTGCTTTACCTGGTGGTCAATCTCGCCTATCTGAGGGCGCTCGGCATCGACGGCATGCGCGGCTCGAAGGCGGTGGCTGCGGACGTGATGCGGGTGGCGGCGGGCGAGGGGAGCGCCGTGGTGATCGCGCTGATCGTCTGCCTCGCGGCGCTCACGACCATGAATGCCGCGATCCTCACCGGGGCCCGTGCCAGCTTCGCCTTCGGGCGCGACTTCGGCATGTTCCGGGTGCTCGGCGACTGGCGTGCATCGGGCAGCACGCCGGCCAATGCGCTTCTCGCGCAATGCGCCGTCGCAATCGCGCTGATCCTCGCCAGCGCGTTCACGCCGGACGGCTTTTCGGCGATGGTGGCGTACACCTCGCCCGTATTCTGGACGTTTTTCCTGCTTTGCGGCGTGGCGCTGTTCGTGTTTCGCGTGCGTGACGGCGCGCCGACGGGATTCAGCGTACCGCTCTATCCGCTGGTGCCGATCCTGTTCTGCGCGGTGTGCGCGTACATGCTGTATTCGAGCGTCAATTATGTGCGTTTCGCGGTGGCCTTCGGGGTGGCCGTGCTGGTCGGAATCGGCGTGATGGCGGTGGGTATCCCGCTCTACCTCGCCGCGCGGCGCGGCAGGTAGGCGATCGCCCCGGTGCGCGGAGCACTGCCTCCATCGGTGATCGTGCTTGGCTGGGTCAGCTTTCTCAACGACCTCGCCTCGGAGATGGTGACGCCCCTGATTCCGATTCTGCTGGCGGGGCTTGGCGCGGGCCCGGTGGTGCTCGGCGCAATCGAAGGCAGCGCCGATGCGGTTGCGGCGTTTCTCAGGCTCTGGGCCGGCAGGCATTCGGACCGGGTTGCAGGCCGGCGCAAGGCCCTCACCGTGGCGGGCTATGCACTATCGAATGCCGTTCGGCCGCTGTTTTCCGCGGCATTTCACTGGGCGGTGTTGCTGGTGCTGCGCTCGATCGACCGCATCGGCAAGGGCCTGCGCAGTGCGCCGCGCGACGCGATGCTTGCCGACATGGTGGAGGCGCACCAGCGCGGCGCCGCATTCGGCGTGCAGCGCGCGTTCGACAACAGCGGCGCGGTGCTCGGTGCGCTGGTCGCAGCGCTCGTCCTCTGGCAGTTCACCAGCGATGTCGCGACCGTGATTGCCTACTCGGCGCTGCCGGGATTGCTGGCCGTTGCGCTGGTCGGCGTGGCGGTGCGCGAGCCCGAGCGGCGCACACCGGTCGAGTCGCTCCCGCCGCTCTCCTGGAGCGCGCTCGGCGGCCAGCAGCGCCGGGTGCTGATGATCGTCGGCGCTTTCACGTTTGCGCGCGTCTCCGACACCTTTATCGTGTTGCGCGGGCACCAGCTCGGACTCGGAGTGGTCGAATTGCTCGTGCTGTGGGCGGCAATGAATCTGATGAAGGCGGGCACCTCCTATTTTGGCGGCGGCTGGTCGGACCGCACGTCACGACGCATCGTGCTGCTCGTGTCGTGGACCGCCTGGGCCGCCGGACTGTGGCTGCTGTGCACGGCCGACACGCGGCTTTCATTGTGGCTGGTGGCGATGTACGTCGGGCTCGCGTCCGGGCTGGGCGAAGGCGCCGAGCGGGCTCTGGTGCGCGACCAAGCGCGCGGCGCCGAAATCGGCACGGCTTTCGGCTGGTATTATTTCCTGACCGGTCTTGCCGCGATCCCTGCTGGTGTTGCGTTTGGCGCTCTGTGGCAGTGGCAAAGCGCCGCCATTGCATTTTCGTTCGCGGGCGGAGTCGCTGCGTTCTGCGCGTTTTCGCTGCTGGTGCTGGTGAAGGATCCGGATATCCGGGGAGAAGGCTGATGAAACGGCTGGTCGGCGTTGCGTTTGGCGCCTGCATGACGTTTGCCCTCGTCGCCGCCGCGCAGGATTACGAGCGCGAACAGCGCTGGGCGAGCCAGATCGTGCCTTCGCTGGTGGTCGGCGATGCGGTCGCGATCAAATCGCCGGGCCGGCGCGACTTCCTCGGGCTCTACGCTGAGACGCCGGGTTCCCAGGCCGCGGTGCTGCTGATCCACGGCGTAGGCGTGCACCCGGACCACGGCGTGATCGGCGTGCTGCGCGTGAGTCTGGCCGAATCAGGACTGACCACGCTTTCGATCCAGATGCCGGTGGCGGGAGCGGCCGCTACGGTCGAGGACTATTTTCCGATCCTGTTTCCGGAAGCGGTGGAGCGGATCCGCGCCGGCGCGCGCTGGCTCGCGGGCAAGGGCCACCGCAAGGTGGTGCTTCTGTCGCACAGCATGGGCTCGTGGATGAGCAACGTCTACTTCGAAAAAACGGAAAATCCGCCGTTCGCTGCCTGGATCTGCATGGGGCTCACGGGTGGATACGGCAACATGGGCAACGTCAAGGTGCCGGTGCTCGATCTCTACGGCGAGCACGACCTGCCGCAGGTGATGCGCGCCGACTGGCGGCGCCGCTTCACGCTGAGCGGCATCGAAGGCGCGAAGCAGGTGAGGATCGCAGGCGCCGATCATTTCTACACCGGTCATGAGAAAGAACTCGCCGCCGCGATACGCGAGTTCATCGGGGCGCTTCGGTGACCCTGACGGAATTGCGTTACATCGTCGCGGTCGCGCGCGAGCGGCATTTCGGCCGTGCGGCGGATTCGTGTTTCGTCTCCCAGCCGACGCTGTCGGTTGCAATCAAGAAGCTCGAGGAAGAGCTGGGGGTCGCGTTGTTCGAGCGCGGCGCCGGCGAGGTGAAGGTGACCGCGACCGGGCAGCAGGTGGTGGAACAGGCCCAGCGCGTCCTCGAGGAGGCTGCGCGTATCAAGGAACTCGCGGTGGCGGGGCGCGATCCGCTCGCCGGCACGCTGCGGCTGGGAACCATCTACACCGTCGGGCCCTACCTCCTGCCCAAGCTGATCCCGATCCTGCGCCGGGCAGCGCCTTCAATGCAGCTGCTGATCCAGGAGAACTACACCCACAAGCTTGCCGCGTCCCTCAAGCAGGGCGAGGTCGACGTGATCGTGGTCGCGCTGCCGTTCGACGAGCCCGGCGTGGAAGTCCGGCCGGTATACGACGAACCTTTCCTGGTCGCGATGCCGCATGGCCATCCGTGGGAGAAGAGGAAAACCATTACCGGGGACGAGCTGAAAAAGGAAAGCCTGCTGCTGCTCGGAACCGGGCATTGCTTTCGCGATCAGGTCCTCGACGTATGCACGTCGCTGCAGCGCAAGTCCGGCCTGCAGAGGACGGTAGAGGGCGGGTCGCTCGAGACCATCCGCCAGATGGTCGCAGGGGGCGTAGGGGTGACGGTGCTGCCAAGCACGTCGGTGGGCGGCGCCGACGACCTGATTCGCGTGCGTCCATTCGCGCGGCCTGTGCCGCAGCGGCGCGTGGTGCTTGCCTGGCGCAAGAGCTTTCCGCGGCCGCAGGCGATCGAGGCGCTGCGCAAGGCGGTGCTGGCCTGCGATCTGCCTCGCGTGACGAAGCTCCAGTAGTCGAGCCATCCGGTGCCCGCCGCGGCGACGGTGCGCTAAACTCCGCGCGCCATGAACCTCACCCGTTTGCGTACGCCCACCGCGGTGCTGATTGCCGGCTGCATGAGCGGCTCGGCACCGTGCCGTTGACCAATGCGCTGGTGGGCCAGATCTTCGGCATGCGATACGCAGCAATGCTCTCAGGCATCGTGTTTTTCGGCCACCAGATCGGCAGCTTCGTCGGCGTGTGGCTGGCGGGTTACCTGTACGACAGCACCGGGTCCTACGTCGGCGCGTTCGCCGTCTCGATCGGGTTGGGCGTGTTCGCCGCGCTGGTCAATCTGCCGTTGAACGAGAAACCGCTCGCCGAGCGCAAACTGGCGGCGGGGTTGGCGTGATGCACGCCGCGCGGCGCGCGCTCGCGTGGAAAATAGGGGGCGTCGCGCTGCTCGCGCTCGTCATTGCATCGGTGTTCGCCGCGTACCTCAGGCCGGAGATGCTGGTTTCGGCTTGGAATACGATCCTGCTTTGCTTCTAGTGCCGGGGATCTAAGGGTTTCTCCCGCTTACGGGAGAGGACCGGCAGCGAGTTGAGCTTCTTGTCCAGACTTTCGAATCGTCAGCCCGAAGCTAAGTCCAATTCGAAAGCTGCCAGACAACATTAGGATACTGTCATAGAATATTGCTTATATGTCTGTTTATTCTTTTCCTGAACATTATTTGCCGATTTGGCTTACCGTAGGCTTACCCTTACTTGCATTAAGGCTAGGCTTAGGGTATTCTTATCGCACCTTAATTCATGGAGGTCTTATGCGCCAGTTTCCTGTTGACGAGGACGTCGTCACCCTTGTGTGGCAGCGCGCCAACCCCAAGCCCTTCGAGCAGTTGTCGTTCAGCAACGCGCTGCGTCGGGTACTGAGTTCTCAATCGCCCCAAGTCGGATCGAGTGATCACCAAGAAGGAAGTGTTTCCCCCTCGTCAGCGGATTCGCAGAACGCGCTGTCCGCCGACGATTTACTCGCAGAGCTTGATATTGCTGACGGTTCAGGTCGCCGTAGGCGCGCTCCTAAGGCAGACTTGGGCGAACTCGTACGCATGGGCCTGCTGCGCAATGGTCAAGAACTCTTTTTTATCGACTACCGAGGTAATCGTCGCGGACAGCACAAGGCGAGCGTATCTGGAGGGAATTTGCTCTTCAAGGGCCAGATCCATTCAATGAGTGCACTCTCGCGCGCTCTACTGAAGAAGGAAGGCTTCAGCAGCGACTCAGTCCGAGGGCCAGAGCACTGGGCTACAAGCGAAGGTACGCGCGTTGTTGACCTATGGGAAAAGGTCCTGGCCAGCCGTGCAAAGCAGTGAGGGCTTGGAACTCGTAATATTTGACTGCGACGGAGTGTTGATCGATTCGGAACCGATCGCCAACCGGGTGTTCGCCGAGCAATTGAACGT
Organism: Gammaproteobacteria bacterium; assembly: GCA_041476585.1. Taxonomy (GTDB): domain Bacteria; phylum Pseudomonadota; class Gammaproteobacteria; order Burkholderiales; family SG8-39; genus JADGRQ01. The sequence continues at coordinate 9,350 of JBGOTT010000063.1, read as the reverse complement.
GCTCGGCCTTGCGTTATCTACCGACGAAGTCACACAGAAAGTTTGTCGGGCGGACGCGCGAGGACCAGTTCCGAGGATGTCGCAAAGCCGAAGCCGGCGCCGGATCTGTTCCTGCATGCGGCGAATAGAATGGGCGCTCATCCATCTCGATGCGCGGTGATCGAAGACACGCCGATGGGCGTGCGCGCCGCAGTCGCGGCGGGGATGCAGGTGTTCGGCGATGTGGGCGGCGCGCATTCGAAAGCGGCGGCGTTGTGCGCTGAAGACGCGACGGTTTTCAGCGACATGCAATCGCTGGTCGCGATGTTCGCACCATGCAGGCGCTGAGTAAAATCGTCCTGTGGTTCTGTGCCGCCGTCCTCGCAGGCTGCGTTGCACCTGCCACCGTCCAGCCGTCGGCCCCGATCCCGATCAGGGTGGCGAAGCCCAATGGCGAAGGGCCGTTCCCGGCCGTGGTGATCATGCACGACTGCAGCGGACTCGGCCCGAGATCGAGCGGCTCACCGGACCGCTGGGCGAAGCTGCTCATCGAACGCGGCTACGTCGTCGTCATCCCGGACAGCTTCTCGACCCGCGGCTTCCCGGACGGCGTGTGTACCGACGCATCGCCGAACCGCGTCGAGGTCAGCCCGCCGATGCGGGTGAAGGACGCCTACGCGGCGCTCGCGCATGCGCGCTCGCTGCCCTACGTCGACGGCAAACGCATCGGCATCATGGGCGGATCGCACGGCGGCTCGACCACCCTCAACACAATCGTCGCGTCGGAGAGCGACACGGAGCCGCTCGCGCCGGAGAAGCGCGCAGACTTTGCCGCCGCGGTGTCTCTCTATCCCGCCTGCGGCGTGCGCATCGGGGGCTGGTACGTGCGCGGCGGGGTCTACCGGCCTGCTGCACCGCTGCTGATCCTGATCGGCGAGAAGGACGATTGGACGCCCGCCGAGCCGTGCCGAAGGATGACCGAGGCGGCGCAGGCCGCCGGGCACCCGGTGTCAATCAAGGTCTACCTAGGCGCGCACCACTCATTCGACAGCGACCGCCCCGAGCGCTACGTCGCGGCGCGCATCAACATGAACGCCCCGAACCGGCGTGGCGCGACCACCGGCGGACATGCGCAGGCCTGGGCCGATAGCATCCGCGAGGTCGAGGCGTTCTTTGGCAGGCACCTGAAGTAACAGTTCTGGTCATCCGGCGTCCATGCGGTTGAGCACCAAGCACGATTATGGTACCGTACACCATACGAAGGCGCGGCAGGCATTTCGATACCGCGATGTGCGCGATGGCGTTACGGTGGAGATGGTTCTGTGGGAGTTGCCTCAGACCACGGCTGAGCGGCCGCATGGTTTGAAGTACCGGCTTTATTGCGGACGGAAAGGGCGTTGCCTGGTGCGCTATGACAACGAGACCGGCAAGGGCGGTCACCGGCACTACGGTAGCCGCGAGGAGCCCTACGAGTTCGAGTCCGTCGAGAAGTTGGTGGCAGATTTCAAACGGGATTGCGAACAACTTGCCGAGTGGGTGTGGGAATGAATCGAATCGAAATTGAAGTGCTTCGGTCAGGAACTGCGTTGAACGGATTCAAGCAAGCCTGGCGGCGCGCGGCACGTGGAAAATCAGGCGCATCGAAGCTTGCGTTCGGCACACTCGCGCAGCTCTTCAGCGCCATCACCGAGAAGCGGCTCGCGCTGGTGCGCCACGTGGCGGGGCGGGAAGGTCTCAATACCCGGCAGCTTTCCATCGAGCTGGGGCGGGACTACAAGAACGTGTACACCGACGTGCAGGCGCTGCTCGACCTGGGATTGATCGGCAAGGACGAGCGAGGGCGGCTCACGGCGCCTTTCGATGAAATCGTGATTCGTGCGGAGTTGCGAGCGGCGGCGTGACGCGTCCGGCGAAGTCGTTCGACGGGATCCCGCCTCGCAGCATGTCCCACCACTTCGACACGCCCTCGCCCTGGGTGGTGCGCTGGGCGCCGCTCATCAAGCAGGGCGGAGCGGTTCTCGACGTCGCCAGCGGCCGCGGCCGGCATGCGCGCTATCTCGCCGGACTGGGGCACGACGTCACCGCGGTCGACCGCGACGCCGAAGCGCTCGAATCGCTGCGAGGCATCCCTCGCATCCATGCCGTCCAGGCCGACCTGGAGAACAACCAGCCCTGGCTGTTCCCCGGCGAGCAGTTCGCCGGAATCGTGGTGACCAACTACCTGCACCGGCCGCTGTTTCCACACCTGCTTGCTTCACTGGCGCCCGGCGGAGTGCTGATCTACGAAACTTTCGCCTTGGGGAACGAACGCTACGGTAAACCGTCAAATCCGGACTTCCTGCTCCGGCCGGGCGAGCTTTTGCAGGCGTTTGGCAGCATGGACGTGCAAGGATTCGAAGAGGGGCCGCAGGAACATCCGAAACCTGCGCTAATTCAACGAATATGCGCGATCAAGGCCGCGTCCGGCTTCATATAACGGCCTGAACGGGCTAGAATTTCAGGCTGGTAGAAACCCTTGGAGAAGAGGCGATGATTACCGGCAGCCTGGTCGCAATAGTCACCCCGATGCTCGAGGATGGCCGTCTCGACCTTGCCCGTTTCAAAGGCCTGATCGACTGGCACATCGCCGAGGGCACCGATGGAATCGTCGTGGTCGGAACGACCGGCGAATCGCCCACGGTGGATTTCGACGAGCACAAGGACCTGATCCGGGTCGCCGTCGAACACGCCAAAGGCCGCATCCCGATCATCGCGGGCACCGGCGGCAACTCGACCGCCGAGGCGATCGAGCTGACCGATTCGGCGAAGAAGGCTGGCGCGACGGCATGTCTTTCAGTCGTCCCGTACTACAACAAGCCGACGCAGGAAGGCCAGTACCGGCATTTCCGCAAGGTTGCGGAGTCGGTCGACCTGCCGATGATTCTGTACAACGTGCCGGCGCGCACCGTCGCGGATATGCAGAACGACACCGTGATGCGACTGGCGCAGGTGCCCGGGATTGTCGGCATCAAGGACGCCACCGCAAACATCGAGCGCGGCACCGACCTAGTGAAGCGCGCACCGAAGCGGTTCGCGATCTACAGCGGCGAGGACTCCACCGCGCTCGCGCTGATCCTGCTCGGCGGCCACGGCGTGATTTCGGTCACCGCAAATGTGGCGCCCCGCCTGATGCACGAGATGTGTTCCGGTGCGCTGGCCGGGGATGTAAAAACCTCGCGCGAGATCAATCTGCGGCTGCTCGGCCTGCATCAGCGCCTGTTCGTCGAGGCGAACCCGATCCCGGTCAAGTGGGCGCTGGCGCAAATGGCCCTGATCGAGCCGGGCATCCGTCTGCCGATGACGCCGCTCGCCGACCGATTCCACGAGACGGTGCGCGAGGCGTTGCACGAGGCGGGCATCAGGCTGGCAGAGGGGCTGCGCGTGGTGGAGGGTCGCGCCTGATGCGCCGCGCTCGCGCGCTCGCGCAGCGTTCCGTCGCCGCGGCGATTGCCGCCGCAGTCGGCGCGGCGCTGCTGCTTGGCGCTTGCAGCACCGCGCAAGAGTTGCTCCAGGGCAAGAAGGTCGATTACAAGTCGGCCGGGCAGTTGCCGCCGCTCGAGATCCCGCCCGATCTCACGGCCCCGGCGCGCGATAACCGCTATCTGGTCCCCGAGACCAAGGCCACGACGTTCTCTGCCTACGACGCCCAGCGCAGCGGCCAGCCGCGCACCGACTCGGTCTCGTTGTTGCCGACCATGGAGAAAATGCGCATCGAGCGCTCCGGCAGTCAGCGCTGGCTGGTGGTCTCGGAGCCGCCCGAAAAGCTCTGGCCGGTGGTCAAGGATTTCTGGCAGGAAGTCGGTTTTCTCGTCAGTGTGGAACTGCCCAACGCCGGGGTGATGGAGACGGACTGGGCCGAGAACCGTGCCAAGCTTCCGCAGGACTTTATCCGCCAGACGATCGGCAAGCTGCTAGACCAGGTCTACTCGACTTCGGAGCGCGACAAGTTTCGCACGCGCCTCGAGCGGGGCGCTGCGCCAGGCACCACCGAGGTCTACATCAGCCACCGCGGCATGGTCGAGGTGTACACCTCGTCGGAGCGGGGGACCGTTAGCCCCGCGGGGCAGACTGTGTGGCAGCCGCGACCGCCGGATCCCGAACTCGAGGCGGAGTTTCTGCGCCGGCTGATGGTGCGGTTGGGCGCGCAGGAAGAGGGAGCCAAGGAAATGCTTGCGGCGGCTCCGCAGGGGCTTCGCGCGACGCTCACCAAACAGCCCGATGGTGCCGAGCTGTTGCAGGTCATCGAGCCCTTCGACCGTGCATGGCGACGCGTGGGGCTTGCGCTCGACCGGGTGGGCTTTACCGTGGAAGACCGCGACCGGCAGAAGGGGCTTTACTTCGTGCGCTATGCGGATCCGGAAACGGAGATCGCAAAGGAAAAGCCGGGCCTGCTGTCGCGCCTGGCGTTCTGGCGAAGCGACGACAAGTCGGTCAAGGCCGAGCAGTTCCAGGTCCTGGTCAAGGCTTCCAGCGACAACAGCCAGGTGCAGGTGCTGGGCAAGGACGGCTTGGTCGACAAGTCGAAGACCTCGCAACGCATTCTCTCGCTGCTCCACGACCAGCTCAAGTGAGCCACGCCCCGGCATGATCCGCTTCGCCTCGCTGGCGAGCGGCAGCAAGGGCAATTGCCTGGTCGCGGAGTCTGGTCGCACACGGGTACTGCTCGACTGCGGACTATCCCCGCGCGAGACCGAGCGGCGCCTGGCGCGCCTCGGGCTGGTTCCCGCGGATGTTGCGGCGATCCTCGTCACCCATGAGCACGACGACCACCTCGGCAGCGCGTTCGCATTCGCTGCACGGCATTCGATCGAGCTGCGGCTGACCCACGGCACGCTGCGCGCCGCGCAGGCGTCGGGCAAGTTCGACGCCGCGGCGCTGGTGCGCCCGATCGAATCGCGCGACCCGATCGCAATCGGCGATCTGCAGGTGCTGCCCTACACGGTGCCGCACGACGCGCTCGAGCCGGTCCAGTTCGCGTTCTCCGACGGGGCGCTGCGCCTGGGCGTGCTTACGGACATCGGTACGACGACGGCGCACGTGGTGCAGGTGCTCTCCGGTTGCGAGGCGCTGGTGCTCGAATGCAACCACGAGCTCGATCTGCTGTTGAACGGGGATTATCCGCGCTGGCTGAAGGAGCGCATCGCGGGGCCGCTCGGGCACATGGACAATGGCGCAGCGGCCGAGTTGCTCGGCGCGATCGACCGGTCGCGGTTGAGGCACGTGATCGCGGCGCACCTGTCGCAGCAGAATAATCGGCCGGATCTCGCGCGCCGCGCGCTCGCCACGGTGCTGGGTTGCAACGAGGAAGAGATTTCCGTCGCCACGCAGGAAGACGGCTTCGGCTGGCGCGAGATGCGCTAGGCGAAAAAGCGGGCGAAAAAAAACCGGCGGTGCCTCGCGGCCACCACCGGTCTGTTCTACGCTCGCTGCGTTACTTTTTGGTCTCGTCCTTGGGCGCGTCCTTCATCGGCTCGGCGGGCGCGGGTGCGTCGGCCTTGGGCGGCTCCGCCGGAGCAGGTGCCGGAGCGGGCGTGGGCGCCGGAGCGACTGCCGGAGCGGGTGTCGGAGCGGGTGCCGGCTTGGGTTTTTCCTTCTCTCCGCAGGCGGCGAGCGCGATGGCGGCCGCAGCGGCGACGATCAGCAACTTGTTCATGACATGTCCTTTAACGGGTTGATCTGAATAACGATCCGCCAACGCGGCCGACCGATGGTCCATTATAAAGCACAAATGTTGCGCTGCGCGAATCGCTCTAAAGCCCGGCCGTGGTGCTCGAAACAGCAGGAGACGACGCGGACCAGATCTCCATGAAACGTGAACGCATCGCGAGCGCTTCTGTTTCGTCGTTCACACCGAGTGCTCCGCGGAAGAAACGCGCGACCGGGCGCCGCAGATAGTGGCGCGCGTCGAGCACCGCGAAGCTGTCCTGCAGCTCGCGGATCGATTCGTCGGTGCGGTTGATCTGGATGGCGTGGTTGTACCTGGCCAGCAGATGCAGCAGGCGCGGACAGTGCTTCGCGATATGGCCGGGTTCGTGCACTACCAGATACAGACGGCGCGTGCGGCTGCCGAGAAGAAATCGTTGCAGGCGGCCGACGCGCTCGGCGGAATTGAAGCGGAACGCTGCCATGTCCGGATCGAAGATGCGCAGCTCGCGGCCGGACTGCTCGAGCAGCGTGTCGATCGCCCGCTGGAAGTCCGCCGCGCCGTTGAAGCGCGTGTACTGCACCGCGCCCGCCGCGTGCGGATCCTGTTGCGTCTCGCCAGTGTTCATGGGTTGCGCTCGAGTGCCAGCCAGCCGCGACGGTACCAGTCGAAGACCAGATCGGCCAATCGGCCGCGCGCAAGATGCACGCCCTCGAGCCGGCGTTGGTCGGCAAGCGAGACCAGCGCGGCGCGCGCGCCGGCCGGCGGCGCGAAGCCGTCGCCGTTGACGAAGAACCTGCGTGCGTGCCAGAGCAGCCGAGTGCGTGGGTCGAGCCGGACGTTGTCAGAAGCCAGCCGGCGCCGGAAACGTGCGCGCGCAAGGGGCTGGCGCGGCGGTGCGAAGAACACGTGCGCCTTGGGCGTCGAGAGATGTTCGCCGAGCGCTTCCGCGACATCGGCGCGCGTCCAGCGCAGCCGAGCCAGCGTCGCCTCGGCGTAGCGCAGCATCGTGGTGTCGATGCGCCCGGGTTGCCCCGCCGGCGCACGCTTTGGGTCGCGGTAGGTGCCGGCCGGCAGCCGGTGTTCCTGCAGGTAGTCGAGAAACCCGGATGCAATTTCGGTGGCGTGAGGAGCGCGCGCCCCGATCGACCAGGTCAGACAGGGTTCGAGCGCAACGCCATCATGGCCCCAGCCAGGCGGCAGATAGAGCATGTCGCCGGGCTCGAGCACGCACTCGACCTCCGCGCGAAATCCTTCGATCAGCTTCAAGGGCGCATTTCTTTTCAGGCGCCAGCGCCGGGGGCGCGCCAGCCGCCAACGCCGGCGCCCCGGGCCCTGGACGAGGAACACGTCATACGAATCGAAATGCGGCCCGACGCCGCCGCCCGCGGTTGCGTAGCTCGCCATGACATCATCGAGGCGCGCCCAGGACAGGAAAGCAAAGCGCCGCAGCAGCCGTTCCGCTGCCGGGACGTGCAGTTCGAGATCGTGAACCAGCAGCGTCCAGCGCGGGGATCGCGCTGAGACCAGCCGGGCGCGCTCGAGCGGTGCCTGTGAGACGCGCCAGCCCCGCGGCAACCGCTCGACCAGCCGCGCGTCCGCGTCGTCGCGCGCCGCGAGCCGGAACAGCGCGTCCAACCCCGGAGCGCCGCGCAGCCCGGGCAGGGCTCGGCGCACCAGGAGCGGCCGCTTTTGCCAAAACTCGCGCAGGAATTCGCGTGCACTCAGGCCGCCGAGCAACTCACCGGGCGCTTCAGGCATGGCGGAATTATAGACATGCACTCGGGTTGTCTCGCGGCAAAAGCTTTGGATTAGAATCCACTGCAACGCGTAGCGTCATGCTCCAACCGGGACAAACGGCACCTGCGTTCTCGCGTCCCGACGCCGACATGCAGGCAATCAGCCTGTCGTCGTTCAGGGGCAAGCGGAACGTCGTGCTGTTTTTCTATGCGCGCGACGACACGCCCGGCTGCACCCTGCAGGCGATCGACTTCTCCGATCACGAAGACCAGTTCGCGCGCCAGGGATGCGTGGTCCTCGGGGTATCGCCCGACGACTGCCTGTCGCACGCCGCGTTCCGCGACAAGCACGGCCTGTCGGTCAACCTGTTGTCGGACTTCGAGAGCGAGGTTTGCCGCAAATACGGGGTGCTGCAGGAGAAGCAGGCCGAGGGCGTGAAGCGCGAGTGCGTCGTGCGCTCGACCTTCGTGATCGACAAGAAAGGCGTGATCCGGCACGCCGCGTACGGGGTCAGACCGCGCGGCCATGCTGCCGAGATCTACGACGTGGTGCGCAAGCTGCGCGCTTGAGCGCGCGTGTCAAGCCCCGGCAATTCGCCTATGATGGCCCCCGCACGGGCGCCGAGCGCAACGCGCACGGGGGGACGGGCATATGAAGGAAATGCTTTCTTACGGGGCCGGGACGCTGATCGGTTTCGCGCTGGTGATGGTGGTCCTGTTCGTCTTCATCCAGGACATCACGCAGAAAAAGCACGGCGTCCTGCGCAACTATCCGGTCATCGGCCATCTGCGGTACTTCTTCGAGCAGCTCGGCGAGTACTTCCGCCAGTATTTCTTCGCCGGCGACCGCGACGAGATGCCCTTCAACCGCGCCACGCGCGGCTGGGTGTACCGCCTGGCGAAGAACGAGGGCGGCGTCATCGGCTTCGGCTCGACCTACGACCTGCGCCAGCCCGGCGCGCTGGTCTTCGTCAATCATCCGTTTCCGGTGCTCGAGGAGGAGCGCCTGCCGACGCCGTCGCTGATCCTCGGCGAAAACTACTGCAAGCAGCCGTTCGAGGCGCGCTCGATCGTCAACATCAGCGGCATGAGCTTTGGCGCGATCTCGGAGCCGGCGGTTCGTTCGCTGTCGCGCGGGGCCGCGGTCGCCGGCTGCTGGATGGACACGGGCGAGGGCGGCCTTTCGCCTTACCACCTCGAGGGCGGCTGCGACATCTTCATGCAGATCGGCACCGCCAAGTACGGCGTGCGCGACGCGCAGGGAAACCTCTCCGCCGAACGCCTGCATGAACTCGGCAAGGTGGTCAGGGCGTTCGAGATCAAGCTTTCGCAGGGGGCCAAGCCCGGCAAAGGCGGCGTGCTGCCGGGCATGAAGGTCACGGCGGAGATCGCGCGCATCCGCGGCATTCCCGAAGGCCGCGATTCGATCAGCCCCAACCGGCACCGCGATATCGGCAACATGAACGAGCTGCTCGACCGGGTCGTCTGGATCCGCGAGTTGACGGGACGGCCGGTGGGCGTGAAGACCGCGATCGGCGGCTGGCGGTTCATGAACGAGTTGGCCGACGCGGTCCACAAGCGCGGCCTGGAAGTCGCGCCGGATTTCCTGGTAATCGACGGCGGCGAAGGTGGTTCGGGTGCGGCGCCGCAGGCGCTTGCCGATCACATGGGCCTGTCGATCGACGAGGCGCTGCCGCGCGTGGTGGACGCGCTGATCGAGTCGGGCCTGCGCCAGCGCATCCGCGTGGTCGCCTCGGGCAAGCTGGTCACCTCGGCGCGCGCCGCCTGGGCGCTCTGCGCAGGGGCCGATTTCATCAATACCGCGCGCGGATTCATGTTTTCGCTCGGCTGCATCCAGGCCCTGCACTGCCACCAGAACACCTGCCCCACGGGAGTGACCACGCACAACAAGCGGCTGCAGCGCGCGCTGGTCGTAGAGGAGAAGTACC
>JBGOTT010000062.1:0-15630 GCA_041476585.1 Gammaproteobacteria bacterium | reverse complement strand
GGCGGCTTCGACCACCGGCTGCGGGGCGGTGAAATCCGGCTCGCCGATTTCCATGTGAATGATGCGCCGGCCCTGAGCCTCGAGCGCGTGCGCGCGCGCCATCCCATCACCTCCATCACCTCGAAGGGCTGGATATCGGCGCTGCGCCGCGCCGTTACAATGCGCTCATGCAACTGGGCGATCGGTCGGTCGGCGCGCATCGCATGGAGCGACAACGCGAATGAGCAACTGCGGTGATGGTGCGGCGGATCATACGGATTGTCCTCAAGCCGCAGTCGGAGTGGCGTCTAGGACTATAATTTTTTGCGGCCGGTCGTTGGCGTGAGGCGAAGGAGATCGCGAGTGGAAGAGCAACTCAGGAACAATGCGCTGGAGTATCATCGGTTTCCGCGCCCGGGCAAGATCGCGATCCAGCCTACCAAGCAGCTCACCAACCAGCGCGACCTCGCGCTCGCATATACCCCGGGCGTCGCCGCGGTATGCGAGGAAATCCATCGCGACCCGCGCGAGGCCGTGCATTACACCGCGCGCGCCAATCTGATCGGCGTTGTCACCAACGGCACCGCGGTGCTCGGCCTGGGCGCGATCGGCCCGCTGGCTGCCAAGCCGGTGATGGAGGGCAAGGCGGTGCTGTTCAAGAAATTCGCCGGCATCGACTGCTTCGACATCGAACTGAACGAGCGCGACCCCGACAAAGTGGTCGAGATCATCGCCGCCCTCGAACCGACATTCGGCGGCATCAATCTCGAAGACATCAAGGCGCCGGAGTGCTTCATCATCGAGAGGAAACTGCGCGAGCGCATGAAGATTCCGGTGTTCCACGACGACCAGCACGGCACGGCGATCATCGTCGGGGCCGCGATACTCAACGGGCTGAAAGTGGTGGGCAAGGAGCTGGCGGAGGTAAAGCTGGTCGCTTCCGGCGCCGGCGCGGCGGCACTTGCCTGCCTCGACCTGTTGGTGAAGTTGGGAATGTCGGTGGCAAACATCACCGTCACGGACATCAATGGTGTGGTCTTCAAGGGCCGCAAGGAGGAGATGGATCCGGACAAGGAGCGTTACGCGAAGGACACCACGGCGAGGTCGCTCGCAGAGGTGATCGAAGGCGCCGACGTGTTTCTCGGTCTTTCGGCGGCGGGTGTGCTCAAGCCGGAGATGGTCAAGCGCATGGCGCGGCAGCCGCTCATCCTGGCGCTTGCCAATCCGGAGGGAGAAATCCGGCCGGAGCTCGCCAAGCAGGCGCGCCCCGACGCAGTGATCGCCACCGGGCGCTCGGACTATCCGAACCAGGTCAACAATGTGCTGTGCTTTCCGTTCATCTTCCGTGGAGCGCTCGACGTCGGCGCAACCGCGATCACCACTGAAATGGAGCTCGCCGCGGTCCATGCCATCGCCGACCTCGCGCAGGCTGAGACCTCGGACATCGTGGCCACAGCCTACGGCGGCCAGGAACTCGCGTTCGGACCGGAATACTTGATCCCGCGTCCCTTCGACCCGCGCCTGATCGGGCGCATCGCGCCGGCAGTGGCGAAAGCCGCAATGGCCTGCGGCGTTGCTGCGCGCCCGATCGCGGACCTGGAGGCGTATCGCGCGTCGCTCACCCAGTTCGTCTACCACTCCGGCATGATCATGAAACCGCTGTTCGCGGCGGCGAAAGTCTCACCCAAGCGCATCGTCTACGCCGAAGGCGAGGACGAGCGGGTGCTGCGCGCGGTGCAGGTGGTGATCGATGAGGGGCTGGCGAAGCCGGTGCTGGTCGGCCGGCCCGCGGTGATCGAGACGCGCCTCGAACGCCTCGGGCTGCGCGTCAAGCCGGGCAGCGATTTCGACATCGTCAACCCGGACTTCGATCCGCGCTACCGCGATTACTGGTCGACCTACCACAAGCTCACCGAGCGCAAGGGCGTGTCGCCGGTATACGCCCAGATCGAAATGCGCCGCCGCCTGACGCTGATCGGGGCGATGCTGATCTACAAGGGAGAGGCCGACGGCTTGCTGTGCGGCACTTTCGGTACGCACGCACTGCACCTGCATTACATCGCCCAGGTGATCGGCCTGCGTCCGGGCGTGAGGCATTTCGCAACGATGAATGCCCTGATGCTGCCCGATCGGACGCTGTTCATATGCGATACCTACGTGACGCCGGACCCGGACCCCGAAAACGTGGCCGAGATGACGATGCTCGCCGCAGAGGAGATTCGCCGGTTCGGCATCGTTCCCAAGGCGGCGCTGCTGTCGGCTTCGAACTTCGGCAGCGTGGACATGCCGTCGTCGCGCAAGATGCAGCAGGCTCTCGCGATCCTCGCCGAAAAGGCGCCCGAACTGCAGGTGGACGGTGAAATGCACGGCGACGCCGCGCTGTCGGGCGAACTGCGCGCAACGATGTTCCCCAACTCGCGCCTCCAGGGCGAAGCCAACCTGCTCATCATGCCCACGCTGGATGCCGCCAACATCGCGTTCAACCTGCTCAAGACCACCGCGGGCGACGGCGTCACCGTCGGCCCGATCCTTCTCGGTGCAGCGCGCCCGGTCCACATCGTCACGCCTTCGGCAACGGTGCGGCGCCTCGTGAACATGACCGCGCTTGCGGTGGTGGATGCGGGCGTGCCGCGCGGCACCGAGCGAAGCCTGTTCTAGGCACGACGTGGAATCCGAGAGCAAGGTTGCGGCCTTCCGGCCCCGGCCGCGTGCCGGGCTGGTGCTCACCGGCGGCGGGGCGCGGGCCGCCTACCAGGTCGGGGTGGTCAAGGCGGTGCGCGACATTCTCGGCAATCCGGTGAAAAACCCGTTTCCGATCCTGGTGGGCACCTCGGCCGGGGCAATCAATGCCGCCACGCTCGCGATTCAGGCCGACAATTACACACGCGGGGTCGGTTATCTGCTCGAAGTGTGGGAAAACATGCATGTGAACCACGTGTACCGATCCGATTTCTGGAGCATCGCGAAGAGAGGCGCGCGCTGGCTGTCGGCGATGACGCTCGTGTCGCGCGGCAATCCGGTTTCGCTGCTGGACAACGCTCCGCTCGCCGAGATGCTGGAGAAGAACCTGCCGTTCGACCGCATCCAGACCAACATCGATAACGGCTCGCTGTACGCGGTCTCGGTGACTGCCTCGGGTTATACCTCCGGGCAGAGCGTCTCGTTCTTCCAGGGAGGCTCCGGCACCGAGGGCTGGGAGCGCAATCAGCGGATCGGCGCGGCGGTTACACTGAAGGCCGAATATCTTCTCGCCTCGAGCGCGCTGCCTTTCATCTTTCCGGCAGTGAAGGTGCATCGCGAGTATTTCGGCGACGGTTCGCTGCGCCAGATTGCGCCGATCAGTCCGGCGCTGCACCTCGGCGCGGACCGTGTGCTGGTGATCGGCACCGGCCGCCAGACGCCGGATGCGAACCGCGCGCGTTCCAACATCTATCCATCGCTTGCACAGGTCGCCGGCCACGCCTTGAACAGCATGTTCCTCGACGGCCTGTCGGTCGATATCGAGCGCCTCGAGCGCATCAACCGCACGGTGAGCCTGATCCCGCCGGAAAAGCTGGCCGAGGCGAAACTGCCGCTGCGCCCGGTCCGGATCCTGTTCATCTCTCCGTCGCAACCGATCGAGCGCATCGCCGCGCGCTTCATCCACGAATTGCCGGGCAGCGTGCGCATGGTGTTGCGCCCGACCGGGGCGCTCAACCGCTCGGGCTCCACGCTCGCCAGCTATCTGCTGTTCGAGGAGTCGTTCTGCCGCGCGCTGATCGACCTGGGCTACCAGGACACGCTTGCGCGCGTAGACGAGGTACGTTCCTTTTTCGACGGCACTTGATTCGAGGAGATGCCGATGGCCGAGCAAATGCCCGATCCGTTTGAAGCCTTCCGCAAGCTGTGGGGGCCGCTCGGCATGCCGATCCCGGGCATGGCGATGCCGACCCTCGACCCGGCCGAAATAGAGAAGCGGGTCGTTGACCTGCGATCGGTCGAATCCTGGCTGACGATGAACCTCAACATGGTCAAGCTCTCGATCCAGGGGCTCGAAATTCAGCGCGCTGCGCTGCTGGCGATGAAGGCTGCGGCAGACAATACGGCCGCCGCGATGCGCGGCGCGGCGCAGGGAGCCACCGGACCGGCCGCCGATGCCGACGCGAACCCGATGCTGTGGCCGTGGGCCGCGATGCAGGCGGCGGCCGGGAAGAAGGAAGGCGACGGCGGGCCGGGCAAGGGCTAGTTGCATTTCGCAACCCGATGCCGTCGGCTGCGGTAGACTCGCACGCTCTGGAGCAGTTCAACCTCGATCAAGGAGTGCGCGCATGGCAAGAGCAGTGCGTTTCCACAAAACCGGCGGACCCGAAGTGCTGCAGATGGACGATCTGCCTGTCGGCGAGCCGGGCGCCGGACAGGCCCGCATTCGCCACACGGCGATCGGCGTCAACTTCATCGACACCTACCAGCGCTCGGGCCTCTACCCGATGACCCTGCCTTCGGGTGCAGGCAACGAAGGCGCGGGCGTGGTCGAAGCGCTCGGACCGGGCGTATCCGGCCTCAAAGCAGGGGATCGCGTCGCCTACACGGGCGCGCCCCCTGGTTCGTACTGCGAGGTGCGCTTGTACGCCGCGGACCGGTTGGTGAAGGTGCCTGAAGGCATCAGCGACCAGCAGGCCGCCTCGATCATGTTGAAAGGCATGACGGTGTGGTACTTGATCCACCGAACCTATGCCGTGCAGCCTGGCGATACGGTGCTGTTTCATGCCGCTGCAGGCGGTGTCGGATCCATCGCGGTGCAGTGGCTCAAGGCGCTCGGCGCGAAGGTGATCGGCACGGTCGGCTCCGATGAAAAGGCGGCGCTGGTGAAAAAGCTCGGGTGCGACCACGTGATCGTGTACTCGCGCGAGAATTTCACCGAGCGCGTGAAGGAGATTACCGGCGGCAAGGGCGTGCCCGTGGTCTACGACGCGGTGGGCAAGAGCACCTGGGAAGGCTCGCTCGACTGTCTGCGGCCGCGCGGCCTGATGGTGTCCTTCGGCAACGCGTCGGGCCCGGTGCCGCTGGTCAACCTTGGCGTGCTGTCGGCGAAGGGCTCGCTGTACGTGACGCGTCCGACGCTGGGCACCTATATCGCTGCGCGCGAGGACCTCGCCGCAGCGGCGAGCGCGCTGTTCGGCGTGGTGAAATCGGGCAAGGTCAATGTCTCGATCACGGGCCGCTACAAGCTCGCCGACGCCGCGCAGGCGCATCGCGACCTCGAGGCGCGCAAGACCACCGGGTCGATCATACTTGAGCCGTAGTAAGATTAAAATTTAAGGAGGAGTCATGAAATTCAGAATTGCGGCGATTGCCGCCGTCGCCGCGGTCGGATTGATCGGCTGCGGCGAACAGAAAAAGCCCGAGCCTCCAAAAGCCGAGACCCCCAAGCCGGCACCCGCAGCCGCCCAGCAGAAGCTGAAGTTCGCTCATGTCTACGAGACCAGCGAGCCCTACCATACGGCCGCAGTCTGGGCGGCGGGCGAGATCGACAAGCGCACCGCCGATCGCTACACGATGGAGGTGTTTCCGGCATCGTCGCTCGGCAAGGAAACCGACATCAACCAGGGCCTGACGCTGGGCACGGTCGACATCATCTATACGGGGCAGCTGTTCGCAGGCCGCAGCTACGGTCCGATCTCGATCGGCGGCGCTCCGTTCGTGTTCCGCGACTTTGAACACTGGAAGAAGTTTTCTACTTCCAAGCTGTTCGACGATCTCGCCGACGGCTACAGCAAGGCGACCAGCGGCAACAAGGTGCTCGCGATCACCTACTACGGTAACCGCCAGACCACCGCGAACAAGGCGCTCAACAAGCCGGAGGACATGAAGGGGTTGAAGATCCGCGTGCCCGACGCGCCGCTGTATACGCTGTTCCCGAAGGCCGTGGGCGCGAACCCGACCCCGATCGCGTTCGCCGAGGTGTACCTCGCGCTGCAGAACAAGACCGTGGACGCACAGGAGAACCCGCTGCCGACCATCGACGCGAAGAAGTTCTACGAGGTGCAGTCGCATATCAACCTCACCGCGCACATCACCGACGCTCTGCTGACCATCGTCGGCGGACCGCTCTGGAACAAGCTCTCGGAGGCGGACAAGAAGGTGTTCTCGGACGTCTTCCGCGAGGCGGCGGCGCGCGCAACCGGGGAAATCATCGAGAGCGAGAAAAAGCTGGTTGGCGAGTTCGAGAAGCGCGGCAAGACCGTGGTGAAGGTCGATCGCGGGCCGTTCATCGCCGCGGTGCAGCAGTACTACAACGAAGGCAAACAGCCCGATGGCTCCGCGCTGCCCTGGCCGAAGGACGTGTACGACCAGCTGCAGGCCATCAAGTAGCTGCAGCCGACGAAAAAAACGCCGCGCATTGCGCGGCGTTTTTGTTTTGCGGATTCCGGTTACTTGATGCCGATCATCTGCTTCGCCTTGCCGAGCGCGGCCATCGCCTCGGCGTGCTTGCTTTCGTTGTGCAGTTTCTCGCCCTCGGTGCGCAGGCGCTTGATTTCGTTCATCTCCGCAGCCGTCCTCTGTTTCACGTTGGGAAGAGCGTCATCGATCGCTTTCATCTCGTTGGGGCAATTGTCCCCCGTCGCGGGGGTGGCGGCCATCGCGGGGGTGACGGCCAGCGCGAATGCGACCAGCAGAGCCTTGACCTTCATGCAATGTCCTTTCGTCTGGATACAATGGCCATTATAGGGCGAACCGACGCTAATGATTGATCCCGCCATATTGCGTCAGAGTTTTGCGCGCTCCGACGTGCATTTTGTCACGATCTACGGCGATCAGGGAGTTCGCCCTGAAGCGTCGGAACTCACTGCAGCCTCGGTGCTGGTGCCGATCGTGCTGCGCGAAGCCGAAGCCACAGTGCTGTTCACCCGGCGCACCGCGCATCTGAAGAACCACTCCGGCCAGATCAGTTTTCCGGGAGGCCGCGCCGAACCGGAGGACCCCAGCCCGGAGCACACCGCGCTGCGGGAGACTTTCGAGGAAATCGGACTGGCGGCCGAGCGCGTCGAACTGCTCGGCCGGCTCGGCGACTACCACACGCGAACCGGCTACAGGATCACGCCGGTGGTCGGGCTTGTGACGCCGCCCTTCGAACTCAGCCCGGACGGCCATGAGGTCGACGAGGTGTTCGAGGTGCCGCTCGCGTTCCTGCTCGACCCCGCCAACCATCAGCGCCACTCGCGGAAGTTCCAGGGAGAAACCCGCCACTTCTTCGCGATTCCATGGCGCGACTACTACATCTGGGGCGCGACCGCGGGGATGCTGGTCAACCTGCAGCGTCGCCTGTCGCGCTAGTATTGCCTGCCTTCGGCGCGCGCCGCGCGCGCGTAGAGCCGCTGGAAATTCTCCAGCGAATGCAGGTGGGCGTAGATGCAGCCCATGAAACCCTTGTTGACCAGAACCTTGTGGCTGGCGGGCTTGAGCTCGTGCAGAGTCGCCTCGTCCACCCGGTACATTCCCTGCAGCTTCACGCCGCTGCGGCCGCCTTCAACAACCTGCATCGTGAAAGACTTGAACAGCTGCAGGTGCGCGAGCGCCGCGCACATCTGGGCAGTGAGGTCGAGGTCGGCTTCGTACTCCGAGAGCAGCCGCTCGGCGGCCTGCCAGCGCGGCGCTGGCTTGCCCTGCGCGTCGAACAGCGCGACGCCGCCGTCGTCGACATAGGCCTTGGCCACGCACACCACGCGCTCGCCGCTGGGTTTGCCGTCGACGTACAGCTTCGAAATGCAGAACGGATAGCGGCGCACGAACGCCGGCAGGTAGACGGTGGAGTCCCACTCGCCTTGCGCGCCGATGAACAGGTTCGAGCCCTCGGCGAGCCCGAGCACGATCACCGGCGCATAGGTCTTACCCGCATCGGCGCTGGCGAACACGATCGGGTAATCGCGTCCCGCCGCGGTGAACTCGGACGCGGAAACGGCCAGCGCGTTCGATTGCCGGCAGAAGGCGGGGGTGGTCCCCTGCGGCATCAGCACGCGATGCTGCTTCCGCAGCGGCACGATCTCGTCGTAACCAAACGGCGGCGTGATCACCATAGCGAGCGGATTCTAGCGTCGAGGCGATATTTCCGCCCGCGCGCCTGTGATATCGTCGGCCGCATGAGCGTACTCGCGATCATCGCCGCGCTGCTGCTCGAGCAGTGGCGGCCGCTCGCCGACCGCAAGGCGTACTTCGGGTTTCTGGCGCGCTATGCCGGCTGGCTGGAGGAGCGCTTCAACGCCGGTGAAGCCCGCCATGGCACGGTCGCATGGATGATTGCGGTTGCGCCGGTCGTGCTCGGCGCGCTGGTGCTGCACGTCGTGCTGCACCGCGTGCATCCGCTGCTGGCCCTTGCATTCAACGTGGTTGCGCTCTACCTGACGCTGGGTTTTCGCCAATTCAGTCATTTCTTCACCGGTATCCAGAAGGCCCTCGCAGCCGGGGAGCTCGAGCGCGCGCGCGACCTGATCGGCACCTGGCGGGGCGAGATGGCCGAGCACCGCACGCGCGAGGAGGTAGTGCGCCTGTCGATCGAGGAGGCGTTGCTGGCATCGCACCGGCACGTATTTGCGGTGCTGTTCTGGTTCATTCTGCTGCCCGGGCCGAGCGGCGCGCTGCTCTATCGCTTCAGCGTATTTCTCGCCCGCCGCTGGGGCGGACTCGGCGCCTTCGGCGCGCTCGCGACGCGCGTTCTTTATTGGCTCGAGTGGCCGGCGGTGCGGTTGACTGCGGCGGCGTTCGCGGTCGTCGGCGATTTCGAGGATGCGATCTA
The DNA here is from genome assembly GCA_041476585.1 of Gammaproteobacteria bacterium. Taxonomy (GTDB): domain Bacteria; phylum Pseudomonadota; class Gammaproteobacteria; order Burkholderiales; family SG8-39; genus JADGRQ01. The sequence continues at coordinate 6,881 of JBGOTT010000062.1, read as the reverse complement.
TTGCTGGCGGACGCAGGCGGCCGCGTGGCGAGACCCGCTCGCCGGCATCGTGCTCGCGGCCGGCGCAGGGGCGATGGGCGTTCGCCTCGGCATGCCGATCGCGGACGCGGCAGGCGGCGCGGAGGCGCGGCCGGAACTCGGTCTGGGGGAAAGTGCGGAAACGCCGTTCCTCGACAGCACCGTCGGATTGCTCTGGCGGGCGCTGGTACTGTGGGTGTTCGTGTTGCTCATGCTCTCGGTCGCGTGGGCGCTAGGGTGACGGATTTCGTCCGCAACGCCAGCATTGGCTGAACTGGGCCTCCAGGATCTCCCCGCAGGCGCATTGCCACGGGGCGCCCCTTCCGGCGTCCCGCACCAGCCCCTCGCGCAGCACTCGCTCGGCGCGCACCGAATCCGAGGCGTCCGCGATCCACAGTTCGGCCTGGCACTCGGTGAAAGGCAATTCGCCCACTGCCCCGGACAGCAATTCATTGCGCACGAACGCGCGTACGCCTTCGGCCTCCAGCAGGTTCCTGGCGTGGTGAATCTCGGCCAGGTTGAGCGAACTGAAGACGCGCTTCATGCGCGCGCGATCTGGCGGTAGAGCGCGAGGCGGCGCGAATGGATCGCGCCCCGCCCGGCGGCTTCTTCGACCGCGCATCCGGGCTCGACCAGATGGCGGCAATCGCGAAAGCGGCAAGCGGTTGCGTGTTGCGCGATCTCGCGAAATCCCTTCGCCAGCGACTGCAGCGAGAATCCTGCCAGCCCGAACTCGGATATGCCTGGCGAATCCACCAATTCGCTCGTCTCGTCGAGCCGATACAGCCGGGCGGTGGTCGTCGTCTGGCGTCCCGCATCCAGATATCGCGAGATCTCGCGGATGCGCACGTCGGCCTGCGGCACCAGCGCGCGGACCAGCGTCGACTTGCCCATGCCCGACTGCCCGGCGAGCAGGGTGCGCCGGCCGGCGAGGTAGGCGCGCAGCGGCTCGGCATCGTTTCGTGCCGCGATCTCGACCAGCGGGTAGCCCAGGCCGCGGAACGGCTCGAGGCGCGCGAGCGAACTGTCGCGCAGTTCCGCAAGGTCCGATTTGTTGAGCACCAGCACCGCCGGCAGGTCGGCGTCCTCGGCGGCCACCAGCATGCGGCAAACCAGTTCGTCGTCCCAGGTCGGCTCGCAGGCAACCATGATCATCACCTGCGTGAGGTTCGCGGCGATCACCTTGCGCCGGTGCTGCGCGGCGCGCGCGAACTCGTTCGTGCGCGGCGCAATTTCCTCGATCACGCCTTCGCCGGATGCGCCGCGACTGAACGAGACCCGGTCGCCGCACGCGATGCGCAATGCGCGTCCGCGCGCCAGGCAGCGCAGCAGGGACGCATCTTCGGCGCGCACCAGGCTCTCGCGCCGGTGCGCGGCGATCACCGTGCCGCGCTCGAGCTTGCCGCTCACGCCGGAGCGACGCAGCGCATCACAGCTTGAACAGCAGGTCGCACTTGGCGGCGCAGATGAAATCGTTCTCGGTCAGCCCGCCGGCTGCGTGCGTGGAAAACTCGACACGGCATTTGTCGTAACCCACCGCGAGGTCCGGGTGATGGTCTTCGCGGTGCGAGACCCAGGCGAGCGCGTTGACGAAGGCCATGGTCTGGTAATAATTGGTGAAAGGAAAGAGCTTGACGAGCTTTCCCTGTTCAATCACCCAGCCCTTCAGTTGCGCGAGCATGGCATCGGCCTGCTGCTCCGTATAGGGCGGCACGCCGCCCTCGCAGGGCTTGCATTTCCTGCCGGCGAGATCGTTTGCGGTCATCGGATTCTCCTTCATGCTGCAGCGGGCGACTGCTGCAGGCGCGCGATGCGCGTTGCAGCCGGCGGGTGCGAGTCGTAGAACGCCGAATGCAGCGGATCCGGCGTCAGTGTCGCGGCATTGTCCTGGTAGAGCTTGACCAGCGCCTGCGCCAGGTCGGCGGCATCCGCGTTCGCGGCTGCATAGGCGTCGGCCTCGAACTCGTGCTTGCGCGAATACAGGCTGGTGAGCGGCTGCAGGAAAAAGGTGAACACCGGTATCACGAGGAAGAACAGCAGCAGCGCCACGGCGGTGCCGCGGGATTCGACATTGAGGCCGGCATAAAACCACGGCTCTCCGATCAGCCGGCCGAGCAGCCACAGCAGCCCCAGGCTTGCGGCAAACAGCAGCGCAACGCGCTTCCAGACGTGGTGGCGCTTGTAGTGCCCGAGCTCGTGCGCCAGCACGGCCTCGACCTCGGCCGGCGCGAGTCGCGCGATCAGCGTGTCGAATAGCACGATGCGCTTGGCACCGCCGAAGCCGGTAAAGTAGGCGTTGCCATGGCTCGAGCGGCGCGAGCCGTCCATGACGTACAGGCCCTGCGAGCGAAAGCCGCAGCGCGCGAGCAGCCGCTCGATCCGCCCGGCAAGCTGCGCATCGGCAAGCGGCGTGAACTTGTTGAACAGCGGCGCGATGAACGTCGGGTAGATCGTCAACACCAGCAGGTTGAAGCCCATCCACGCGAGCCAGACATACATCCACCATTGCTCGCCCATGCGCTGCATCAGCCACAGCACCAGCACCAGCAGCGGCACTCCCAGCAGGGCCGAGAGCAGCGCCTGCCGGGCGAGATCTGCGGCGAACAGCGCCGGGGTCATCCGGTTGAAACCGAAACGCGCCTCGACCACGAAGGTCCGATAGATTGCGAGCGGAAGGTCGAGCGCCGAGAGCAGCACCACCACGCTGCTGACGAGCGCCACGCCGTGCGCAGTGCCGCCCGCCTCAAATACCCGCGACCACTGCGAGGCGATCCAGTCGAGGGCTCCGCCGAGCGTCAGCGCGAGCAGGGCCGCAGCGCCGATCAGTATGTCGAGGACCCCGAGCGGAGCCTTTGCCGCGCTGTAGTCGGCGGCCTTCTGGTGGGCTGCGAGCGGGACCTGCGCGGCGAACGTCTCGGGAACCCGCTCGCGATGCTCGCGCACATGGCGGACCTGGCGATGCGCGAGCCACAGCCGCGTCGCAGTTGCGACGGCGAGCGCCGCGAGGAAAATCCAGGTAAATGTCTGTGCCGCCACTTGTGACAGAATACCTTGTTACTTCAGCGCGATAAAGATCGGATCGCCGGCTATGCCCCAGGATCAGAACAATCTCGTCTGGCTCGACATGGAAATGACCGGGCTGGTGCCCGACAGCGACCGTGTCATCGAGCTGGCAATGGTGGTCACCGACGCCCAGCTCAACGTCCTCGCCGAGGCGCCGGTGCAGGTGATCCACCAGCCCGACGAGGTGCTCGACGCGATGGACAGCTGGAACAAATCCACCCATGCTAAGTCCGGTTTGATCGAGAAGGTGCGCGCGTCGCTGCTCGATGAGGCGCAGGTCGAGGCGGCGGCGATTGCGTTCCTGCGCGAGTACGTTCCGGTGGGCACCTCGCCGATGTGCGGCAACTCGATCTGCCAGGACCGCAGGTTCATGGCGCGCTGGCTGCCGAAGCTCGAGGCGTATTTCCACTACCGCAATCTCGATGTCTCGACGCTCAAGGAACTGGTCAGGCGCTGGAAGCCGGAAATCGCCAAAGGCGTCGCCAAGGAAGGCAAGCATGAGGCGCTGGCCGACATCCTCGAGTCGATCGAGGAGCTGAAGTACTACCGCCGGACGGTGATGACAATCTAGCAATGAGTGACAGCCACGCCGAACTGAAGGCCGGCAGCTTCACCGTACAGGCGCAGGAACGCATCGTTTTCGGGACACCGGCTGACAGCGCAGTCGTCACCGAGGCCATCCGTTACGGCGCCGGGCGTGTCTTCGTCATCTCCACCGGCTCGCTGAGCCGTTTGGACGACGGTCCCCTGCAGCGCATCGTCAGGGCCTTGGGTTCGCGCCACGTGGGCACCTGCTTCGCGATCCGCGCGCATAGCCCGCGCGAGGACGTGATCGCCGCTGCTGCGGCCGCTCGCGCAGCGCAGGCCGATCTGCTGGTCGCCGTGGGGGGCGGATCGGTGATCGATGCCACGAAAGCGTTGCAGATCTGCCTCTGGCACGGGCTTGACAGCCCGGCGGCGATGGAGCCGTATCGCTCCGGTTCCGGCGCGGCGCTGCGCGCCAAGGCCGACATGCCGGCCGACCCGATCCGCATGATCGCGGTCTCGACGACGCTCTCGGCATCGGAGTTCACGCCGAACGCCGGCGTCACCGACCTGCAGACCAGCACCAAGCAGATGTTCAGCCACCGCCTGTGCGTGCCCCGGTCGGTGGTCCTCGATCCTGCGGTAACCCTCGATACGCCGGAATGGCTGTTGCTCTCCACCGGCATCCGCGCAGTGGACCATGCGGTCGAATCCTACTGCTCGCCGCTGGCCAATCCGGCCACGGAGCCGTTGTCGCTGCAAGGGCTTCGGCTGCTGTCGCGATCGCTGCCGCGAATCAAGGCCAACCCGCGCGACCTGGAGCACAGGCTCGAAGCGCAATTCGGCATGTGGCAGGCGATCGCGGCATCCGCCGCCGGCGTCGGCATGGGCGCCAGCCATGGCATCGGCTACGCGCTCGGCGCCAGCTTCGGCGTCCCGCACGGTCATACCTCGTGCGTGATGCTGCCGTCGGTGCTGCGCTGGAACGCCGCCGTCAACGGCGAGCGCCAGCGCGCGTTGGCGGCAGCGATGGGTGCGCCGGACCGATCGGCGGCCGATCTCGTGGCCGAGCTGGTGGCCGGACTCGGTCAGCCAGGGTCGCTGCGGGCAGTCAATATCAAGCGCGAGAACTTCGACGAGATCGCCGAGCGCTCGTTGACTTATGCCCCGGTGCAGAAGAACCCGAGGCCAATCAGGAGTCCGGCCGACGTGAAGGAAATCCTCGAGCTTGCCTGGTAGGCGCGGGTTGGCCCCGGTCGTTGCGACCGACGACGACATTGGTGTCGAGCGCAATCATCTGCGCCTGCGTGCTTCCCGCAGGACTGCATTATCCATGTCCCGCAGCGTCTTGCGCCGTCCCTTGTACCCGGTTGACCCGATCACTTCGGAGAGCCTGGTTTCGGCGAACGGTTTGAGCGGCCGCAGCAGAACTACCCGCCGCTTGCTGGAAAGCTTGTTGGATTCCGTCATGACCTCGAGCCAAAACGAGCGAAAGACACTGTACCGCCCGGCGTGTTCGTGCGCACGGATTGGCGGGAACGGGCGGTGTCTCGATTTGAATGTCTGCTTTCGACGGCGGGTTCAACCGATCGACGCAACACCTTCTAATCTAAATTATCTGATGAGGAGATATGCGTATGGAGAAGATTGGACGTCCGAGGTTTTCTGGGGAGCAGACGGCGGAGCTTTGGGAGCGTTGGAAGAGCGGTCAGAGCCCGAGCGATATTGCGCGTGCCCTTGAGAGGAGGACCAAGGGCGGGGTTTACCGCATTTTGGCTTTGAACGGGGGAATCGTGCCGGTGGCTCGCCGGCGCTGCCCGGTGGCGCTGGTGCTGGATGAGCGCGAGGAGATATCTCGCGGGATTGCGGCGGGTCGATCGATACGTCGAATCGCGGCCAGGCTGGGGCGCGCACCCTCCACGGTAAGCCGGGAGGTCAGGCGCCACGGAGGCCGCAGCTCGTACCGCGCCACCGAGGCCGATGCGCGCGCCTGGGAGCGGGCGCTGCGCCCCAAGCCCTGTCGTCTGGCCAGCCGTCCCGGGCTACGATGTCGCGTTGCCGAGAAGCTGGCGCTCGAGTGGTCGCCCGAGCAGATCTCGGGCTGGCTCAAGCGAGACTTCCCTGCCGACGAAGGGATGTGGGTGTCCCACGAAACCATCTATCGCAGTTTGTTTGTCCAAGCACGCGGGGTGCTCAAGAAGGAGTTGATCGGGCATCTGCGGGCTGCGCGGCACATGCGCCAACCCAAAGGCGGCACCACGCCAAGCAGGCCGCTTGGGCAGATCGTCGATATGGTCTCGATCCGCGAGCGCCCGGCCGAGGTCGAGGACCGCGCCGTCCCAGGGCATTGGGAAGGCGACCTGCTCTCGGGAGGTAACAACACGCACATCGCGACCCTTGTCGAGCGCCAATCTCGCTTCGCGATGCTGATCAAGGTCCCGGGCAAGGAGACCGCCGGCGTGGTTGCCGCACTCAGCAAGCACGTGCGCAAACTGCCCCTGGAGCTACGCCGCTCATTGACCTGGGATCGGGGCAAGGAGATGGCCGATCACAAGAACTTCACCATCGCCACCAACGTGCAGGTCTACTTCTGCGACCCGCGCAGCCCATGGCAGCGCGGCAGCAATGAGAACACCAACGGCTTGCTACGCCAGTACTTTCCGAGAGGAACAGATCTGTCCCGCTTCTCTCAGGCGCACCTAAACAGGATCGCGTTACGCCTCAATCAACGCCCCAGAAAGACTTTGGGCTTTGACACCCCTGCCGCTAAACTACAAACAGTGTTGCATTGACCGGTTGAACCCGCCGTCGAAGGCGGACACTCAAATAGAAACGCTTCCTACTGCCAGGAAGGCTTGCGCTTCTCGAGGAACGAACGGATGCCTTCGCGCGCTTCGGCGCCCGCGCGCACCTCGGCCAGCGCGGTGGCGGTGTCGAGGGCCAGTTGCGGGGTGATGGCCCCGCCCTGCACTTTCAGTAGAAGCTTCTTGGAGCGCGCCAGCGCCTCCGGCCCCGCCAGCGCCAGCCGTTCGCAGATCTTCCCGACCGCAGCATCTAGCTCCGCGGCCGGCACGCACTCGTGCACGAAACCGATGCGGTGCGCTTCCCGCGCCGTCAGCCGCTCGCCGGTGAGCATGTAGCGCCGCGCCTGATTCGCGCCCATCGCGCGCACCAGATAGGGACTGATCATCGCCGGCACCAGGCCGATCCTCGTCTCGGGCAGCGCGAACTCCGCTTCCTCGGCGGCGACCACCAGGTCGCTCGCCGCCACCAGC
>JBGOTT010000061.1:0-15797 GCA_041476585.1 Gammaproteobacteria bacterium | reverse complement strand
GAGGCCAAGGAGAACGCCACGATCCAGGCCGAGAACCAGACGCTCGCGTCGATCACTTTCCAGAACTACTTCCGCATGTTTGCAAAGCTCTCCGGCATGACCGGCACGGCGGACACCGAGGCCTACGAATTCCAGCAGATCTACGGTCTCGAGACCGTGGTCATCCCGACTAACGTGCCGATGGTGCGCGAAGACCGGCTCGACCAGGTGTATCGAACCAGCAAGGAGAAATACCAGGCGGTCGTCAACGACATCCGCGACTGCCACGGCCGCGGCCAGCCGGTGCTGGTGGGCACCACTTCGATCGAGAACTCCGAACTGATCTCGTCCCTGTTGACCCGCGAGAAACTCCAGCACCAGGTGCTGAACGCCAAGCAGCACGCGCGCGAGGCGGAGATCGTCGCGCAGGCAGGCCGACCCGGCGTGGTTACCATCGCCACCAACATGGCCGGACGAGGCACCGACATCGTGCTCGGCGGCAACGTCGAAAAGCAGGTTCAGCTGATCGAGGCGACCGACAACATGCTGGAGGAGGAGAAGCGCCCGCGCATCGAGACGCTGCGCTCCGAATGGCAGTCGCTGCACGACCATGTGGTCAAAGCCGGCGGCCTGCACATCATCGGCACCGAGCGCCACGAGTCGCGGCGGGTCGACAACCAGTTGCGCGGCCGCTCCGGCCGGCAGGGAGACCCGGGCAGCTCGCGCTTCTACCTTTCCCTCGAGGACCCGTTGCTCAGGATCTTCGCCGGCGAGCGCATCAACAAGATCATGGTGATGCTGAAGATGCCCGAGGGCGAGGCGATCGAGCACGCCATGGTGACGCGCTCGATCGAGAGCGCGCAGACCAAGGTCGAAGCGCGCAACTTCGACATCAGGAAGCAGCTGCTCGAGTACGACGACGTCTCGAACGACCAGCGCAAGACGATCTATGCGCTGAGGAACGAACTGCTCGAATCGAATGACGTCTCGCAGCGCATCGCCGATCTGCGCGCCGGCGTCGTGACCGACACCTTTCGCGCCCATGTGCCCGAAGACAGCGTCGAGGAGCAGTGGGACGTCGCCGGCCTTGAAACCGCGCTCGCGGCCGAGCTGCATCTGTCGCTGCCGCTGCGCGAGTGGCTCGAGAAGGAACCCGACCTCACCGACGAGTCGCTGCTCGAGCGCATCATCGAGCGGGCGCACGTGGCCTACCGCGAGAAGATTCCGCCAGGCGCGGAAGAGCAGTTCCGCCAGTACGAGCGCTACCTGATGCTGCAGATCCTCGATTCGCACTGGCGCGAGCACCTGGCTGCGCTCGACCATCTGCGCCAGGGCATCCACCTGCGCGGCTATGCGCAGAAGAATCCGAAGCAGGAATACAAGCGCGAGGCATTCGAACTGTTCGGCGCAATGCTCGAGGCGGTGAAGCTCGAGGTGACGCGCACGCTCGCCACGGTGCAGGTGCGCGCCGAGGAAGCCCCGCCGGTACCCGACCAGACGCCTCACGTCGAGAACGTGCAGTACCAGCATCCCGGCTTCGACGAGGCGCTCGCGCAGGAGCCGGCGCAGCCGGTCGCGGCATCCGCAGAAATCGCCGCAAAGCCGGCGCTGCCGTTCGTGCGCCGGGGCCAGAAGGTCGGGCGCAACGATGCCTGTCCGTGCGGGTCCGGAAAGAAGTACAAGCATTGCCACGGAAAACTGACCTAGAGGAGCAGGGGAAGGTTCATGGTGCCTTCCCCCGCACCCCCATCCCCGGCAATTGACCAGAACAATGGCCGTTAACCTGCTGCCGCCGGACCCCAAGGCGCTGCATCCTGTCGCAGGCGTTGAACTCGGCGTCGCGATGGCAGGCGTGCGCAAGCCGAACCGCAAGGACCTGCTGGTGGTGCGCCTCGCGAAGGGGACGACCGTTGCAGGCGTGTTCACCCGGAACCGCTTTTGTGCGGCCCCGGTGACGCTCGCGAAGAAGCATCTTGCCTCGGCGCAAGTCCGCTCGCTGGTCGTCAACACGGGCAACGCCAACGCGGGAACCGGCAAGGACGGGCTGAAGCGGGCGTTTCAGGTCTGCGCAGCGCTTTCCGGAGCGATCGGCTGCGCACCCCGGCAGATCCTGCCTTTCTCGACCGGGGTGATCATGGAGCCGTTGCCGGTGGATCGGATCATCGCCGGGCTGCCGGCCGCGGTCGCCGATCTGGCCCCTGCAAACTGGGTTTCGGCCGCGGAATCGATCATGACCACCGACACGGTGCCCAAGGCGGCCTCGACAAGGGTCACGCTCTCCACCGGCGAAGCGGTCGTCACCGGAATCGCCAAGGGCTCGGGGATGATCCGGCCCGACATGGCGACCATGCTCGGGTTCGTGGCGACCGATGCAAAAGTCTCCGGGCGAGCACTGAAGACGCTGCTGAGGAATGCCACTAGCGAATCGTTCAACTGCGTGACCGTCGATGGCGACACCTCGACCAACGACTCGTTCATGCTGCTCGCAACCGGCAAGGGTCCGGAAGTCTCTGCGAAGAAGGATCTGATCGCCTTGCAAAAAGCGGTCTCCGAGGTTTCGAGAATTCTTGCCCAGGCCATCGTTCGCGATGGCGAAGGAGCGACGAAATTCGTCACCGTGCGGATCGAGCGCGGGCGCAGCGTCGCCGAGTGCCGCAAGGCGGCGTATGCGATCGCGCATTCGCCACTCGTCAAGACCGCATTCTTCGCGTCGGACCCGAACCTCGGCCGTATCCTCGCCGCGATCGGCTACGCCGGGATCAAGGACCTGGACGCGCAGAAGGTGGACCTGTACATCGACCAGGTCCTGGTCGCAAAGTGCGGAGGGCGCAATCCGAACTACCTCGAAGCTCAAGGGGTGGCAGCAATGAAAAAGCCCGAGTTCACGGTGCGCGCGGTGCTGAACCGCGGCCGGGCCTCGGCTACGCTCTGGACTTGCGATCTGTCCTTCGACTACGTCAGGATCAACGCGGAGTACCGAAGCTAGGAACATGAAGAACGATCTGGACAAACTGCTCGCGCGCCTGGACAACGTGCTCGCGCGCGTCGAACAGCAGCTCCCGCCGCCGGCGCCGCCAACCGACTGGAAGGCGAGCATCGCGTTCCGCTGGCGCAAGAGCACCGGACTCGCGGGCACCCGTGGCCGGCTGCAGCCGGTGCGGCACGTGCACCGCATGAAGCTCACCGACCTGCGTGGGATCGATGTGCAGATCCGCAAGGTCGAGCAGAACACCCGCCAGTTCATCGAGGGCAAGCCGGCCAACAACGTGCTGCTGACCGGCGCACGCGGCACCGGCAAATCCTCGATCGTGAAGGGCTTGCTCAACAAGTACGTGGGCCGCGGGCTGCGCCTGATCGAGATCGAGAAGAACGACCTTATCGACCTGCCGGCGATCGTCGACCTGATTGCCGACCGTCCCGAGCGATTCATCCTGTTTTGCGACGACCTGACGTTCGAGTCGGGCGAGCCGGGGTATATCGCGCTCAAGGTGGCACTCGACGGCTCGATCTCGACCACCTCGGAGAACCTGCTGATCTACGCCACCTCGAACCGGCGCCACCTGATGCCGGAATACATGCAGGAGAACCTTGAGACGAGATACGTCGGCGATGAGATTCATCCGGGCGAAACCGTCGAGGAGAAGATCTCGCTCTCGGAGCGTTTCGGCGTGTGGGTGTCGTTCTACCCATTCGACCAGGACGAATACCTCGCCATCGTCGCGCACTGGCTTGCGAGCTTCGGCTGCGGCGCGAGAGAAACCGCCGCGGCGCGCGAGGAGGCACTGCAGTGGTCGCTGCAGCGAGGCTCGAGGAGCGGCCGCGTGGCCTACCAGTTCGCCCGAGACTGGGCGGGCCGCCACGTCGGCGGCAAGAAATAGTTCCCGGGTGATCGTCGACGTTGCGGCCGCCGTGATCCTGCGCGCCGACGGCGCGTTCCTGCTCGCGCAGCGCCCGGCGGGCAAGGTGTATGCCGGCTGGTGGGAGTTCCCGGGCGGAAAAATCGAGGCGGGTGAGGCGCCAGCCCACGCGCTTGCGCGCGAGCTGCACGAAGAACTGGGCATCGACGTGCTGCACGCGTTTCCGTGGATTACCCGCGTCTACACCTATGCACACGCCACGGTGCGGCTGCATTTTTTCCGCGTGCTCGAGTTTCGCGGCGAACCGCATGGCAAGGAAGCGCAGGCCTTTACCTGGCAGTTGCCCGGTGCGCCGCTGGTCGAGCCGATGCTGCCTGCGAACGCTCCGGTGCTGCGCTCGCTCGCGCTGCCGCACGAATATGCAATCTCGGCTGCCGAGACGATGGGCGCCGAGCCGTTCCTCGCGCGGCTCGAAGCGCGCCTTGCCGACGGGCTTCGGCTGGTAGAGTTGCGCGACAAGACGCTGCCGCGGGGGCAGCGCGCGGCGCTCGCGCGCCGCGTGGTGGAGGCAGCGCATCGCCGCGGCGCGCGCGTGCTGGTGAATGGCGACGAGGCACTTGCCCGCGAGACGGGCGCAGACGGCGTGCACTGGCCCGCCGATCAACTGATGCGTGCGGCGGCGCGCCCGACGGACATCACGTGCGCGGCGTCCTGCCATACCGCAGCCGAGATTGCGCGCGCAGAGCAGCTCGAGTGCGATTTTGCGGTGCTCGGTCCGGTGCTCGATACTTCCTCGCATCCGGCGGCACGCACGCTCGGCTGGGACGGCGTTGCCCGCCTCACGCAAGGATCGAGTATTCCGATTTACGCCATTGGCGGGGTCAGGCCGGCGGACCTAGCGCGCGCATGGACCTGCGGCGCACACGGCCTGGCGATGATTCGCGGCAGCTGGGTATCGAGTTAACCGGAGGAATGAAATGGACCTGAATGGAAAAATCGCCGTGATCACCGGCGCGGCAAGCGGCATCGGACGCGCAACCGCGCTGCGCTTCGCGCGCGAGGGCGCCGCGGGAATCGTGGTCGCGGACCTGAACGCCGACGGGCTCAGACCGGTCGCAGAAGCGACCGGAGGCATCGCGTTCACCTGCGATGTGAGCAAGGAAGCCGACATCCAGCGGCTGGTGCGGGAGGCCGAGGCGCGTTACGGCCGCATCGATGTGTTTTTTTCCAACGCGGGCATCGTCGCGCGCGCCGGCCTCGAGGCCCCGGACGAGGTCTGGGAACGGCACTGGAAAATCCACGTCATGGCGCACGTCTGGGCGGCGCGCGCGGTGGTCGAGAAGATGGTGGCGCGCGGCGGCGGCTATTTCGTGCTTACCGCCTCGGCTGCCGGCCTGCTCAACATCGTTGAGTCGGCGCCCTATGGCGTGACCAAGCACGGCACCGTCGCATTCGCGGAGTGGCTGGCGATCGCATACGGGCGGCGCGGCGTGCATGTGTCCTGCCTGTGTCCCCAGGCGGTCCTCACCGGGATGTACAAGGGCGAGGGTTCAGCGGGCGTCGACGGTGCGCTGACGGCTGAGCAGGTTGCGGATGAAATCGTCAAGGTGATGGCGCAGGAAACCTTTCTCATCCTGCCGCATCCACAAGTACTCGATTACATGCGCGCCAAGACGTCCAACTACGACCGCTGGATCGGCGGCATGCAGAAGATCTTCCTCAGGCAGCAGCCTCAGTCGCTTGGCTAATTCGGCGCCTCGGACTCAGGATCAGGCGGCGTGGTATCGGGCACGCGGTAGGATTCATTGGCCCACGCGCCCAGATCGATCAGCCGGCAGCGTTCGCTGCAGAACGGGCGAAAGGGATTTTCCGGGCTGAACGGCGCGCGCGTGCCGCAACGTGGACACGCAACCTCGCGCGGCTTTGCCTGCATGGCTACAGATTGCAGAACGTCAGTTCGAAAGCGACGTCGGATTCCGCCGTGCGCGGACGGGGATCCTCGCCGCCCTGGGCGAGGAAGCGGATGTTGAGCACGTATTTGTTGGCGCTGATCTCCGGCACGCAGGCAAGCGCGTCCTCGAGCCGCACGCGCATCATCTGCGCGACGCGCCCGCCCAGCATCTGCTGGAACGTACCCTGCGGCGCGATCATCTGCACCGGCTTGCCCGATTCGCGCAGGATGCGCAGGATGATCGCGGTGCCGTCGCGCAAGGGGTAGAGCGGGCTGGTCCAGCGCGCGAGTTGCGCGCCGCGCTCATCGGCCGGGCGGTGCAGCCAGAAGTGGTACGAGGGCAGGTCGAACTCGCATGCACCGCCGGGAATGCCGGTGCGCTGCTTGATCGACATCAGCCACTCGTTCTCGCGCAGGTACTGGCCGATGCGTCCGGTCATGCCGAACAGCGCAGTTGAAACCTGCTCGATGTCGGCGAGCACCTCCGAGAGCGCGTCCTCGGAAATCTCGGGATTGTTGCGGAATGCGAGCAGCACCTGCTTCTGGCGCTCGAGTTCCTGCAGCAGGTCGGATTTGAGGTCCGCGCGCCCGGCGACCTCCATGATCTCGAACAGCGTCAGCAGCGCGACGTGGTGGTCGTGCGCTTCAGTGCGCTGGATGAAGCTGCGTGAGCGCTCGAACAGGTCTTCCAGGCGCAGCAGCGTGCGGATGCGCTCATTGAGAGGATATTCGTAGATGATCACAACGGCGCGTGCCCGTTTCTCGCCGGCTTCCCGGTCAGGCGGAAAATCGTTGAATTTTGAAGCATTTGGAGGACGCTGACAACCGAGATTCTCAGTTTCCGGCCGCTCGGGCGAGTTCGAGGTAGCGCCGGTGTAGGCGGGCGACCTGCGCTTCGAGCGCCGCGGCGTCGCCGGAGTTGTCGAGGACGTCGTCCGCCGCCGCGAGCCGCTGCGCCCGAGGCACCTGCGTGGCGATGATCCGCCGCACTTCGGCGGCGGCAAGACCGCTGCGCGAGCGCACTCGCTCGATTTGCAGTTCCTCCGGGCAGTCGACCACCAGAACGCGCTGCACGCGTTCGCGATAGCCGGGCGATTCAACCAACAGCGGCACGACGTGGACCACGTACGGCGCCGACGCTCGGGCGATGCGGCGCTGCGACTCGGCGCGAATCATCGGGTGCAGGATCGCCTCCAGCCGTTGCCGGGCAACCGCATCGCGGAACACGCGCTCGCGCATGCGGAGGCGATCCATCGCGCCATCGGCATCGAGGGCTTCGCGCCCGAATGCCTCCACGATCGCGGCGAGCGCTGCGCCGCCTCGCGACGTCAACTCACGCGCGATCGCGTCGGTGTCGACCACGCTTGCCCCGAGCGCCGCGAACGCATCGGCCGCGCGGCTCTTGCCGCTGCCGATGCCGCCGGTCAAGCCCACGACGAACGGCATCAGAAAATTCTGATCACGGGGATCAGGACCATGATCGCGTGACCCCAAAACACGCTCACGATCCCCGCGATCGCGATGTATGGCCCGAAGTGAAACTTGAACCCGCCGTCCCATCCGCCGCGAGCCGCGAGCATCTGGGTGATGCCGAACACCAGCCCGACCACCGCGGAGACTAGGATCACTAGTGGTAGCATCTTCCAGCCGAGGAAGGCGCCGACTGCAGCGTTCATTTTGAAGTCCCCGTAGCCCATGCCTTCTTTTCCGGTGAGTAGCTTGAATCCCCAGTACACGAGCCAGAGCGCAAGATAGCCCGCTGCTGCGCCGATCACTGCCTCGGCGAGTGGAACGAAGACACCGAAGGCATTCAGCAACAGCCCTGCCCAGAGCATCGGCAGCGTGATGTCGTCGGGGAGATAGCCGGTCGCTTGGTCAATCAAGGCGAGCGCGATGGTGCCCCAGATGAAAAACATCGCACCGAGCGCCGCAAGACCGAAACCGAATCGCGAACCGGCGTAGGCGGCGCCGAGCCCAGCGAGCAGTTCGACGAGCGGGTAGCGAATGCTGATCCGGCTGCGGCACGCGGAACACTTCCCGCGGAGCAGCATCCAGCTGAGCACCGGGATGTTTTCCCATGCAGCGATGCGGTGGCCGCAGGCCGGGCAGCGCGAACGCGGCACGACCAAGCCGAGCGGCTCGGAATCGAGCGCGGCGGTGGCCTGCCGCACCTCACTGGCGAGGCGCCGCGCCGCATCGCGATCAGGCAGCTCGCGCGCCTCCTCGAGAATCTCGGGGACGTTTGCGAGCCACTCGCGTTCCAACATCCTGGGCAGGCGATAAATGACGACGTTGAGGAACGAGCCTGCACAAAGCCCGAGGACCAGCGCGGCCCAGGGGAACACGGCCGGCTGCGTGAGCCAGCCAAGCGAAGTCATTGTCTTAGACGGCTTGGCCCAGCTTGAATATCGGCAGGTACATCGCGATGACCATGCCGCCGATCAGGGTGCCCAGCACCACCATGATGACCGGCTCCATCAGGCTGGAGAGCGCGTCGACGGCGTCGTCGACCTCGGCCTCGAAGAAGTCCGCCACCTTGCCGAGCATCGCGTCAAGCGCGCCGGTCTCTTCGCCGATCTGGCACATCTGCAGCACCATGCTCGGGAACACGTTGGCGTTCTGCATCGCCTGCGTGAGCGACGTGCCTTGCGAGACCTCCTGCTGGATCTGCTTGGTCGCCGACGCGTACACGTAGTTGCCCGAGGCACCCCCCACCGAGTCCAGCGCCTCGACCAACGGCACGCCCGCCGCGAACATCGTCGACAACGTGCGCGTCCATCGCGCAATGGTCGAAATGCGCACCAGGTGCCCGAATACGGGCATCCTGAGCATCAGCCGATCCATGAAGATCTGCACCGGGAGCGAGCGCTTCCAGCTCCACAGGAAGCCGTAGATCCCGCCGCCAACGACGCCGAAAATGAGCCACCAGTACCTCACGAAGTAATCGGAGATCGCCATCACGACCAGGGTCGGTGCGGGCAGGTCGGCGCCGAAACTGGTGAACACCTGCTTGAACGCGGGGATCACGAAAATCATGATCACGGCCGTGATGATGAAGGCCACCGCGATGATCGCGATCGGATAGAACAGCGCAGCCTTGATCTTCGATTTGATCGCGAGGGTTTTTTCCTTGTAGTTGGCCAGCCGTTCGAGCAGTGATTCGAGAATCCCCGCGGCCTCGCCGGCCGCGACCAGATTGCAGTAGAGATTATCGAAGTGCAGCGGGTGCTTGCGGAATGCCGCGGCCAGCGGAGAGCCGGTCTCCACGTCGGTTTTCACCTCGCCCAACAGTCGTGCCACCGCCGGGTTCGTCGCGCCCTTGCCGACGATCTCGAACGACTGCAGCAGCGGAACGCCGGCCTTCATCATCGTCGCCAACTGGCGCGTGAACAGCGAGATGTCCTTTTCGGTGACTTTGCCGCCGCCGCCAAGCCGCTGCCGCTTGACCTTCGAGACGCGGACGCCCTGACGGCGCAGGATGGCATTGACGGCGGCCTCGCCGGTTGCGCGGATTTCGCCGCGCACCGCCTTGCCCGCCTTGTCCTTGCCTTCCCAGAGGAAGCTGCGTTCCTTGGGACCCTTCGTTGCCGCTGGCGCTGCTGCTGCCGTCGCCATGCCTGTTTTCCTCCTGGGGCGCCGCTACGAGCGACGATGATGCACCGGCAGGTGTATTTTGTAAAGGCTCAGGTTTCCGGCGTAACCGATTGAGAAAAATGGGAATTAGACGTTTTAATCAGGCCTCGGCGGAGGCCTCCGGCGAATCGGGCGGACGGAACAGCCGAGCGGCTTTTACGGCCCGCCCCTGGGCATGCACGATCTCGATGCGCACGCCGGCAATGCGGATGCTCACGTCGGCCTCGGGGATATCCTGCAGATGTTCGAGGATCAGCCCGTTGAGCGTCTTCGGACCGTCGAGCGGCAGATTCAGTCCCAGCGCCCGGTTCACGTCGCGCACCGGCGTGCCACCGTCGACCGCGACCGAACCATCCGGGCCCCAGGCGAGTTCGGCCGCACCGGGCAGCGAGGTAGTGAACTTTCCGATGATTTCCTCGATGATGTCCTCGAGCGTCACCAAGCCCATCAGTTCGCCGTACTCGTCGACGACCAGCGCAATGCTCTCGTGGTTCTCCTGGAAGTAATGCAACTGCGCGAGCACCGGTGTGGTGGCCGGGACGAAGTACGGCTCGTCGGCGAGCTCGACGATCTTTTCCGCGTCGAGGGTGCCCGCCTGCAGCGCGCCCAGCACTTTGCGCAGATGCAACACGCCGACCACCTCGCGCCCGGCGTCGCGGAACACCGGCAGGCGAATGTGGTAGCTCGTGGCAAGGTGGCGGGCAATCGTTTCCGGCGTGTCTTCGAGGTTGACCGCCTCGATGCGAGCGCGCGGCAGCATGATGTCCTGCACCGTGATGTCCCCGAGGTCGAATAGATTGAGAAGGATGGACACGTGCTTCTTCGGCATGAAGCTCGATGACTCGAGCACGATGAAGCGGATCTCCTCCGGCGAGAGTTGCTGGGCCTCGGGCTGGGGCCGTATGCGCATCAGCCGGAGCAGCGGCTGGACGAACAGGTTGACAAACCAGATCGCGGGCTGGAACAGCCACAGCATGGGCCTGAGCACATAGGCGAGCAGCAGCCCGATACGCTCCGGGTAGGTCGCGCCGATCACCTTGGGCGTGATTTCCGAGAAGACGATGATCAGGAACGATATCGCCAGCGTGCTCACCGCGTAGGCGAGCTTGTCCTCGCCGAGCAGGCGCACTGAGATCACGCCAGCGAGCGTGGCCGCGCCCGCGCTGGCGAGCGTGTTGCCGATCAGGATTGCCCCGAGCAGCCGGTCGGTGCGTGCAAGGAGGTCTGCCGCCCGCTTCGCGCCGCCGTGGCCCCGGGAGACGAGGTGGCGCAGCCTGTAGCGGTTGAGCGCCATCATGCTGGTTTCGGCGATCGAGAAGAACGCCACCAGCACGAGCAGCACCACCAGCAGCGCGAGCTCCGCCGGGAGAGGGACGTCCTCCATCAGCCCCGGCCCAGGATGACTTCGAGCACGAAACGGCTGCCGACGTACGCCAGCATCAGCAGCGCGAAACCGAACAGGGTCCAGCGCAGCGCGGTGCGGCCGCGCCAGCCCCGCAGGGTGCGTCCGCCGAGCAGTACCGCGAAGGTGAGCCACGACAGGACGGCAAACAGCGTCTTGTGGTCGAAGCGGAACGCGCGCCCGAACAGCGTCTCCGAGAACAGCGCGCCGGTGGCGAGGGTCAGCGTGAGCAGGATGAACGCGGCGCCGATCAGCCGGAACAGCAACCGCTCGAGCGTGAGCAGCGGTGGCATGGAGGACCACGGACCGCCCAGCGGCCCGGAGGGCTCGCGCTCCGCTTGCGCATGCACGCGGTGCAGCCGGCGCTCCACGAACGCCATCAGCACCGCATGCAGCATCGCGATGGTGAATACGCTGTAGGCGAGCATGCCGAGGATCAGGTGAATGCGGAACTCGAACTCGGCAGCGTGCGCCCCGCTCGCAATGCCGGGAAACAGCGCCGGCAGCGGCGCGGCGAGCGCGGCAAGCGGCAGTACCAGCGGCAGCATTCCGTCCAGCGTGTAGAACAGGCTCTCGACCCAGTACAGCAGCACGCCCATCCACAGCATGACCGACAGCGCCTGGCCGAAGCCGAAGCGCAGTTCCTGCGGCGCGAGCAGGTCGGCGTACAGCAGCCAGGTGTGCAACGCGAGCGGCGCGAGCAGCGCGACGCGCTCCCAGGCGAGCATTCCCGCCACAGGCGGAGCCGCGCGTTCGCGTGGCGGGCGCGCATTCCACCGCGTGCGCCAGAAGTGCAGCGCGAGCGCCGCGTACAGCAGGCTCGCGAGGCCGTACAGTAGAATGCCGGACATAAATTTAGTCTACCACCGGGTAATTCCCTGCTAGAAAACCTGACGCAACGGCTGTCGCGCATCGTCAA
Organism: Gammaproteobacteria bacterium; assembly: GCA_041476585.1. GTDB lineage: Bacteria > Pseudomonadota > Gammaproteobacteria > Burkholderiales > SG8-39 > JADGRQ01. Next base: position 4,056 of record JBGOTT010000061.1, on the reverse strand, counting down.
GACGTTGCGCGGCGAAGCGCGCCTCACCGAGGCGAACGTGCAGGAGGCGCTGCGCGAGGTGCGCGTCGCGCTGCTCGAGGCCGATTGCGCGTTGCCGGTGGTGAAGGATTTCATCGCCGCGGTGAAGGAAAAGGCGCTCGGCGAAGAGGTGATCGGCAGCCTCTCGCCGGGGCAGGCGCTGGTGGGCGTGGTGCATCGCGAACTCACGCGCGTGATGGGAGAGGTGAACGCCGTCCTCGACCTGGCAGTGCAGCCGCCTGCGGTGATCCTGATGGCGGGCCTGCAGGGCTCGGGCAAGACCACCACCGCCGGCAAGCTCGCGCGTTGGCTGATCGAGCAGAAGAAGAAACCCCTGCTGGTTTCCTGCGACGTCTACCGACCGGCGGCGATCGAGCAGTTGAAGTCGGTGGCCGCGCAGGCCGGCGCGGATTTTCTGCCATCGGATTCAAGCGAAAAGCCGCTGGACATCGCCCGCCGCGCGCTCGAGCACGCCAGACTGCGCTATTACGACGTGCTGCTGGTCGATACCGCGGGGCGCCTCGCGATCGACGTGGCGATGATGGACGAGATCCGCGCGCTTCATGCGGCGCTGAATCCGGTCGAGACGCTGTTCGTGGTCGACGCGATGCAGGGCCAGGATGCGGTCAACACCGCGCGCGCATTCAACCAGGCGCTCGCGCTCACCGGCGTGGTGCTCACCAAGCTCGACGGCGATGCGCGCGGCGGCGCGGCGCTGTCGGTGCGGCAAGTGACCGGCAAGCCGATCAAGTTCATCGGCACCGGCGAAAAATTGAACGGCCTGGAGCCCTTTCATCCGGAGCGCATGGCGGCGCGCATGCTCGGCATGGGCGACATCGTGTCGCTGGTGGAAGAGGCGCGCAAGGGCGTCGATCAGGAAAAAGCGCTCGAGCTTGCCACCAAGATCAGGAAGGGCAAGGGCTTCGACCTCGAGGATTTCAAGCAGCAGGTGCAGCAGATGCGCAAGATGGGCGGCCTGTCGGCGATGATGGACAAGCTGCCGGCGCAGCTCATGCAGAACATCAATCCGGCGCAACTCGTCGATGACAAACAGATCCGGCGACTCGAGGGGATCATCAACTCGATGACCCCCGCCGAGCGCGCCAGACCCGAGCTGCTCAAGGCCACGCGCAAGCGGCGCGTGGCCGCCGGCGCCGGCGTGTCGGTGCAGGAGGTCAACCGCCTGCTCGGGCAGTTCGAGCAGATGCAGAAAATGATGAAGATGATGAAGGGCGGGAACCTGGCGAAGATGATGCGGGGGATGAAGGGCATGATGCCGCGCTGACGGCTGATCGCGGCCGTTACGGACGGAAAGCCCCGCGTTCCCGGCCCGACCAGCGTTTTCCGGCCTTCCCTTGAACGCGGAATTCCTTTAAAATCCGCCCCTTTTCGAATTTTCGGGGTACGGGAAATGGTGGTGATCCGGCTTGCGCGCGGCGGTGCGAAACACCGGCCGTTCTACAACATGGTTGTCGCCGATTCGCGCCGCGCGCGCGACGGCCGCTTCATCGAGCGCGTCGGGTTCTACGATCCGAAGGCTCCCGAAGGGCGCGAGGCGCTGCGCGTGGACGTCGAGCGCGTCAAGCACTGGAAGGGCAAGGGCGCGCAGCTCTCCTCGACGGTGGCGCGTCTGGTGCGGCAGTTTGGCAAGAAGGCTGTCTGAGGGCGGACTGAACCCGGAGCGCTCCGGCGGCTGGGTCGAGCTGGGCCGCATCGAAGGCGCCTGGGGCTTGCGCGGCTGGGTGCGGGTCGACCCCTGGACCGGCGAGGTCGGCGCCGCTGCGGATTACCCGAAGTGGTGGCTGGGCCCAGGCCGCAAGGAAATGCCCGTGATGTCGGCGCGGCAGCATGGTGCGAAGTTGATCGCGAAGCTCGCCGGAATCGAAACCCCCGAGGCCGCGCATTTGCTGAAGGGCGCGACCGTCGCGGTGCCGCGGGAGACGCTGCCGGAACCCGAGCCGGGCCGCTACTACTGGGCGGATCTGGTCGGTGCGGAGGTGATCAACCGCAGCGGTGCCAGCCTCGGCCGGGTGGAAAAGGTATTCCATAACGGCGCGCACGAGGTGATCGAGGTGGGCGGCGAGCGAAAGCGCCTGCTGCCATGGGTGGAGGGCGTGATTGAAACGGTCGATCCGGGCGCGCGTCGCATCGAGGTCGACTGGGAACCGGACTGGTAGGGCAACGGCCGTGATCCGCTTCGATGTGGTGACGCTGTTTCCCGAGATGTTCGCCGCGGTGAGCGATAGCGGGATCACTCGGCGGGCGCTGGAGAACGGCTTGTGGAAGCTCGCGCTGTGGAACCCGCGCGATTTCGCCACCGACAATCATCGGACGGTGGACGAGCGTCCGTACGGCGGCGGACCGGGCATGGTGATGCTGGCCGAGCCGCTGGAGAAGGCGATCGGCGCCGCGCGCGAAGCTCAGCGCGCCGAAGGCCGGAGCGGAAAAGTGATCCTGCTCTCGCCGCAGGGCGCGAAGCTCGGGCAGCGCAAGGTGATGGAACTGCGCGAAGTGCAGGCCGCAACGCTGTTGTGCGGCAGGTACGAAGCGGTAGACGAGCGACTGGTCCGCCGCTGCGTGGACGAGGAAGTTTCGATTGGCGATTACGTGATTTCGGGTGGCGAGCTCGCGGCGATGGTGCTGATCGACGCAGTGGTGCGGCAGCTTCCCGGCGCGCTCGGCGATGCGCAGTCGGCGCAGGAGGAATCGTTCGTCCGCGGGTTGCTCGATTGCCCGCAATACACCCGGCCGGAGGTCTGGCCGGCGAGGGATGGTGAGCGGGTACCCGAGGTGCTACTCTCGGGCCACCATGCGGCGATCGGCCGCTGGCGGTTGCAGCAGGCGCTGGGGCGCACCTGGCAACGGCGCCCCGGGATGCTTGCTGCACGCGGCATGACGGACGAGGAACGAAAACTGCTGGACGAGTTCCAGCGCGAACACAGCGAACGGAGCGTGACATGAACCTGATCCAGAAACTCGAGCAGGAAGAGATCAAGCGGCTCGGAAAAACCATTCCGGACTTCGTGCCGGGCGACACGGTGGTCGTCAACGTGAACGTGGTCGAAGGCGAGCGCAAGCGCGTGCAGGCGTTCGAAGGCGTGGTCATCGCGCGCCGCGACAAGGGAGTCAATTCTTCGTTCATCGTGCGCAAGATCTCCTCCGGCGAGGGTGTCGAGCGCACCTTCCAGACCCATTCGCCGCTGATCGCCTCGATCGCGGTGAAGCGGCGCGGCGACGTGCGCCGCTCCAAGCTCTATTACCTGCGCGACCGATCGGGCAAGTCCGCGCGCATTCGCGAGAAGACCAACGCACGCGCCCAGGCCGAGGCCGCCGGCGAAATCCTGCCCGAGGAACCCAAAGCGAGCTGACCACTGCGATCCGCGAGGGGCGCAGAGGTCTATAATTACTCGGCCATGCGCCGCGAAACGACCGCCATCAGCCCGATCACCGAAATTGTTGGCGAGGTCCGCGCCGGCAATATCGTGGTGCTGGTCGACGACGAGGACCGGGAGAACGAAGGCGACCTGGTTTTCGCCGCCGATTTCGTCTCGGCAGATAAGGTCAACTTCCTCGCCAAGCACGGCCGCGGCCTGGTCTGCATGCCGATCACCGAGGCGCACGCGGCGCGCCTCGGCCTGCGGCCGATGGTGAACCAGAACCGCTCGCGCCACGGCACCAATTTCACCGTTTCGATCGAAGCCGCCGAGGGCATCGCCACCGGAATCTCGGCGCACGACAGGGCGCTCACCATCAAGGTGGCGGCGGCCCGCGATGCAAAGCGCGAGGACATCGTCCAGCCGGGCCACGTGTTCCCGCTGATCGCCCAGGATGGCGGCGTGCTGGTGCGCGCAGGCCATACCGAAGCGTGCTGCGATCTTGCGCGCCTTGCCGGCCTTACGCCCGCGGCGGTGCTGTGCGAGATCATGAATGACGACGGCAGCATGGCGCGCCTGCCGCAGTTGCTCGAGTTCTCCGCCGTGCACGGACTAAAGATCGGCACCATCGCCGACCTGATCCACTACCGCAGTGCCAACGAAT
>JBGOTT010000060.1:0-15895 GCA_041476585.1 Gammaproteobacteria bacterium | reverse complement strand
AGCGGTGCCGAATTTGCGTGGGCCATCGGGGTACCGGTCGGAGCGCCGGTTGGAACGGATTTTTCTGCGGCAGCGACTTTCCTCATGAATGCCGTCCGGGCCTTGTCGTCCGCAATCTCAGCAGCAAGCAGTTCGACCAGCCGGGAAAGCGTGAAAGCTTTTTTCGCTGCCGACCTGACCACCATTGGCGCGATCGGGCCGATATGCGCCGCCAGCTCCGTCTCGATCTTCTTGAGCGTCTCGCGGTCGTACGCGGCCGCGGCCGGGAGGCTGGTTGGGCGCGAGCTCGCTTCAGGGGCGGGCCTGGGTTCAATGAGGATCGTGGGCTGCTCGGATGCCGGAACCGCAACAAGGCGTCGCAGCACATTGCGCAATTCGGCCACGGATTGCGGCCGCGCCTCTTCCAGCGGCGCAAGCGCCCAGTCGATCGCCTTGAGCAACTCCGCGCTGTACCGCGAGCGGTCACCCGCGTCGGCTGCCGGCGGCAAGCCGTCCTTGCGAACCCGAGCCACCGACTCCACGGGTTTGTTACCGGTCACCATCCAGTAAAGAACCGCGCCGAACGAATACAGATCGCTCCAGGGCCCTTGATTGCCCTGCGTGTGATACTGCTCGAACGGGGCATAGCCCGGAGTGACGATCGCGGTTTTCCCGGTGTCCACGCTTGCGCCGCGCGCGGAGCCGAAATCGATCAGCACCGGGCTGCCGTCTTCCCGGATGAAAATGTTGTTCGGCTTGATGTCGCGATGAAGGTAATTGGCGCGATGAATGGCCTCGAGCCCGTCGAGCAACGGACCGGCGATGCTCAACACCGCCTGCTCAGCCGGCGGCCGGCGCGCCTCGATCCATTCGTTCAGTGGCTGGCCGGCGACGAATTCCATCACCATGTAGGCGGTCTGGTTCGCCTCGAAAAACCGCATTACCCGGACGATGTTCGGATGCCGGAACGAGGCCAGCGTCCGCGATTCGTCGAGAAAGCGCGAGAGGCCCCATTTAAAGGTATTGACGGTGGAATCCGATTTCGGCTTCACCGATTGATCCTCGCAGCGCAGTGCGAGTTCGCCCGGCAGGAACTCCTTGATCGCAACTTTGAGGTTGAGGTTGCTGTCGGTGGCGAGGTAGGTCAGACCGAAGCCGCCGACACCGAGTGTCGACTCGATGCGGTATTCGTTCAGAGCGTAGCCCTGCGGCAGCGCGAAATCGGCACCCGCGGTCAGCATCGGATTGCCGCTATTTCTCGTCGATCAAGCGGATTGCCTTCTCCAGGCTGCGGCGCATGCGGTTGAACGATTTCGCCAGCAGCGCAACCTCGTCCTTGCCCGCTTCGGAGAGCTCGGGGATGTCCATGTCACCGACGCTGATCTTGTCGGCGGCCGCCGACATGCTGGTGATCGGCCGTACGATCAGCAGCGACAGCATCAGGTTCAGGATGATGAACAGCACCACGAACACGAGCGCGAGCGAGGTCATGAAGGTGTAGAAGGCGCGGTTTGCGTTGTCGATCGGCAGCGACATCGGCACCGAAACGATCTGCGCGCCGATCACCTCGTTCAGCTTCCAGCCGAAGCCGTTGCCTGTACCGTACAGCTTGACCAGGGCTGGCGGCGCCATTTCCGGCGTGGTGTGGCACGCAAGGCAGGCCGGGTCCTTGATCTGGAACGGCCGGGCAAGGTACATCGACATGCCGCTGGGGGTCATGCGCGTTCCGGACAGCTCCTTGCGACTTTCGTTGTTGCGAAATTCATTGACGACGTCGGATTCCCACTCCACCGTCCGGTTGCGCGGATTGGTCGGATTGAGCGCCGCTTCCTTGTAGACGTAGTCGGGATACTTCTTGCGCAGTTGACTCATGATTTCCGTTGCCGCGAACGCCGGCACGCTCTCGGGGAGGAACTCGTCCTCGACCACGCGAAGCTTGGTGCGCACGTGACCCACGGTATAGGCCCGCATCGACAGCGCTGCTTCCAGCATCACTCCGGCATTTCGCAGCACTTCGTCCCTGGCGTTTTTGTGCAGCAGATCGTACGAAACATAGCCCGATACGCCGAGCCCCAGCAGAAATACCAGCGCCAGAACGAGGTTGAATTTGAGTCGCAGTCCCATTTCACTCCCCTTTCGAAATCCTGCCCCCGATCAGGGAGCCGGTCAACAGCGGGGATCCCTTATACACCGCTTGAGCGATCGCGGTATCAATGCGCCTGATCCCAGTTATCGCCGACGCCCGCGTCGACGACCAGCGGGACTTTCAATTTAGCCACATTCTGCATCAGTTCCGGAACCCACTGCTTCACCATCTCGAGGTCATTCGCCGGTACCTCCAACACCAGTTCGTCGTGCACCTGCATGATGAGTTTGGTCGCGAGCTTCTCCTGCGCCAGCCAAGCGGAAACGGCGATCATGGCCAGCTTGATCAGGTCGGCGGCCGTGCCCTGCATCGGTGCATTGATTGCCGCGCGCTCGGCCGCCTGCCTGCGCTGCGGCCCGCCGCTGCGGATCTCCGGCAGCCACAGGCGCCGGCCGAACACGGTTTCAACGTAGCCGCGGCTCTTCGCCAGTTCACGCGTCTCCTGCATGTAGCGCGCGACGCCGGGGTAGCGATTGAAGTAGCTGTCGATGTAGGCCTGCGCGGTGGCGCGCTCGATGCCGAGGTTCTGCGCCAGGCCGAAGGCGCTCATGCCGTAGATCAGGCCGAAGTTGATGGTCTTCGCCGCGCGCCGTTCATCGGCGGACACCTGCGCCAGCGGCACGCCGAACACCTCGGCTGCAGTCGCGCGGTGCACGTCGTCGCCGCGCTCGAATGCCTTCATCAACCCTGCGTCGCCCGAGATATGCGCCATGATGCGCAGTTCGATCTGCGAGTAGTCCGCGCTGACGATCTTCGCGCCCGGCGGCGCGATGAAGGCCTCGCGGATGCGCCGCCCCTGGGGCGTGCGGATCGGGATGTTCTGCAGGTTCGGATCGTTCGACGCGAGCCGCCCGGTCACCGCCACCGCCTGCGAGTAGGTGGTGTGCACGCGCCGCGTCCGAGGGTCCACCATGCGCGGCAGCTTGTCGGTGTAGGTCGATTTCAGCTTGGCGAGCCCGCGGTATTCGAGCAGCAGCTTCGGTAACGGATAGTCCAGCGCGAGCTCGGTCAGAACGTCCTCGTCGGTCGAAGGCTGGCCCGAGGGCGTCTTTTTCTTCACCGGCAGCTTCAGCCGCTCGAACAGGATCTCCTGGATCTGCTTGGGCGAATTCAGGTTGAACGGCTGGCCGGCGGCCGCGTAGGCCTTCTGCTCGAGCTCGAACATTTCCCGTCCGAGCTCGTGGCTCTGCGCTTCCAGCTTCCCGCTGTCGAGCAGCACGCCGTTGCGTTCCATCTCCAGCAGCACCGGCAGCACCGGCATCTCGAGTTTCTCGTACACGTACGCGAGCTTCCCGTCCGCGGCGATGCGCGGGTGCAGCACCTGATGCACGGCGAGCGTGCAATCGGCGTCCTCGGCGGCGTATTGCGTGGCGCGCTGCACATCCACGGCAGAAAACGGGATGCGCGAAGCACCTTTGCCCGTCACATCGTCGTACGAGAGGGTCTGCCAGCCAAGATGCCGCCGCGCGAGCGTATCCAGGTCATGGCGCTCGTGCACTTCGTAGACGTAGGATTCGAGCAGCGTGTCGTGCGCGATGCCGCCGAGCTTCACGCCGTGGTTGGCGAGGATGTGTGCGTCGAACTTGAGGTTCTGGCCGACCTTGCGGCGGACCGGGCTTTCCAGCCACGGCCGCAGAAGCGCGAGCGCGCGCTCGACGCCGAACTGCTCGGGCGCGCCGGGATATTCGTGGTCGAGCGGCAGGTAGAACGCATCGCGCTCCAGCGCAAAGGACATTCCGTCCAGATTCGCGATCATCGGCTCCAGACCCGTAGTCTCGGTGTCGAAGCCGTCCAGCTCCGCCGTTTCCAGGCGCGCGATCAGCGCGCGCAGCGCGGCCTCATCGGCGATCATCGCGTAGCTGCGTCGTGCCACGTTCGCTGCGGACGCGCCGGGCGACGAAGCCGCCGCCGGCGACGAGGGTGCCGCGGACGCCGTGGCGGCAGGCGCACGATCGCGCCGCGGCTCCGGTGGCGCGCCGCCTTCGAGTTCCCTCAGCCAGGTCTTGAACTCGAAGCGCGCGAGCAGCTCGCGCAGTTTGGCGGGGTCGTAGCCGTCACGCGCGAGGTCTTCGAGCGTCACCGGCAACTCGACATCGTATTTCACGGTCAGCAGCTTTCGCGCCTGCGGCAGCCAATCGAGCGACTTGCGCAGATTCTCGCCCACCGCGCCCGGGATCTCGGCCGCATGCGCGATCACGCCATCGAGCGAGCCGTACCGCGCGATCCATTTTGCGGCGGTCTTGGGCCCGACCTTATCGACGCCCGGCACATTGTCGACCGCATCTCCGATCAGCGTCAGATAGTCGACGATTTTGTCCGGCGGCACCCCGAACTTGGCCTTCACGCCCTCGACGTCGAGATTTTCGTTGGACATGGTGTTGACCAGCGTGACGCGCTCGTCGACCAGTTGCGCGAGGTCCTTGTCGCCGGTGGAGACGATGCAGCGCATGCCGTTGTTTCGCGCCAGGTGCGCGAGCGTCGCGATCACGTCGTCGGCTTCCACGCCATCGACTGCGAGCACCGGCCAGCCGAGCGCTTCGACGGCCTCACTGAGCGGTGCGATCTGCGCGGCGAGATCGTCCGGCATCGGCGGGCGGTGCGCCTTGTATTCGGCGTAGAGATCGTCGCGGAAAGTCTTGCCCTTGGCATCGAACACGCATGCCTTCGCGACAGCCTTGTGATCGGCTGCGAGCCGCCTTAGCATGGCGAGTACGCCGTAGATCGCGCCGGTGGCCTCGCCGCGCCCGTTGCGCAGGTCGGGCAGCGCGTGGAACGCCCGGTACAGGTACGACGAGCCGTCCACGAGCAGCAGCGTGTGCGGCGGCAACGACGAGGAATCGGTGGACACGATGAGCGAAAAACTTCCGAAGCCCGCAGGCGGCGGCCACGAGATCTCGGCGCGCGAATCCTGGCGGATATTCGGAATTATGGCAGAGTTCGTCGAGGCGACCGAGCGCCTCGCGGGCATCCGCCCGGCGGTTTCGGTGTTTGGCAGCTCACGCGCCGCACGAAAGTCGCCATATTTCGGTCTCGCGGAGACGACCTCACGGCTGCTGTCGGACGCGGGCTTCGCGGTGATCTCCGGCGGCGGGCCGGGCGTGATGGAGGCAGCGAACAAGGGCGCGTTTCTCGGCCGCTCGCCTTCGATCGGCCTCAATATCGATCTGCCGCAAGAGCAACGCTCCAACCAGTATCAGGACATCAGCCTGCGTTTCAAGCACTTCTTCGCGCGCAAGGTGATGTTCGTCAAGTTCGCCACCGCCTATGTGGTGCTGCCGGGCGGTTTCGGCACCCTCGACGAGCTGTTCGAAGCGTTGACGCTGGTGCAGACCGGGAAGACGCGCGGGATGCCGATCATCCTGATGCACTCACCGTTCTGGCGCGGCATGATCGACTGGCTGCGCGAACGGTTGGCGGGCGAAGGCATGATCGACCCTGGCGACGTCGATCTGCTGCAGGTGATCGACGAGCCGCAACGGGTGGTCGACGCGATCTTCTCCTTTTACGAGAAGCGCGGTTTCCAGCCATCCCCGGCCGAGCACGAAGTGCTGCTCAACCTCTGAAGCGCCTCGGAAGACGCGGGTGGTGCAGTGCGGCCTTCTGTTAGAATCGACGCGTTTTCCCTGCCGCCGCCATGCGCCGTTTTCTGATCCTTCTCGCTCTGCTGGCCTCGTCTGCCGCGTTCGCACAGACGCCGCCGCCCACGCTTGAGCCGCTTCCGGTGCCGCCCCCGCCGCCGCCGGGGCTGCGCGATGCCGATACCGCCGAGCGGGGTGTGCGCATCCCGACGCGCGACGAAGACCAGGTCGAGCCCGTCTACGACGGCGGGCGGGTGACGCGGTACAAGGTGACTCCGCCGGGCGGCACGCCGTATTTCCTGATCGATACCACCGGCAACGGCAACTGGATGCGCCGCGATTCGCTCGATACCGGCCACAGCGCGCCGCTCTGGCAGATCTTCACCTTCGATTGAGGCGCCTGCGCCGGACCTCGCGGGGATGGGGCGCGGGCGAAAACGCCGTGAGCCCCCCCGCTCCTCTATGTCCGTTTTCACGCCAGTTACACCCGAACAACTTGTGCATTGGCTGACCCGCTACTCGGTCGGCGTGCTCACCGAGTTGCAGCCGATTGCCGAGGGCATCGAGAATACCAATTACTTCGTCACCACTACGCAGGGCCGTTTCGTGCTGACGCTGTTCGAGAAACTCGGCGCAGGGGAGTTGCCTTTCTATCTCGGCCTGATGGCGCATCTCGCGCGCCACGGGATCCCCTGCCCGGCGCCGATCGCCGACCTTTCGGACAACCTGCTCGGCAGCCTGAACGGCAAGCCCGCGGCTCTCGTGACGCGATTGCCCGGACGGTCGCTCGAGCAGCCTGCGCGCGAGCACTGCGCGCAGCTCGGCGCGCTGCTGGCACGCATGCATCTAGCGGGGCGCTCGTACGGAGGCTTTCTGGCGAACCCGCGCGGTGCAAAGTGGTGCCGCGCCACCGCGTCGCAGGTAACGCCTTTCATCAACCCCGATTGCCAGCGGCTGCTCGACGAGGAATTGCGCTTCCAGGCGCTGCACCGTTTCCCCGACTTGCCGCGCGGCCCGGTGCACGCGGACCTGTTTCGCGACAATACCCTGTTCGAGGCAGGCGGCATCTCCGGCGTGATCGACTTCTATTTTGCCGGCGTCGATTGCTGGTTGTTCGACGTGGCCGTGTGCGCCAACGACTGGTGCCTGGTCGATCCCGCGCGCAACCGTCGGCTCGATACCGAGCGCACGCTCGCGCTGCTCGGCGCCTACGCCGGGGCACGGGCGTTCACCGCACTCGAGCGCGGCGCGTGGCCAGTGATGCTGCGCGCCGCTGCGCTGCGCTTCTGGCTTTCACGGCTGCACGATTTTCACCTGCCGCGCGCGGGTAAATTGGTGCGCGTGCACGACCCCGAGCATTTCCGCGACGTCCTCGCGCTGCGCGCGGCCGCGGATTTCGCCGCGCCCTGGCCGGGCTGAGGCGCGCATGCAGGCACGCGTGCTGCCGGCGGGTCGTGGCTGGGCTTGGGTGAGCGAGGGTTTCGGCTTGTTCCGCGCCGCGCCGCTCGCCTGGCTCGCACTGGTTTTCGCCTACTGGATGGCGATGACCGTCATTAGCTTTGTTCCGGTGATCGGCGTGGTGCTGGCATCGATTCTGGTTCCGGCGTTCTCGGTCGGCTTCATGGCGGCAAGCCGTGCTGCGGAACACCGCTCGCCGCTCGTGCTATCCAACCTCGTCGCGGGTTTCCGCCAGCACGCGGGCACGCAACTCGCGCTGGGCGTCGTGTACTTCGCCGCAATTGCCGCGCTGCTTGCCGCGACCGCGCTTGCCGACGGCGGCGCGCTCGCGCGCTGGATGAGTACCGGGCAGAGGCCTTCTGCGGAAGTGCTGGCCTCCGACGAGTTCATCGGTGCGCTGGTGGTTTCGGCGGCGCTGTACGGTCCGGTAATGATGGCATTCTGGTTCGCTCCGGTGCTGGTGGCCTGGCACGGGCAGTCGGCGGCGAAGGCGCTGTTCTTCAGCTTCTTCGCCAGCTTTATCAACTGGCGCGCGTTCCTGGTGTACGGCGCCGGTGCGGCGCTGGTGCTGTTCGTGCTGCCATCGGCGCTGGTGCTCGGCGCGATGCTGGTCACCGGCGGCAAGGCGCGCGGCGCGCTGCTCGGCGTGCTGTTTCCGTTCCTGCTGATGCTGTTGCCGACGCTGTTCGCGAGCTTCTATGCCAGCTATCGCGACGTTTTCGGCGCCAGTGATGCACCGCCCGAGGAGGCGCCCCGGTGAGCGCTCGCCTGCGCGAAATTCCGTACAACTACACCTCGTTTTCCGACCGTGAGATCGTGCGCCGGCTGCTGGGCGAAGAAGGCTGGCAGTTGATCACCGAACTGCGTACCGAGCGGCGCACCGGCCGCTCGGCACGCATGCTGTACGAGATCCTCGGCGAGATCTGGGTAATCCAGCGAAACCCGTACCTCGAAGACGACCTGATCGCGCACGCCAGGCGCCGCTCCAAGCTGATCGACGGCATGCTTGCGCGACTGACCGAAATCGCCGAGCGGCGCAGCGACAACCCCCGCGTGGCTCGACTGCTCGAGCTGGCGAGCGATGCGCTCGGGCGGTTCGCGCACGGGTTCGCCGAAACGCGCGAGCTGCGCCGCCGCGCACTGCGCCGGCTGGCTCGCGTCACGCGCCGCGACAATATCGCGTTCGACGGCTACGCGCGCGTTTCGCACGTTACCGATGCGACCGACTGGCGCGTCGAATATCCGTTCCTGGTGGTGACCCCGGACACAGAGGAAGAAATGGCCGGCGTTGTCGGCCATCTGATCAAGCTGGGGCTTTCGATCATTCCGCGCGGCGGCGGCACCGGCTACACCGGCGGCGCCATTCCGCTCACGCGGCGCACGGCAGTCGTCAATACCGAGAAGCTGGAAGCGCTCGGCGAAGTGGAGCAGACGATGCTGCCGGGCCTGGAGCGGCCGGTGCCGACCATCCGCGCCGGCGCCGGCGTCGTGACGCGGCGCGTGATGGGGACCGCCGAGGCGCAGGGGCTGGTGTTCGCGGTCGACCCGACGTCGGCCGACGCCTCGTGCATCGGCGGCAACGTCGCGATGAACGCCGGCGGCAAGCAGGCAGTGCTGTGGGGTACTGCGGTCGACAACCTCGCCTCGTGGCGCATGGTCACTCCGGATGCCAAATGGCTGGAGGTCGAGCGCCTCGATCACAATCTCGGCAGGATCCATGATGCGGAGCACGTGCGATTCCGCCTGCGGCGACTCGCCGCCAACGGCCGCAAGCTGCTGGATGAGAGCGTGCTCGAGATTCCCGCCGCGATGTTCCGCAAAGCCGGGCTCGGCAAGGACGTGACCGATAAATTCCTCTCTGGCCTGCCCGGCGTGCAGAAGGAGGGCACAGACGGCATCATCACGTCGGCGCGCTTCATTCTGCACCGCATGCCGGCGCAGATACGCACGGTGTGCCTCGAGTTTTTCGGCACCGCGCGCGAGGCGGTGCCGGCGATCGTCGAAATCAAGCGCTATGTGGACGCCCATTCCGGGGCTACGCTCGCCGGCCTGGAGCATCTCGACGAGCGCTATGTGAAGGCGGTGGGTTACGCCACCAAGTCGCGCCGCAACCAGCGCCCGAAGATGGTGCTGGTCGGCGACATCGCGGGCGAGGACGTCGACCAGGTTGCGGCCGCAGCGAGCAGCGTGGTGCGGATCGCCAACGCGCGCGGCGGAGAGGGATTCGTCGCGGTGTCTGCCGAAGCGAGAAAGAGCTTCTGGCTGGACCGCGCGCGCACGGCGGCGATCGCGCGCCATACCAACGCATTCAAGATAAACGAAGACGTGGTGATCCCGCTCGAGCGGCTCGGGGACTATACCGACGGCATCGAGCGCATCAATATCGAGCTGTCGATCGGCAGCAAGCTTGCGCTGCTCGACGCTCTGCAGGAATTTTTCTTCGCGGAACTGCCGATCGTGCGCCAGGACGAGCAGGTGCCGCGCCCCCAGCTGCTGGGCGAGCGGCCGCAGCAGGCGCTCGATGCGATTGCGCGCGTGCGGCTGCGCTGGCGCTGGTTCGCCGAGAACCTCGACGCGCCCACAAACGAGATTCCGCCGCAGTTCTGCGGCCACGGCGTGTCGCCGGCCGAGCTCGGCGCGCAATACGCGAGCGCATTCGCTGCCATGCAGGCAGGCGCCGTGCGCATCTCGTGGAAGACCGAGCTGTGCGAGGAGCTGCGGCGCATTTTCTCGGGCCAGGCGTTCCGCCGCATCGTCGAGAGGTTCGAAGCGGTTCACCAGCGCGTGCTCAAGGGGCGGGTGTTCGTTGCGCTGCACATGCACGCCGGCGACGGCAACGTGCACACCAATCTGCCGGTCAACTCCGACGACTACGCGATGCTGCAACGCGCGAACCAGGCGGTGGCGCGCATCATGCGGCTGGCGAAATCGCTCGGCGGAGTGATCTCCGGCGAGCACGGCATCGGCATCACCAAGCTCGAATACCTCGAACCGGGCGAGCTTGACGCATTCCGTGCCTACAAACGGCGGATCGATCCCGAGGGCCGCTTCAACGCCGGCAAGCTGATGGCCGGGGGCGACCTGGGCAACGCCTATACCCCCAGTTTCTCGCTGCTTGGCGCGGAGTCGCTGATTCTCGCGCAGACCGACCTCAAGCAGGTGGAGGACTCGATCAAGGACTGCCTGCGCTGCGGCAAGTGCAAACCGGTATGCGCGACGCACGTGCCGCGCGCCAACCTGCCGTACTCCCCGCGCAACAAGATCCTCGCCACTTCGCTCTTGATCGAGGCGATCCTGTACGAGGAGCAGACGCGTCGCGGCGTCGCGTTCGGCCATTTCGATGCATTCGGCGATGTCGCCGACCACTGCACGGTGTGCCACAAGTGCGCCAGCCCCTGCCCGGTGGACATCGATTTCGGCGACGTGTCGATCGCGATGAGGAACCTGTTGCGGCGGCTGGGCCGGCGGCGCAGGAACTGGGGCACGACGGCCTCGATGGTGTTGCTCAATGCCACCGACCCGCGCATGGTGAAGCTTGCGCGCACGCTTCTGATAAAGTGGGGCTTTGCCGCGCAGCGGCTCGCGCATCGCGTGGCGCAGTCGATGGGCCTCGCGCGCGCGCAGACCGCGCGGCCGCCGGCGAGCACCGGAGCGAAGCCGCTGGTCGCGCAGATCGTTCACTTCATCAACAAGCCGATGCCCGGCGGGCTGCCGAAGAAAACTGCGCGCGCGCTGCTCGATATCGAGGATGCGAAGATCGTGCCGATCGTCCGCGACCCCGCCAAGGCGGGGGAGGACGCCGAGGCGGTGTTCTACTTTCCGGGTTGTGGCTCGGAGCGGCTGTTCTCGCAGGTCGGGCTCGCCACGCAAGCGATGCTCTACGAGGTCGGCACGCAGTGCGTGCTGCCGCCTGGTTATCTGTGCTGCGGCTACCCGCAGACGGCCGCGGGGGAAAGCGAGAAGGGCGAGCGCATCATCACGGCCAACCGCGTGCTGTTCCACCGGCTGGCCACCACGCTCAACTACCTCGACATCCACACCGTGATCGTCTCCTGCGGCACCTGCATGGATCAGCTCGAGAAATACGAGTTCGACAAGATCTTTCCCGGCTGCCGACTGCTCGACATCCACGAATACCTGCTCGAGAAGGGCGTCAAGCTCGAGGACCAGCAAGGCGATCTGCGGGGGGTGAAGTACATGTATCACGACCCCTGCCATACGCCGATGAAGACGCACTCGCCGATGAAGGTGGTGAACGCGCTGATGGGCGCGCCGGTCGCGCTCTCGGAGCGCTGTTGCGGCGAATCGGGCACGCTCGCGATCACGCGCCCCGACGTGGCCACGCAGGTGCGATTTCGCAAGGAACAGGAATTGAAAAAGGGGATGGTGGAGCTGCGCGGGTCGGGCGGAGGCGACGGCGAAGCCGTGAAAATTCTCACCTCCTGCCCGTCGTGCCTGCAGGGACTGGCCCGCTTCGCGGGTGACACCGGGATCGAGTCCGACTATATTGTGGTCGAAATGGCGCGTCGTCTGCTCGGCCCCGACTGGCTGCCGGAGTTCGTCGGCAAGGCGAACCGGGGCGGCATCGAGCGCGTGCTGCTCTGAGCGGCGCGCCGATTGCTGCGGGAATGAATCCGGACACCCTTTCATGAGCGAAACGCCGCAGCTCGATTCCGACGCCAACGCGGCGCTGCAGTTCGACGATCCCGACAGTTGCAAGCTGTGGATCGAGAACATGCCGCTTGCCAATGTCGTCGTGGCGCAGCGCCAACTGCTCCCGGCGGTCGGGGAATTCAACCGCGCCAGCCTGAAAGGCGCCGTGCGGCTCGCCACGCTCGAGGCGTTGCGCGAGGCGGTGAATTTCGTGCAGGTCGAGCAGGCAAGGCGCTTTACCAACCGCGCATTACCGATGGCCCAGGCCGAGGCCGCGGTGTTCGAGCACACCATCGGGCTCTGGGACGCGATGCGCCAAGGCTACCTGCGCTGCTTCGAGGCGTGCGCTGCGGCCGAGCCGGGTATGCGCGGCCAGGCTGCGCTGGTGTGCCAGCGCATTCTCGCCTATCTGGGCTTGCGGATGTTTCATCACTACCGCGCGTACCGCCAGGTTCCGGCGTCCGACTGGCGGGCGCTCAACGACATGTATGCCTCGGCCGAGCGGCTCGAGGTCACCGATGTTGCCGTCAAGGATTACCTGAATCGCGATATCACCGATACCTCGCCGCGCATCGCCTATATGCGGGTCACGCTGATGGGCCTAGTCAATCCGAACGAACTGTCGCAGCGGCAGCTCACGTTCGTCGCCTACCTGCTCGAACGCTGGGCCGGGAAGGTGGACGTCGCCCGGTCTCCGATCGATGAAGGCGCGGAAATTCCGCCGCTCTGGGTGGATCTCGCCGGCGCGCGCTGCGCCGAGCGTGGCAAGCCCACAGGAGGCGAGCCGCGCTACCTCGATTCGCGCCGGCTGGCGAAGAGTCTGCGCAACCGCATCGCGCTGTTGCGCAAGGGCGAATCGCCGTCGAAGCTCGGCTTGGGCAAGGATTGCGTGCAGCCCTCGTGCGAGCAGTTGCTGGTGTTCCTTTACCGGCAGTGGTGCCGGCCCAGAACGCCGCGCGCGCACGAACGCAAGCACATCTCCGATGTCGCGCAGGCGTGCAACGACATGGCGGCGATCCACTACCACATTGCAGGCAAGGTGTTCCGCCAACCCGGGGAGCGGCGCGAGCTTTCGAAGAAGGAGCACGATCAGATCGCCACTTTCGGGCGCGTCAGCACGCGTGACGAGGACAATTATGGTGTGGTGGCCGGCTTCCTGCTGGAGCACTGGCAACTTGAGGACCAGAGCGTGCAGGGCCTGGAAATGGTGCGGCGCGCGGGCAACCCAGGCAAGCGCTTTGCGCATGGCCAGCTGGTCGGGGTTCGACCTGAAGACAGCAAGAGTTTCATGCTCGCACAGGTGCGCTGGTTGATGCAGGGCGAGGACGGCGACCTGCACGCGGGCCTGCGCCTGCTCGCCGGCGTGCCGGCGGCGATCGCGGTACGCCCCGTCGGGATCAACATTTCCGTGCGGGAGGAATACACGCAGGCATTGACCCTGAGCGGCGGGAGTACGATGGGGATGCCACCGACTCTGGTGCTCCCGGCGGGTTGGTTCAAGCCGGGCCGCGTGATCGAGGCTTTCATCGAAAAGCCGGCGCGCTTGCGCCTCGACGCAATGATCGAGCGTGGCATTGACTTCGAGCGCGTCGGCTTCGAGCAATTGCCGGACTAGCGTGAAGTGCGAGTACATACTTACCCTAAATAGACGTAAGAAGGCTGCTTGACTGATCGAATGCAGTTTGGCTTTGAGGCGGTGGATGAACGCAACAAGGCGACTCGGGTGCGCGGGGTGTTCGATCGCGTCGCCTCGCGCTACGACCTGATGAACGACTTGATGTCGCTCGGCCTGCACCGGATCTGGAAGGCGTTCGCGGTGGCGATCTCGGGCGTGCGTCCCGGGGATCGCGTGCTGGATGTGGCAGGTGGTAGCGGCGACCTGGCGCGCGCGTTCGCGCGGCGGGTCGGACCACAGGGCGCGGTCTGGCTGACCGACATCAACGCCAATATGCTCGCACGCGGACGTGACCGGTTGTTCGACGCCGGCTTGTCCGTACCCGCGGCGCAGTGCGACGCGGAACGCCTGCCGTTTCCGGAGCGCTGCTTCGACTGCGTCAGCGTGGGATTCGGCTTGCGCAACATGACGCACAAGGACGCGGCGCTCGCCGAGATGGCGCGGGTGCTCAAGCCCGGGGGCAGGCTGCTGGTGCTCGAGTTTTCGAAGGTTTGGGCGCCGTTGCGCCCGGCATACGACTGCTATTCCTTCGGCGTGCTGCCCTGGCTCGGGGCGCGCGTCGCCGGGGATGCAGCGGCCTACCGTTACCTCGCGGAGTCGATCCGCGTGCACCCCGACCAGGCGGCGCTGGCGGCGATGCTGGAACGCGCAGGGCTCGAACGGGTCCAATATTTCAATCTGGCTGCCGGGGTGGCTGTGGTGCATCGTGGTTACAAGACGGCCTGACTCGGGGTAGGATACGGAACACCTAGCGCAAACTAGGGGCAAACTGTTCGAGGACGGAAATGAAAAAGATACTTTTTGGCGTATGCGCCGCGCTGCTCGGCGTCTCGCTGACGATGGACCAGGCAGCGGCGGCAAGGCTGGGCGGCGGTCGTAGCGTGGGCACGCAACGCTCGATCGCCAATACACCACCGGCGGCAACGCCGGCGCGGCCGGCGCAACAGGCGCAGCAAGCCGCGCCTGTGCAGGCGAAACCAGCTGCTGCTCCGCAACCCGCTGGAAGCCGTTGGGCCGGGATCCTCGGCGGGCTCGCGATCGGAGGCATGCTTGGCTGGATGCTGGGCTCGAGCGGCATGGCCGGCCCGGTCATGAGCATGCTGATGCTTGCGTTGCTTGCGTTTGCGGCGTTTGCCGTGTTTCGCATGCTCAAGGCGCAGCGCGGCCAGACCTCGCCTCCGATGCAGTATGCGGGGCTCGGCAATGAGACGGTCGCGGCACCACCGCCATCACAGGTGTCGGGCTTCGATGCGCAACCCCCAATGATCGCAGCCGCGCCAGCGAATGTCCCGCCGGGCTTCGATGTAGCGGGCTTCGTGCGCCAGGCCAAGCTTAACTACATCAGGCTGCAGGCGATCAACGACTCCGGCAACGCCGAGGCGTTGCGTGAATTCACGACCCCGGAAATGTTCGATTCCATGCGCGCGGACATTGCGCAGCCTGCGGCGCAGCGCACCGATGTGGTGACGCTCAACGCAGATCTGCTCGAAGTCGCGACCGAGGGCGACAAACACTGGGCGAGCGTGCGTTTTTCCGGGCTGGTGAGCGACGAGCCCGGCCAGGCGCCGACCGCATTCGAGGAAGTCTGGAATCTCGCCAAGCCCGTCGACGGCTCGAGCGGCTGGCTGCTTGCGGGCATCCAGCAGATGCACTGAGCGGTCCGCCGCAGTATTCGAAGTTGCATCCGAAGGCCACCGCAGGTGGCCTTCGCTATTTATGCGCCTGATCACCCTTCCGGCAGCGGCCCTGCTCAACAAGTTGCTTGACTCCGAGCCGTGGGCACGCGCGAGGTTGGCCCCGTTCGCCGGCGAGACCGTCGAATTCGCCGGCGCACCTGCACCACCGGTGCGTCTTGCGATTCGCGATGGTGGTCAAATTGCGCCGGGTGACGCCGCACCGACCCTGACTCTCAGCCTGCGCGGAGGAGCTCTCGGAATTCTCGCCTCCGCGGCTCCCGGCGAAGATCGGCTGATGCGCATATTCGACGTCTCGGGGAACGCCCGGCTGGCGAGCGAGATCATGCTGCTCGCGCGCCACCTGCGCTGGGACGCCGAAGAAGATCTCTCCAGCCTGCTCGGCGACGTTCTCGCGCACCGGGTGGCCGGCGCAGCGCGCGCCATCGCGGCGTGGCATCTCGAGGCGGCGCGCCGCCTTGCCGAGAACCTCGTGGAATACGCGGTCGAGGAGCGGCGCCTGCTGGTCCCGTGCGGCGAGCTGGAGGATTTTGCGGCGGGCGTCGCCCAATTTCGTGACCGGGTTGCGCGGTTTGCCAAGCGGCTCGAGCTGGCCGGCGCCGCGTCGCCCGGGCGGTGAGGGCAGCGCGTGGAGCGGATTGCACGGCTGGCTCGCATCTTCGCGATCGCGCTGCGCTTCGGTTTGTACGAGTTTGTGCCGCGCGCGCGCGGT
>JBGOTT010000059.1:0-15909 GCA_041476585.1 Gammaproteobacteria bacterium | reverse complement strand
ATTGTGGGTGACGACGAGCACCGTGGTTCCGTGCCTGCGGTTCACCTCGCGCATCAGGTCGAACACGCCCTGAGCCGACTTGGTGTCGAGATTTCCCGTCGGCTCGTCGGCAAGCAGCAATGAAGGATTCATTGCCAGCGCCCGCGCCACCGCGATGCGCTGCTGCTGGCCGCCGGACATGTTGATCGCGAGGTTGTCGCGCCAGGGCGTGAGCGCCATGCTCTCCAGCAACTCGTCGGCGCGGCGCCGCATGGCGGCGTCCGGCCGGCCGCGATCCACCAGCATCGGCATCATGACATTCTCAACGGCCGTGAACGCCGGCAGCAGATGATGGTACTGAAATACGAAGCCGATGCTGTGGCCGCGAAGCGCCGTGAGCGCCTTGTCGCCGAGGCCGCTCGTTTCGTCGCCTTTGATGAACAGCTTTCCCGCCGACGGCCGATCGAGCAGGCCGATCACGTTGAGCAGCGTGGTCTTGCCGCATCCCGAAGGTCCCATCAGCGCGCAGAACTCGCCCACCTGCAGCACGAGGTCGATGCCGTGCAGCACCTCGGACTCGACCGGCGTGCCGACGTTGTAGGACTTGCGGATGCCTTCCAGCCGAAGGACTTCCTCAGCCACGGATCGCAACCACCGGATCGAGGCGCGCGCCGCGCAGCGCCGGGGCGACCGCGGCGGCGAGGCCGGTCAAGGTCGCGAGAACCGCGGACGCGATGAACAGCCGCGGGTCCATCTCGAGCGGGAACAGCGGCGTGCCGTCAGGGTTCTTGAGGAATGTCTGCCAGGCGAGAATCGCCCCAGCGCCGAGTGCCGAGCCGAACACCGAGCCGGCGAGACCCAGCACCGCGCCCTCGATCAGGAACACGCGCAGGATCTGGCCCTGCGAGGCCCCCATTGCGCGCAAGATGCCGATCTCCTTGGACTTCTGCACCACCGAGACGATCAGCACCGCGGCGATGCCGAACGCGATCGCCAGGCCGACGCAGAAGCGGATCGTGGTATTGGCGATGACTTGCGCGCTGATCGCAAGATAGAGCTGCGCGTTGGTCTTGATCCAGCTATCGGCCTCCACCCCCGTCGCGGCGGCAATCGCCTGCGCGATATCTTCCGCCGCGTAGATGTCGCGAACGGTCACGTCGATGCTCGACACACCGCCGATCAGGCCGAGCAGCGCCTGAGCGGTGTGCAGCGCGACATAGGTGTTACGCTGGTTTGCGCCCTTGCTGCCGAGGTCGACGATGCCTGAGATCGTGAGCGTCGCCCCCTGCCCGGAGGCCACCGTAACGCGCAGCTTGTCGCCGACCGTGACCCCCAGATCACTCGCCAGGTCGGTGCCGATCATGATGTCCTCGGAAGTGAGGCGCGCCGTGCCCGCCACGATCTTTTCGGGCAGCGAAATGACCCGGAAATAGAACTCGGGGTCCACGCCCAGGACCGAGACGGCGCGCGTCGCCTCGCCGCGCACCGCGAGCACCGGACCGGAGGCCATCGGCGAGACCGCGGTCACCACGCGCATTTCGCCCACCTCCTTGATGATCTTCTGCCATTGGTCCATCGAGCGCACGCGCTGAAAAGGCTTTTGCACGATCGCCGCCTCGGCGACATCGTTTTCGCGCAGCGGCCGCGCGATCTCCTGGGGCGGCAGCAGCACGATGTGAGCTTGCGCGCTCAAGACCCGGCGGATGATGTTCGCCTGTTGGCCAGCGAGCGCAGCGGACATGAAGATGATCACGCCGACGCCGATCGATACGCCGAGAATGATGGAAATGCTCTGCATCCGTCCTTCGCGCAGAAAACGGTTCGCCGCGATCCACTCAAAGGGCAGCCAGCTATGCATTCGGCGCCGGGCGCAGATGCTGGCCCGCTTTCACGCGTAAGTTCGAGGCGGGAACGACGAGGTCGCCCTCCGCGGGACCGGTGAGGACCTCGACCCAGCGTTCACCGCGCAAACCCAGCGTCACCGGCCGCTGGACTGCGCGACCTCGACTGACGACGAGTACCCACGGCGCAGGCCCGGTCGCGTCGTGCACCGCCTCCGCCGGCAGCGCGAGCGCGCCGGGACGGCGCTCGACCTCGATGTCGACCGAGACCGTCATGTCCTGCTTCAGGTACTCGGGCGGCTGCGGCACCCGGAGCTTCACTTCGACCGTGCCGCGCTGCGCATCGACGCCGGGATTGATGTAGACCAGTTCCGCCGGAAACCTCTGCGCCGCGTACGCATCCGCGGAGGCGAGCGCCTTCTGGCCGAGCTTGAGACGGCCCAAGTTGCGCTCGTCGATCTGCAGCACGATCTGCGTCTCGCCGGCGGGCGAGAGCACCATGAGGATCTTGCCGGGCTGCACGACATCGCCGCGCTCGACGTCGCGCGCGATCAGCGTTCCGTCGGAGGGCGCCTGGATCGTCGTGTAGGCGAGCCTGGCGCGCGCCGCCTGCAGGCTTGCGCGCGTTTGCTCGAGCGCGGTGATCGCGACGGCGTAGTCGCTGCCGGTGGTCTGCGCCGTCTCCACCTGCTTGCGTGCCGAATCGACCTGCGTTTGCGCGACATCGAGATTGCGCTGCGCGTCGTCGAGGACCGACTTGCCGACAAATCCCGCTTCGTAGAGGCGCCGGTTACGCTCGTACTGCACCTTGGCATTCGTGAGATTGGCTTCGGCCTGGCGCAGCGCCTGGTCGGCGACCGGCAATTGCAGCTCGCGCAACTGCCGCAGGCGCGCCTCGGCTTGCGCCACCGCCACCTCTGCCTGCTTCACCCCGGCGCGCGCCTCGCTCGCTTCCAGCACAATCAGCGTCTGGCCCGTCTTGACGGTCTGTCCTTCCGCGACGGGCACTTCCGCCACGGTGCCGACGATCTGGCTGCCGATGTCGACGCGGTAGGGCGTCGCCACCCGGCCACTTGCCACCACCGACTGGACGACGTCGCGCCGCGTCACTTTCGCCACCTCGACCCGGGGACCGAGTATCACGCCGACGGCCACATAGGCGACGACGGCGAGCGCAATGACACCACCCAAAATCCGCCACCGCAGCGTCCATAGCTTCGCTATCATCGAATGCCCATTTTCCCAGCCCGGGGAGCGGCCGAACTGATGCAGATCAAATCATCGTCCCGCGTGCGCACGGTCATCCTCGGGGCCGCGGGCCGCGACTTCCACGATTTCAACGTCGTCTACCGCGACGACCCGGGCGTCGAGGTGGTCGCCTTCACGGCGGCGCAGATCCCGGGCATCGCCGGGCGCCGCTATCCGCCTTCTCTTTCGGGGTCGCTCTATCCGAATGGAATTTCCGTCCTGGAGGAAGGAGAACTGGAAACCCTGATCGAGAAACATCAAGTACGGCAAATCGTGTTTGCGTACAGCGATGTCACGCACGCGCACGTGATGCACCTCGCCTCGCGCGCGCTCGCCGCGGGAGCGGACTTCCTGCTGCTCGGTCCCGAGCGCACGATGCTTCAGTCCCGTCTGCCGGTGATCGCGGTGTCGGCGGTGCGCACCGGCTGCGGCAAGTCGCAGGTCGCGCGATACCTGTCGCGGCGCCTGCGCGAGCGCAGCCTGCGCATTGCGGTGATCAGGCACCCCATGCCCTACGGCGACCTCGAGCACCAGGCGGTGCAGCGCTTCGCGAGCCGCGCCGACCTCGACGCCGCCGGTTGCACGATCGAGGAGCGCGAAGAATATGAGCCGCATATCGCCGCCGGAAACGCGGTGTATGCCGGCGTCGACTACGAACGCATCCTGCGGCGCGCGGAGCGCGAGGCGGACCTGATCCTGTGGGACGGCGGCAACAACGACTTTCCCTTCGTACGGCCGGATTTTCACATCGTGCTGGTGGATGCGCTGCGGCCGGAGCAGACCGACACGCATCATCCGGGCGAGGCGGTACTGCGCATGGCCGATGTCGTGGTTGTCACCAAGACGGATGCAGCGACAAGCGAACAGATTGAAACGGCAATTGCAGGATCAAGAAACACGAATTCACGCGTACGGATCGTTCGCGGCGCCTCGCCGGTGCGCTTGGACGATCCGGACGCGGTGCGCGGCAGGCGCGTCCTCGTGGTCGAGGACGGGCCGACGCTGATCCACGGCGGCATGCCCTGGGGCGCAGGCTACGTCGCCGCCACGCGCGGCGGCGCCGAGAGCGTCGAAGCGGTGCTGCCGGCGCGCGGTTATTCGGAATCGCAGCGCCGGGATCTCGCGCGAGCGATCGACGGCTCGAAGGCCGATGTCGTGGTCTCCGGCACGCCGCACGATCTCGCGGCGCTGCTCGGCGTCGCCAAACCTGTCGTGCGCGCGCGCTACGAGTACGCGGAGGCGGACGCGCCGGGGTTATGGGAGGAGGTCGAAGCGTATCTGCGCCGACGTGCCGCTACACGCGCGTGATTTCGCCTCCGCGGCGCTGCGCCCATGTCTTTGCTTTGGCTATCGCGATGCGGATCGCTTTGCCTTCGTCGTATCCTTCTTCGAGGAGCGCGTTGGCGATCTCGATCGCCTTCGCGCGCACCGGCGCGGACAGATGGCTCATGGATGCGGGGTAACGGGTCGCGTTCCAAGGCATCGCCGGTTCAAGCAGCCATCGCTCAGGTAACCGCGACGCGCTTGGCAGAGCCGTTCGACTTCTTGGGCAGCGTCAGGTTGAGCACGCCGTCCTTGTACTCGGCCGGGAAAGCGAACGGCTTGACCCAGAAGCCCTTGCCAAAATCGTTGATCAAATCCTCGAAGGGGTTGTAGCGAGTGATATTTGCCGTGACAGTCTCCGTTTGAACGACAGTTTCATGCTAGCGGCCGAGCGCCGGCCGAGTTTGACGTGGGTCAAACCGCGCCCAGCGGCGGCGCTCACGCGCACCCACCCCGGGGACTGCGTAGCGCTTGCGCGAGCGCATCGAGCCGGCGTTCCGCGAGCTGACCTCTCGCAACCGCTCAGTTCGGCGTAGCCGGATCGATGTCTTCGACGACCCCATGTCGGCTCCGTCCCGGACGCGATCGCGGTAGAAGCGCACACAGTTGCCGCCGGCGCGTTTTGCCGCGTACATCGCGCCGTCGGCGTGCTTGCGCAGCCCCTCGGCGTCGGTGGCATCGCGCGGATAGATGGACGCGCCGATGCTCACGCTCACCCGGATCAGCCGGTCCTCGTACCGGACCGGCACGGCATTCGCCGCGCGGACTTTTTCGAACACCGCGACGGTGCCGGCGCGCTCGCTCGCGTTGGGAAGAATCAGTGCGAGCTCGTCGCCGCCGATGCGTGCCACCGTGTCGGCTTCGCGCACGCAGCTCGCGCTCCGGCGCGCCACCGCCTGCAGCACGGCGTCGCCCGCAAGGTGCCCGTAGCGGTTATTGGTGTCTCGGAAGCGATCGATGTCGAAGATCGCCACCGCAAGCACCTCCTCGCGCCGCGCCGCATGGCGCAGCGCCAGCTCCAGCCGATCGAGGAACAATGTGCGGTTCGGCAGGTCGGTCAGCGGATCGTGCGTCGCGGCATGCGCGAGCTTCTCTGCCTCGCGCACGCGCTCCGTGACGTCGCGCGTCTGACACACGAAGTTCGTGATGCGACCATGACCGCTCAATACCGGCCAGATCAGGTTCTCCGCATGCACAAGCGCGCCGCTCTTGCGACGGTCCACGAAAACGCCGCGAAAGGGATGGCCGGCGAGGATGCTGCGCCACAAACCGCGGTAAAACTCGTCGTCATGCGCGCCAGACTTAAGGATAGATGGCTTTCGGCCCACGGCCTCGGCGCGCGGATAACCCGTGAGCGACTCGAATGCAGGGTTGACGTACTCGATCACCCCCGCCGCATCCGTCATCAGCAACGCGTCAGGATTCTGGTCGAGCCAACTGGAAAAGGAAGCGTCGCCCCGGAACGAGTGACCGAATGGGAGGAGGTTCGAGGTCATCGTTTTTGGTCCGAGACGACTGGAAAGCCTTGATCAAACCTGTCCGTCTTTGGCGGAAGACGGGGCGACGGTCGAGTCTCGAGTGTTCTCTTGACGCTGCTCGGGAAGTGCGGGGCCGAATGCGATCCCCGCGCTCTTAATGGATCGGATGGCCGTGGCGAGATCAGCTTGCTTGACCGTGAGCGAAGTGATGGTCGTGCCGTTGTCATTTCTGAGCTCTGTTGCGCCCCGGCGGAATTTTTCACCAATCAGATTTACGCTGAGAGGCATCAGACGGCTTGTCTGCTTGTCCAGCGTGTAGATCGTCGCGACGCGCGAGAGCGCCGCCGCGGCTGTGTTCAGCGCATTGTCATAGTCCGAGCTGGAAGTGATCGCCGGGGTGTCTGCCTGGGCTTCCTGAACCGCCGTCGCTGCTGCGAGCGAAAGCGGCACGAAGGTTTCCTGGCCAATTCGCCATTCCTCGCCGCCGCCGTCGTAGTCTCTTGCCACGCCCTGCCCCTAACATCCGCTATGCGCCGGAGCGCGAAGTTCGCGAGGAAATCCGCCATACCACCGCCCGCTGCGGTCGCAGTGGATCGGCCACTCGGAATTGATGAGCTCGAAGCGCGGCCACGCGCCGGAGACGTCCTGCAGGGCGGCCCGGTACGCGTCGAGCGTTCCGACATCGCGCCAGTAACAGCGCTCCTCCCAGGGCCGCACCCCGGGGACCCAGTTGGTGGAAAAATCGTAGGCGAAGGTGCGGTGACGCAGTGGCAGCCGCGGCATGATGTGTCTGCCGAAGTCCGTGCCGCCTTGGCGCATGCCGTGCACCAGCAGTTCGACCAGCACCTCGGGCTCGAAAAGATAGTTGCCCATCGAGGCGTAGGCGCGGCTGTCGTCCGAGGGCATCGGTGCCGGCCGTTCCGGCTTCTCGTGAAAATCGAGCACCCGTCCCTCTGCGCCCGCCACGACGATGCCGAACGAGGACGCGTTTTCGAGCGGGACCGGCACTGCGCCGATCGTCACCGCGGCGCCACGCGCGAGGTGAAAGCCGACCATTTGCCTGATGTCCATGCGGTAGATGTGATCGGCCGCGAACACCGCGACCAGGTCGGGCTGGTGCTCGTCGATCAAATGGATGTTCCGGTAGACGGCATGTGCGGTGCCCTTGAACGAGGCGGACTCGCCGTCGTGCTCCGGAAGCAGCATCCTGATGAACCGTTCGCGGCCGCGAAGCCGGCCCGCCCAACTCCCTTCGATGTAGTCGGTCAGCGACCGCGGCTTGTACTGCGCCAGAAGGTAGATCGACGTGATTTCCGAATTGACCAGATTGCTCAGCACGAAATCGATGATGCGGTGTCCGGCGGTGAACGGCAGCGCCGGCTTTGCCTCGTGTTCGGTCAACGGATGCAGGCGCGTGCCCCTGCCTCCGGCAAGCACCAGCGCGAGGATTTTCATCGAGTTCACGGAGTCTTTTGCGTGCTGGTGTCAGCGCGCCCCGGGCGATCCAGTGAGCGTGCGATCGACTTCGGCCTCGGCCTCGACCCAGTCCTGCTCGGCCGATCCGCCATTGAGGCCGCGCCGTTCGAACCGGCAATACGCCGCAAGCTCGATCAATCGACGCCGATCCGCGGGACTGATGACCGCCCCGCCGTCCGCCCCGTTTCCTTTGCGCTTCCCCGAGGCGTTCGACCGCGTCGCATTCCGTGCGCGCTTTCCGGCTGCGGTGCCTGCAGGCGATGATCGGGGTTTTCTGCTGGCATTGGTCGATTTGAACATGGCGTACCTGTGAATGAGTAACGATGAAGCGCTGATCGCAGACTTGCACCGGACCTAGCGCTGGTGCGATGCCTAATGCCCGCCCTCCGGCTGCATGGACGCGTAACGCAACTCGAGGACGAACAAGCGTCTGCCGTCGATCTCCAGGCTCTCTAGTGCAGCATCGACCAGCTCGATCCCGCCATCGCTGCGCGCGAGCCGCACCGGATGCCACTCGGTCCGCCCGAACATGACCTTCGCGCGCGAGACGTTGTATCCCGGCGTCTTGTCGCCGAACGGCAGGTCGAGAAGCAGCGAGCGCACCGGCGTGCCCGTGATCTCGGACGCGTCGCAGCCCATCAGGCGGGCGAGGCCGCGGTTGCAGAAACGCACGATGCCAAGGAGGTCGAAGATCAGTGAGGCGTACTTCGACGGCTGCACCTCACTTTCGCGCGCTGCCGCGGCGCGGGCCGCCAGCATGCGCTCGGCGCGTAGCGGATCGATCGCGAGGCCTTCCGATTCTGCAGCGGGGGGGCTGCTGCGGTCCATGATCGCGTATGTTTCACTGGTCGAATTGAACTGCAAACAATTGTGGGGGAACACAGTGCGGGCGGGAGGCCGCAAGCCGGTAATCCCGATACCGGGAAACCGGTAATTTCGACTTCAGCCGGCGGGCTCGAGTCAGGCCGAGCTGAGGCCCTCGCGGATCGCGTACTTGGTCAGCTGCGCGACGGTGTGCAGGTTGAGCTTGCGCATGATGTTGCGGCGGTGGGTGTCCACGGTGGCAACCGAGATGAACAGCCGCTTCGCGAGCGCCGCGGAGCGCTGGCCCTCGGCGATCAATTGCAGGATCTCGCGCTCGCGCCGGCCGAGCGCGGCCAGGCCGCGACTGACCGGGCTGTCCCGGTGCTTGACGTCGTCGATGACGGTTCCGGCGATTTCCGGACACAGGTAGCTCCTGCCGCTTGCCACCGCGCGGATCGCGCGCAGCAGTTCGGTGCCGGCCGCGGCCTTGACCACGTAGCCGGCCGCGCCCGCCTTGAGCATCTCGAGTACGTAGCGGCGGTCGGAATACGCCGACAGGGCGACCACTCTGATTTTCGGGTGGTGCGATGCCAGCTGGCTCATCGCGTCGATGCCGCTCAGCTCCGGCATCGCGACATCGAGCACGACGACGTCGGGTGCAAGCTTGCGCGCCAGCTGCAGCGTGGCGTGCCCATCGGCCGCTTCGCCGACCACCTCGATGTCAGGCTCCTTTTCCAGCACGGCACGCAGCGCCTCGCGCAGCATGCGGTGATCGTCGGCAAGGACGACCCGGATCTTCACGACGACACCTTGCCGGGCGCGCGGGGTTTCACCTCGAACGGCGCGCTCAGCGTGGCGACGGTTCCGTCGCCCAGAACGGAATCGATATGCAGCGAGCCGCCGATGTAGCCGAGCCGCTCGCGCAGGCTCGGCAGCCCGAAGCCGCCGCCGGATTCCGGCTTTTCGAACGGCCGAACCTCGAAGCCGACGCCGTTGTCGGTGACCGAGACGACGAGTTCCGTCGCGGTGCGCCGGACATCCACGTCGGCACGGCCGACCTTGGCGTGCTTCGCCACGTTGATCAGCAGCTCGCGCACCGCGCGGAACACGATGGCGCGCACCGTCTGATCGAGCGGCTTGGGCTTGCCGTCGTCGCGCACCTCGACGTCGATGCCGTAAACCCGATGCATCTCCTCGGCCAGCCATTCCAGCGCGGGAACGAGCCCGAGTTCGAACAGGACCGGCGGGCTGATCTGGAACGCGAGCGAGCCCACTGCGCGCTTGGCCTGCAGGATCAACTCGCTCGCCTCGCGAAGCACATGCGAGGCGGGCTCGTCGCCTGTGGTCAGCGCCCCGAGCTTCAGGCCGGCGACCGCAAGCAGCTGCCCCAGATGGTCGTGCAGGTCGGCCGCAATTTCCCTGCGCTCGCGTTCCTCGGCCATCGCCAGTTCGAACATCAGCGTGCGCAGCTGGCCGGTCCGTTCGGCGACCCGCTGCTCGAGCGTGCGCGACAGCGCCGCCTGCTCGGCAAGCAGCTGGTCGGCCCGGGCCTTGGATTCGGTGATGTCGTCGAAGGTGACGATGACGCCCTCGACGTGCCCATCGGCAAGCCGGAACGGCATCGTCCGGCGGATGTAATGGCGGCCGGTTCCGCTGTCCAGTTCCGTCCGGCCCGGCGTCAGCGACTTGTGGACCTTCGCGGCGTCGGCGATGAGCGAGCTGCCGAGCAGCGGCGAGCCAAGGTCGCTGACCGGCCGACCGACGTCGCTGGGAGAAATGCCCAGCACGTCGCGCGCGGTGGGCGAGAACCACTTGATGCGGTGGTCCCGGTCCAGGCACAGCGTCGTGATCTCGCTGCTCGCGAGTAGGTTGTTGAGGTCGTTGTCGGTGGACGCCAGCTCGACAAGCTTGCCCTGCAGCTCCTGGTTGACCGCGAGCAACTCCTCGAGGCCTCCGGCCGACGCGCCGATTCCGGCGATGCTGGGCCCGGCGCCCCGCGCTTGCATCGCGGAAGGCTTTCCGCCATTTCGCTGTTTTCGTGCCCGAGCCATCCGTAATCTCCACCTCGGGAGACGGCTTGTGCGTGTTGCGCAAGGCTACAGCATTTGGGCTGCGCCACCAGCGCCAGATTCCGCTTGGCGCAGAACGCCCGCTGCGATTGCCCCGAGCGCTCCCATTCGCCAATGCGCTTCTTCCAGTACGCCCGCTTCGTCACCGTCCGTCACCTCGTCCGAGAAAGGCACGAACGCTGACACACTCCGCCAACTCACGATAGGATGGCCATTACTGGACGCTTACCGGTGATCTGTCCCTCAAGGCGCCCGTGGACGCGGAAGGCCATGACGATCATGTCGCATTTCCCGGCTTGGGTAGCCCTTGGCCATGAACGCAATTCCGCCTAACGCGCAGATAGGTGGCCCGGCCGCGTCAGACGCCCGTTCGATTTCCCCAGAAGCCATTCGTGCGTCAATATTGGAGAACAGGGCTGCGCGCATCGCAAGGTCGCTCGTGCCCATGGTCTTCTTCGCAGTCGCACTTTGGGCCCTGCAGGATTCGCTTCGTGAATACCGCTACGGCGATATCGCGGCGGCGGTCCGCGATTTGCCGGCGGCGCAGCTCGCGTTCGCCCTTGCCATCACAGCCTGCGGTTACCTCGTGCTGGCGGGCTACGATCTGCTGGGCTTCAGGTTCGTAGGCCGCACCCTGCACTTGCGCGAACTGGGCCTCGTCTCGTTCATTTCGAACGCGCTCGGCAACAGCGTCGGCAACATCGTCGTCACGGGCGCGGCCGTGCGCTACTGGATGTACACATCACTCGGAATCCCGGCTGCGGATGTGGCAAGCGTCGTCGTCTTTTGCAGCCTCGGCTTCTGGCTGGGATTTCTCGCATTGGGTGCGCTGTGGTTCATCCCCGCGCCGACCCCGCTGCCCGCGGATCTCCACGTTCCCGGGACAACGACCGCTCCGCTGGGCTACGCGCTACTCGCGCTGCTCGGCTGTTACGTCGCGCTCGTCACGGCGCGGCGCGCGCCGCTCTGGCACCGACTCGGCAGGTTCGCATACCGGCATCGAGAACACTTCTACAACTTCAGGGGCTTGCGAGCGTACAAGGAGAAATTCCGCCCCGTGTGGGGGCCGCTTTACCTCGCATCCCCTGGGGGTGTCGCCCTGCCCGCCATCCTCCTCGACGTCACCGCGCTCATCGCGGGCGGATACGCGGGAATTTTTTCCAAGCAAGCGGCGAAAGCGCAATCCTGACGATGACCCGGCTGTTGAACCCGTTCGTGCTGGTGCTGACCGCGATACTGGCCGGCGCCTATGCATACCTCGCATGGCGCCTGGCCTCGGGCACGTTGCCGCGGCTGGCGCTCGCCGTTCCGTTCATTCTGGTCTGGCTCGTTCCGGTGCTCTATTGGGTCGGTGACCGGGAGAGCGGCAGCCGCATGGATGAACTGCTCCATTTCGCGAGCTACGCCAGCATGGGCTGGCTCAATTTCGCGCTGCTGCTGTGCCTTGGACGCGATGCCTTGCTGCTGGCGACGCTATGGTTCTGGCCATTCTCTGTCGTGCACGACGTGCTTCGTGACGCAGGCGGACCTTTGGTGATCCTGGGTTCTTTCGCCGCTTTCGCGGCGGGAGTGCTCGCCGCGCTCCGCGGACCGCACGTGCGGCACGTCGACATTCCGGTCGAGGGCCTGGAACCCGGACTGGAAGGTGTGCGGATCGTGCAGATCACCGACCTTCATGTCGGGCCGACGATTCGCGCCGCATACGTGCGCCGCGTCGTGCGCATGGCGAACGAACTCGCACCGGACCTCCTCGCGCTGACGGGGGACTTCGTCGACGGGTCAGTCGCGCGCCTGGCGCCCCACGTCGCGCCGCTCGCGGAGCTGCTGCCTGCCGGCCGCGCTTTTTTCGTTCCGGGCAATCACGAATACTATTCCGGCGCGCCGCAGTGGATCGAGCATTTCCGGTCGCTCAATTTCCGAGTGCTCCTCAACGAATACGCCGCGATCTCCATACGCGGCGCGCGCATGATCGTGGGCGGCGTGCTGGATCCCGCCGCGCGGAGTCTCGGTCCTGATCAAGTACCGCGTCCCGACCTTGCCGCGGGGCGTAACGAAGGCCGCGCGTTCCGGCTGCTGCTTGCCCACAATCCCAAGCTCGCGCCGCTCGCCGAAGCGGCCGGCTTCGAGCTGCAGCTCTCGGGACACACGCATGCCGGACAGTTCTTTCCATGGACGCTGGCCGTTCATCTGGTGCACGCGCCCCATGTCGCCGGTCTTTCGCGCAGCGGCGCGATGTGGGTCTATGTCAGCGCGGGCACGGGCTCATGGGGTCCGCCGATGCGCTTCGGCTCCGAGCCCGAGCTGACGCTCATTCGTCTGACGAGAGCAGACAAATGAACTGGTGCGGCTACTGAACCGAGATGCGCTTGGAGCCGTTGCCGGATTTCTTCTGCAGCGTCAGGTTGAGTACGCCGTCCTTGTACTCGGCCTTGGCGCCCTCTGCATCGACATACGAGGGCAGCGTGAAGCTGCGGCTCACCATGCCGTAGGAGCGCTCGCTGTAGACGACCTTTTCGCCTTTCTTCTCTTCCTTCTCCTGCTTCATCTCGGCGCGCAGCGACACCTGATCGTCATCGACGCTGATCTGGATGTCCTCCTTCTTCACGCCCGGGATGTCGGCCCTGACGGTAAACGTCTTCTCGTCCTCCTTGACGTCGATCTTCATTTTCAGCTCGGTCTCGGCCGGGAAAGCGTACGGCTTAACCCAGAAGCCCTTCCCCATATCGCCAAAGAAATCCTCAAATGGGTTGTAGCGAGTGATATTTGCCATGACAGTCTCCATTCAGTCTCCGTTTAAACTGCCTATTTATGCTAGCACCCGGGCGCTGGAGGAGTTTGACGTGGATCAAACCGCTTCCGGCGAAGGCGCTGCGCGCGCCTGCCGGGAAAACCGACCGGAGGGAGCGCGCAGCAGCTTCCTGAGCTCGGCGAGGGAACGGGTATTGAGCACGTTGTTCTTCTCCAGCCAGCCGCGGCGCGCCTGGCCGACGCCGTGGCGCAGCACGTCCAGGCCTTCGGCGCTGTGCGCGTCGGAACTGATCGCGACAAGCACGCCCTCGTCCTTCGCCATGCGGCAGTGCGCGTCGGTGAGGTCGAGCCGGTCCGGATGCGCGTTCAGCTCCAGCGCCACACCGCGCTCGCGCGCCTTGCGCACGATCGCGAGCATGTCCACGTCGTAAGGCTCGCGCGCGCCGATCAGGCGCCCCGAGGGATGCGCCAAGATGCGCACCTGCGGGTTCTCGAGCGCGGCGAGAAGGCGCCCGGTCTGCCGCGCGCGCGGCAGGCCGAACTTCGAATGCACCGCGGCCACCACCAGATCGAGCTTCGCGAGGACCGCGTCGGGCAGGGCGAGGCTGCCGTCCTCAAGAATGTCCACCTCGATGCCCTTGAGCAGCGTGACGTCCTCGAGCTTGGCGTTCAGCCGGTCGATCTCGTCGATCTGCCGCGCGAGGCGCACCGGATCGAGGCCATGCGCCATGGTCTCGCGCCGCGAATGCTCGGTGATCGCGAGGTATTGGAGCCCGCGAGCGCGCGCCGCCTCGGCCATCGCGGGGAGCGTATCGCGCCCGTCGGTCGCCTTCGTGTGCGCGTGCAGGTCGCCGCGCAGATCGGCAAGCTCGACCAGCCGCGGCAGCTCGCCGCGGCGCGCGGCCTCGAGTTCGCCCTGGTCCTCGCGCAGCTCGGGTTCGATGTAGGGCAAGCCCAGCGCCGCGTAAACCGATGCCTCGGTTTCGCCCGCGATGCGTTTCTCGCCGCGGTACACGCCGTACTCGTTGATCTTGAGCCCGCGTTCCTGGCCGAGCCGGCGCACGGCGATGTTGTGCGCCTTCGAGCCGGTGAAATAGTGCAGCGCAGCGCCGAAGCTTT
This sequence comes from Gammaproteobacteria bacterium, assembly GCA_041476585.1. Lineage (GTDB taxonomy): Bacteria > Pseudomonadota > Gammaproteobacteria > Burkholderiales > SG8-39 > JADGRQ01. Next base: position 1,824 of record JBGOTT010000059.1, on the reverse strand, counting down.
CCTGCGGCACCACGCGCAGATCGGCCTGGATGCCGGAAGCGAGCACCACGCTCGCCTTGGTGGTGCCGCTGGCAAGCACGTCCTTGACTTCGGGGTAGCGCAGGAACCGCTCGATGGCCGCTTCCGGTTTTTCAGAGCACACCAGAAAATCCAGATCGCCCACTGTTTCCTTCATCCGCCGGTAGCTTCCCGCGATGACGCCGCCGAGATACTTTGCGAAAGGCTCCGCGTATTGCGCCGCGACGGCGAGCTTGAACCGGCGCGTCTTGCTCAGCCGCGCCTCGAGTCCTTCGAGGAGCTTCTGCTCCGTCTTCTCGCCAAAGCCCGGCAGCCGCCGCAGGCGGCCGTCGCGCGCCGCGCGCTGCAGCTCGCCGAGCGAGCGCACTTTCAGGCCGCGGTAGAGCGCCTGCACGCGTTTGGGTCCGAGCCCCGGCAGCCGCAAGAGCTCGGTGATGCCCACCGGGAATTTCTTGCGCAGCCGCTCGAGCAGGGCGCAGGTGCCGGTCGCGGCAATTTCGCCGATCTTGCCGCCGAGGTCCTCGCCGATGCCGGAAAGCTTGGGCAGCCCGCCACCCTGCGCCAGGCGCGCCGCGGCGTCGAAGCGCAGTTCGCCCACGACGCGCGCCGCGTTGCGGTAGGCGCGGATGCGGAACGGGTTTTCGTTCCGCAGCTCGAGCAGATCGGCGATCTCGTCGAACGCGCGGGCGATGTCGGCGTTGTGAACGGGCATCTCGCCGCTACGCGCCGTCCGGCAGCGTGCGGGCGAGCGACTTGAAGTCCTTCCAGTCGAGCGCCGGCCAGATCTCCGAGTGGGAGTGGCCGTAGCTGCGCACCAGGATTGACACCTTGGTCGCGGTCTCTACGTCGGGCGCGCTGAAGATGTCGACGTAGTCCCAAGGGCCGAGGACCGCGTAGTTGCCGATCCATCTCACGCCCTTGCAGTCCTTGCGTACCTGATCCATCACGTGGCGCTCCAGGGTCTCGAAGGACTTCGGCTGATGCAGCGAATCGGCGGACACGCGGGTGAGCATGACGAAGAGGGCCATGTTCGGGTTCTCCTGTGCGATGCGCTCAAGCTACTCCCGTCGGATCGCTTCCCATTGACCCACGTCAAAAATGCGTCCACCCGCGGCGACCAAAGGTGAGGGGCTGCCCGGACTCGTCCAGAACCGTGATCTGAGCCATTTTCCCGCTCGACGGCGGCTCCATTCGGCCAATGGCGGTGATCGGCACGTCGAGCGTCCGCGACAATTCGGTCAGCCTGCCGACCGCCGCTGGCGGTGCAGTGAAGAGGATCTCGTAATCGTCGCCGCCTGTGAGTAAAGTTGCGATGCGCCCGGGGCTTACCGCGAGAGCAGCTCGTGCGGCGGTTGAGAGTGGCACACGCGGTCCCTCGATGAGCGCAGCAAGCCCCGAGACTTCGCAGATATGTCGCAGGTCCGCGAGCAAACCGTCCGAGACGTCGAGTGCAGCGCTCGCAAGCCCTATAAGCCGCGGACCCAGCGTGACGCGCGGCCGCGGCAGGCGGTAGCGATCAACGAGAACGCGTGCGGCGTGCGTGTCCAGGTTCGGCAACACGCCGCGCAGGACTTCCAGGCCGAGTGCGGCGTCGCCGATGGTGCCGGTGACGAATACCGTGTCTCCGGCACTGGCCCCGCCGCGACGGAGCATCCGGCCGGTCGCTACGTCGCCGAACGCTGTGATCGCAACTGTCACCGGGCCGGGCGTCGAATCCGTGTCGCCGCCGATCAAATGCACCCCGTATTCGTCTTGATCCCGGGCGAGGCCGCGGGCGAAGGCCGCAATCCAGTCCTCGGTGACGGT
>JBGOTT010000058.1:0-16127 GCA_041476585.1 Gammaproteobacteria bacterium | reverse complement strand
GACATCGAGTTCGATCAAGTCACCGTTCTGCACGAAGGCCAATGGGCCCCCGACAAAAGCCTCGGGGGCGACGTGCAGGATGCAGGTGCCGTAGCTGGTGCCGCTCATGCGGCCATCCGAAAGTCGCACCATGTCCTTCACGCCCTGCTTGATCAGTTTCTTCGGCATCGGCAGCATGACCCACTCCGGGAAGCCCGGGCCGCCCAGCGGGCCGGCGTTCTTCAGCACCAGCACGCACGAGGCGTCGACGTCCAGCGCATCCGTATCGATCCGCGCAGACATGTCGTTGTAGTCCTCAAACACCACCGCGCGCCCGGTGTGCTTCAAGAGCTTCGGGTCCGCGGCGCTGGTCTTGATCACCGCGCCATCCGGCGCCAGGTTGCCGCGCAGCATCACGATGCCGCCGGATTTCTTCAACGGCTTGTCGCGCGGCAGGATCACGTCCGCGTTCCAGACTTTGGCGCCTTCGATGTTCTCGCCGAGCGTCTTGCCGTTCACGGTCTTGGCCGTCAGGTCCAGCAGGTCCTTCAGTTGAAACAGCAAGGCGCGAAGCCCCCCGGCATAGAAGAAATCCTCCATCAGGTACTTGTTGCCCGACGGACGCACGTTGGCGATCACCGGCGTTTTCGCCGAGATCGCGTTGTAGCGCTCGAGCGGGAAGGCGAGCCCGGCGCGCCCCGCCATCGCGACCAGGTGCACGATCGCGTTGGTCGAGCCGCCCATCGCCATCAGCGTGGTGATCGCGTTGTCGAACGAGCCGCGCGACAGAAAATCGCGGGGTTTGAGGTCCTCCCACACCATTTCGACGATGCGCTTGCCCGTGAGCGTGGCCATGCGCGCGTGGTTTGAGTCCGGCGCCGGGATCGACGAATAGCCCGGCAGCGTGAAGCCGAGCGCCTCGGCGAGCGACATCATCGTCGCCGCGGTGCCCATCGTCATGCAGGTGCCGGGCGAGCGAGCGATCGTGTCCTCGATGTCGTTCCAGTCCTTCTCCGTGATGCGGCCGGCGCGCAGTTCATCCCAGTACTTCCAGGTATCCGAGCCCGAACCGAGGGTCTGGTCGCGCCAGTGGCTGTTCAACATCGGGCCGGCCGGCAGGTAGATCGCCGGCAGGTTCATGCTGGTCGCACCCATGATCAGCGCGGGGGTGGTCTTGTCGCAGCCGCCCATTAGCACCGCGCCGTCGGCCGGATACGAGCGCAGCAGCTCCTCGGTCTCCATCGCGAGGAAGTTGCGGTACATCATGGTGGTGGGCTTCTGCATCGTCTCGGCGAGTGCCATCGCCGGCATTTCGAGCGGAAAGCCGCCGGCCTGCCAGACGCCGCGCTTGACTTCCTCGACGCGCTGCTTGAAGTGGGTGTGGCAGTGGTTGATGTCCGACCAGGTGTTGATGATCGCGATCACCGGCTTGCCCGCGTAGTCGCTGCGGTCGTAGCCCATCTGCGCGGTGCGCGAGCGGTGGCCGAAGGAGCGCAGGTCCTTGACGCCGAACCAGCGGTGGCTGCGCAGCTGTTCGGGCGATTTCGCGGGAGTCTTCTTCATGTGAGGCATTCTAAATTACACTTCGCCCCATCATGGCAAACACTTTCACATTCGGCAGCGAACCCCTGACCCGCGCTATCGAGGCGATCGTCGCCGCGGGCGGCAGCGACTCCCGCGAGGCCCGCCTGGTGGCCGAAAACCTGGTTACCGCCAACCTGACCGGGCACGACTCGCACGGCGTGGGCATGATCCCGCGCTACGTAGAGTCGCTCAAGGAAGGCGGACTGGCGACCAACCGCCACCCGGTGATCAGGTTCGACGGCGGAGCGCTGATCGCGCTCGACGGGCAGGCGGGCTACGGGCAGGTGATCGGCGCCGAGGCGACCGAAATCGCGATCGGGCGCGCGAAGCAGCATGGCGTCTGCGTGATGGGGCTCGCGAACACGCACCACCTGTGCCGCATTGGCCAGTGGGCCGAGAATGCGGTCGCGCAGAGCCTGGTGTCGATCAGCTTCGTCAACGTGATCTCCCGCTCGATCGTCGCGCCGTTCGGCGGCACCGACGCGCGCTTCGGCACCAATCCGGTGACCATCGGCATCCCGCTGCCCGGGCAGCCGCCGTTCATCCTCGACATGGCGACCAGCGGCGTCGCGCAGGGCAAGGTGCGCGTGGCGCACAACAAGGGCGAGCCGGTGCCGCCCGGTCTGCTGATCGACGATCACGGCCGGCCGACGACGCAAGCGCGCTATGGCGTGATCGAGCCCTTCGGCGCGCTCACCACCTTCGGCCTTCACAAGGGCTACGGCCTGGCGGTAGTGTGCGAACTGCTCGGCGGTGCGCTCTCCGGCGGCGGAACCTGGCACACCGAGGACCGAAGCAAAAAGCGTGTGCTGAACGGCATGCTCTCCATCCTGATCGATCCGCAGCGCCTGGGCACGGCGCCGCAGTTCGCGCGCGAAGCGGCGGAGTTCGTCGCCTGGGTGAAGAAATCGCCGCCGGCGGAAGGCGTGGATCGCGTGCGCATCGCAGGTGATCCTGAGCGCGAAACCCGGGCCACGCGCCTGGTCGAGGGCATCGCGGTGGATGCGACCACCTGGAACGACATCGTTGCGGCGGGCGCGAAACTGGGACTCGAGCGCGGCGCGATCCTGCGGATCGCGGAAGGACGCTAGGCGCATGCAGTCAAACGTCGCCGGCGAGTTCCTCGACTGGGTCGCATCCTGGAGACGGGAGCTGCGCTTTGCCGGCTACGCGCTGGCCGCCACGCTCTCGCCGTCGACCTACGTTGCGGCGACGCGCACGGTTGCCTTCAAGCAGATCTATTTCACTGCCTGGCAGATCCTGCTGCCGTTTACGCTGTTCGCGGCGCTGTTCAGTATGGTGTTCATCGAGATTTCGCTGATCGCGGCGCGCCGATTCGACCTTTCGCAATTCGCGCTCGAGCTGATCGTGCGCGCACTGGTCCTCGAGCTGCTCCCGCTGCTCACCGCGCTGTTCGTCGCACTGCGCTCGGGCGCGGCGATTGCCGCCGAGGTGGCGCTGATGCGGCAGTCAGGCGAACTCGAGGCGGCCGGCGAGAATCTGCTGCGCCACGAACTGGTGCCGCGGGTCGCGGCAGCGGCGATCTCGGTGGTCTCGCTCACGGTGCTCAATTGCGCGCTGGCACTGGTGCTGGCGTATTTCTCGATGTACGGCTTCTCGCCCTGGGCCTTTGAGGATTACACGCGCGTCGTCGGCAGCGTCTTCAGTGTGCCGGTCATGGCGGGATTCATCCTCAGGTGCATGCTGTTCGGCGCGGCGGTCGCCGTGATTCCGATTGTCGCCGGACTGGAAGCCACCGGCCGCGTCAAGTCCGTGCCGGTCGCCGTGCTGAACGGGATGGTGCGGCTGTTTTTCGTGCTGGGCCTGATCGAGGTCGTGTCGCTGGCTGCGAAATACATATGACGACGGACAAGGAGCCGGGGTTCACGCTGCTGCCCAAGGACCTCGAGTTCAAGGTCAAGCTGCTGCTGATCCTGACGATTGCGACCGCGATCGCATTCGTGCTCTACGTGATGTACGCGCGCGGCGTATTCGAGGCCAAGCAGCGGCTCACGCTGGTGGTCGAAAACGCGGAAGGCGTCAGCGTCGGTATGGATCTCACGTTCTCGGGCTTTGCGATCGGACGCGTGCGGCGCATCGCGCTCGCGGACGACGGCAAGGCGAGAATCGACATCGACGTGCCGCGGACGGACGCCGGATGGCTCCGCTCGACGAGCATCTTCACGCTCGAGCGTACGCTGGTCGGCGCCTCGAAGATCCGCGTGTTCACGGCGAACCTGCAGGATCCGCCGCTCGAGGACGGCGCCGTGCGCCCGGTGCTGCGCGGCGACGCAACCGAGGAATTGCCGGGCATGATTGCGGCGCTGAAAAATACACTGGAGAACATCGAGCGGATGACCGCGACCGAAGGGAGCCTGCAGGCGAGCCTCGGCAACGTGCGCACGATTACGGAGCGCATGGGGGGACGCCAGGGCGTGCTCGGCGGCGTGCTCGGCAGCGAGGACAATGCGAAGAAGGTGGTTGCGGCGATCGATCGCGCGAACAGCCTGCTCACTTCCCTGGGAGGGGTCTCGGCCAGGCTCGACAGCGCGCTCGGCAAGACCGACAGCGTGCTCGGCAAGACCGAGCAGCGCGTATTCGGCGCCGGCGGCGTGATGGACGAGACGCAGAAAGCGGTTGCGCAGGCCAACTCAATCCTGGGCGAGGTGCGCGAGAGCCTGAGAAAAGTCGACGCGGTGCTCGCGGATGCGCAGGTGGTCGGCACCAATGCCAAGGCGGCGACGACCGATTTGCGCGCGCTGCGCGCCGAGGTGGATGCGAGCCTGCGCAAGGTCGCGAATCTGATCGACGAAATCAACCGCAAGTGGCCGTTCGAGCGCGAGACCGGGATCAAGCTGCCGTGAGGGCGTTTCATCTCGCGCTGTTGGTTGTGCTCGCGGGTTGCGCAGGCGGACCGCCGCCGCCAGACTGGCAATTGAATTCCGTCGGCGCGATGCAGCGCTTCCGGCAGCATTACCTGAACGGCGATACGAGGCTCGCCGACGATGAATTCGCGCTGGCGAAGGCGGAACTCGCGCGCACCGGGCGCGGCGACCTGCTTGCGCGGGCCGAGCTGGTGCGCTGCGCGGTGCGCGTAGCGAGCCTGGATTTCGACGAGTGCTCCGGGTTCGAGGCGCTGCGCGGTGAGGCCGGCGCGGAAGAACTCGCCTACGCGGAATTCCTTGCGGGGCGCAAAGAGCGGCCCGGCGCTGCAGGTACCGATGATCCCGTGTCGCGCCTGGTCGCGACCGGTGTCAAGCTGCGGCAGGCGCGGGTCACCCCGAGCGAAGTCGCGGCGTCCGTGGACATTGCGTCGGCGCAGGGCTGGCGCCGCCCGCTGCTCGCCTGGCTCGGGGTGCAGGCAAAGCTTGCCGAAGCCGCGGGCGACGCCGAAGCGCTGCGCGCGATCCGGCGGCGCATCGAACTCAGCACCACGCCGGCGAAATAGGCGCTGCGTCATACCCGGCCCGGCCCGGGTCAGGCATGGGCGTTCGATACGCGGAACGTGTTGCGCCCGGCGGCCTTGGCTTCGTACAGCGCCGCGTCGGCGCGCTTCGAGAGCGCGTCGGCCTCCTCCGCGGAGGCATCGCGCAGGATCGCGATGCCGATGCTGGTGGTCGCGACAATCTCGGAATCCCCGGTACGCACCGGCGCGCGCATCGACTCGAGGATCTTCTGCGCGACGTGCTCGGCGCCGGCGGCATCCCCCAGGCCCTCCAGCAACACCGCGAACTCGTCGCCGCCCGTCCGCCCGACGGTATCGGTCTCGCGCACGCAACCGCGCACACGCGCGGCGAACTCCTTCAGCAACGCATCTCCGGCCGCGTGACCCAGCCGGTCGTTGACCGACTTGAACGTGTCGATGTCGAGGTACAGCAACGCGATCGCGGCGCCACCCCTGCGCACGCGCGCCAGCGCCTGGTTCAGGCGATCGACGAACAATACCCGATTGGCGGCGCCGGTCAGCGCATCGTAGTGCGCCAGATGCTCCATGCGCCTTTCGGCGAGCTTGCGCGCGGTGATGTCGACGTTGGTGCCGGCCATGCGCAACGCGCGGCCATTCGCCGCGTCGCGCTCGACGACCTTGCCGCGCGACAGGATCCAGATCCATCCGCCGTCGCGCATGCGCACGCGATGTTCCCCTGCATACTCGGAGGTCTCGCCGGTCAGCGCGCGTCGCGAGTTGTCCACCGCGTCCTGCAGATCGTCAGGATGCACCAGCGCCATCAACCGCTCGACCGTGGTGCGCGTCTCTCCGGGCGGTTCGCCTAGCATCTGCGCCCAGCGCTCGCTCAGCACCACCTCGCGCGTCAGCAGGTTCGTGTCCCACAGCGCCGCGCCCGAGCCATCGAGCGCGAGCTGCAGCCGCTCCTTGGCACCGTCGAGCCTGCGCTGCGTCTCGACGGACTGCGTCGCGTCGCTCGCTAGCACGTACATGCCCCGCACGCGGCCGCTCGCGTCCCGGTCGGGAATGTAGGTGCCGCGCAGGTGCCGCTCGCCGCCATCGCCGGGAAACGTGGTGTCAAAGATCACGGTTTCTCCGGCGAGCGCGCGCTCGACACGAGGCCCGTTCTCCCGGTACCGCTCTTCGCCCCAGACCTCGCGCATCGTGCGGCCGATCATCTGCTCGCTCCGCAGGCCGAACCACTTCTCGTAGGTCGCGTTGGCGAAGCGGAAGCACTTCTTGTCGTCCACGTAGGAGACCAGCGCCGGAACATTGTCGGCGATTGCCCTCAGGCGCTCGGCGCTCTCTCGCGCGGCGTCCTCTGCACGGACCAGGCGCTCGACCAGCGGCCGGATCTTGGAGCGCAGCAGCAGCGTGCCCGCAACCACCAGAGTCACGAGCAGCGCGGCGCCGAGCACGATCCGGTTCCGGACCGGCGCGTAGATCTCGACGGTGTCCATCTTGAACACCATCCCCAGACCCAGAGCGCCGACCGGCGCGTGCGCCGCGATGACGGGCTGCCGCCGGTAGTCGAGCGTGCGGACCGCGCCGGACTTTCCGCCGGTCGCGAGCGTCATCGGAAGCGGTTTCTTGGCCGCGCTTTCCAGCGCGGTCTCGAACGCGCGCGGATTGAGGCGCGTGGGGAAGCACCGCAGGCGCTCGCCGCGGCGCGCGCACAGCCCGATCTCTCCCGTCTCGCCGAGGTGCGCGGCGTCCCCGGACATGAGGGTGAAGTCCGGCAACGGCTGCTCCACCAGCGCCGAGCCGACGATGCCGCCTGAATCGCGCATCTCGACTTCGGTCCTGAGCAGCATCCGTGCGTCCCACAGCAGGACCGACCGCTGCGGCGTATTCAGCACGACCTCCAGTGCCGGCTCCGATGCCGGTCGGCCCACCCGCACCAAGACTTGGCCGTCCGGATCGCGAATCGTCACCGCCGTGAGGCCGGTGTCGACGAAGTTGTGCGCCACCGCCCGCATGAATTCGAGGTTCGCTTCGAGCACCCGGCGGGTTGCGATCATCTCGCGCATGTTGCGCACGATCCCCGGAGCGCCGGCAACCGCCTTGGCCGTGCGCTCGGCGTCGCTCACGATATATTCGAGAAGATCGCCGCGGCCGTGCAGCGTGGCGAGCAGCGATTCGCCCAGCGCGCCGCGCATCCGTTCCTCCATCACCGCGAGAGTCGCCACCCCGGCCACGGCGGTGAACGACACGAGCAGCAGCGCCGCGGTGACGGTGATCCGCTCGCGCGCCGCGGCGCCATCGCGCGACGCGCGCGCATGCCCCCTGCGGCTGGAGAGGAATGCGAGGCCGAGCGCCAGCGCCCCTGCCGAAGTCAGCACGCCCGTGCGCGGAAACCGGAGGGCGACGAACAGGTCATCGAGCTGGAACAGGTACGCGGCGAGATTGACCGCCGCAAGCGCGACGAGCAGCCAGCACAGCGTGCGCGGCAGTCCGGCGGACCCCGGTCCCCCGCGCACCGCGAGAATCACCGCCGCGCCGAACAGCGCGAAACCGAGCGATGCCGGTAGCGACGTCCGACCGGGGCGAGGATTGCCGTCGTCGAGCCACGCGTGCAGCGAGGGCCAGTCCGTGCCGAAATCGGCGCCGAAAAGGTATTGCGCCTGCGTGACAGCCGCGACGCCGAGCAGCGCGGCGGCGAGCGCGATGGCGAGCCTGGGCCGGGGTGAGTCGAGCGCGATCAGTGCAAGTCCCGCCAGCAGGAAGCTGAGCGCGGTGTTGAAGACCGTGGCGATCGCACCAGGGACCACCTGGACCAGGGGCGGCTCGCGAACGAACCAGCCGGCCATGACCACCGCGCCGAGCGCCACCACGGCCGCGCCGGTCAACGGGCACGCGAACCTTGCAAACCGCGAAGTCGAAGCTGCCGCTTCGGTCAGATCGGAAATGAGCGCACCGGGTCGGTTACTTTTTTCCGCGAATCTTACACCTTCGATTCCCCCAGCCGCGTCAGCGTAAACTACGCGCACAGAAAACGCCCGCAACAGGACCCCAGCGAATGGCCCGGAAGAAAAAGCCTGAGCCGAAGCATATCCGTCCCGACGACATCGACCCGCGCCACAACTGGAGCCGCCCGGTGCCGGCGCCGGGCCACACGCAGGTCGATTTCGAAGAGCGCGTCGACTTCCGTCGCCTGCACGATTACCGCCTCGCGCGCGTGCGCGACGCGCTCGCCCGCTCGGGGCTCGGTGCGCTGCTCTCGTTCGACCAGCACAACATCCGCTACACCACCAGCACCGTGATCGGCGAGTGGGCGCGCGACAAGCTCACGCGCTATTCCCTTCTCACGGGCAACGGCGACCCGTACATCTGGGACTTCGGCTCGGCGGCGCGGCACCACAAGCTGCATGCGCCATGGCTGCATCATGATCATTGCCGCGCGGGCCTGCTCGGCATGCGCGGCGCGGTGGGTTCCGATATCACCCTGTTTCGCGACGCGGCGAAGGAGATCAAGGCGATCCTGGTCGAGGAGGGCGTGGCCGAACTGCCGTTGGGACTCGACGTGGTCGAGCCGCCGATGCTGTTCGAGCTGCAGCGTCTCGGCATCGAGGTGCGCGACGGACAGCAGGTGATGCTGGAGGCGCGCGAGGTGAAGAACATCGACGAGTTGACCCTGCTCAACATGGCCGCGGCCATGGTCGACGGCGTCTACCAGGACATCGCGGAGGCCTTGAAGCCCGGCGTGACGGACTCCGAAATCGTCGCACTTGCCACCGGGCGCCTGTATGAAATGGGCTCGGACTGCGTCGAGGCGATCAACTCGATCTCCGGCGAGCGCTGCTCGCCGCACCCGCACAATTTCACCGACCGGCTGATCCGCCCGGGCGACCAGGCGTTCTTCGACGTGATCCAGTCGTTCATGGGCTACCGCACCTGCTACTACCGCACCTTCAACGTCGGGCGGGCCACCAGCTCGCAGCGCACCGCGTACGCAAAGGCGCGCGATTGGATGGACAAAGCGATTGCTCTCCTCAAGCCCGGCGTGTCGAGCGACAAGGTTGCGCGCGCGCTGCCGAAAGCGGAACAGGCCGGGTTCGCCAGCGAGATGGACGCCTTCGGCCTGAACTTCTGCCACGGGCTCGGCCTGGGCCTGCACGAGCGCCCGCTGATTTCCCGCCTCACCTCGTTTCGCGAACCGATCGAGCTGAAAGCCGGCATGGTGTTCGCGGTCGAGACCTACTGCCCGGCGAGCGATGGAATCTCGGCGGCGCGCATCGAAGAGGAGGTGATCCTCACTGACAAGGGCGCGCAGATCATTTCGCTGTATCCCGCTGAGGAGCTTCCGATTGCCAACCCCTACTGAAGCGACACTCGGCTGGATCGGCACCGGCCGCATGGGCTATGAGATGGCCGCGCGCCTTGCCAGAGGCGGCGCGAGCGTGCTGGCGTGGAACCGCACACGCGCCAAGGCCGAGCCGCTGGAGCAGTACGGCGCGAAAATCGCCGACCGCGTGAGCGAACTCACAGCGTGCGAGATTGTGTTCTGCATGGTCGCCACCTGGGACGATGTCAGGCAGGTCATCGCGACGATGCTCGATGGCGCGAAGCAGGTGCCGCGCATGGTGATCGAATGCTCCTCGATCTCGCTCGAAGGCTCGGCCGAACTGCGCAAGCTTCTCGCCGCACGCGGCATCGAGTACCTCGCTGCGCCGGTGAGCGGCAACGCCAAGGTGATCAAGGCCGGGCGGCTGTCGTTCGTATGCTCGGGTCCGAAGCGCGCGTTCGACCAGGCGCTGCCCTACCTGAAGTTGATCGCGCCGGCGGCGAGTTACGTCGGCGAAGGGGAGCTCGCGCGCATCGTCAAGATCTGTCACAACGTGTTCCTCGGCGTGGTCACCCAATCGCTCGCCGAGATCACGGTGCTGGCGCAGAAGGCGGGGGTGCCGCGCCACGCGTTTCTCGAATTCATGAACCAGAGCGTGATGGGCTCGACCTTTACGCGCTACAAGACGCCTGCATTCGTCAATCTGGACTTCAAAGTGACATTCACGCCGTATCTGCTGCGCAAGGACATGGACCTGGGGCTCGACGCGGGCCGGCGTTTCGAAGTGCCGATGCCGCTTGCCGCCGCAACGCGCGACCTGATCCAGGCGATGATGGGGCGCGGCGTGACGGAGCAGGATTTCGCTACGCTGCTCGTGCAGCAGGCGGAAGCCTCGGGGCTCAAGCTCGCGCCCGAAAACGTGCCGGTAGGCGACGGGCTTTCCTGATGACGAGGAAGAAATGAATACTGCGCTCAAGATTCTGACGGCACTTGTCGCGGCATGCGCGCTGCAGGCGCACGCACAGGGATACCCGAACAAGCCGGTGCACCTAATCATCTCGTTTACGCCCGGCAGTTCCACCGACATCGTAGGGCGCATCGTGATGCAGAAAGTCTCAGAGTACTGGGGACAGCCGGTGGTGCCCGAGAACCGCTCCGGCGCGGGCGGCTCGATCGGTTCGGCGGTGGTGGCCAGGGCGGCGCCGGACGGCTACACGCTGCTCATCAATTCGTCCGCGCACTCGGTCAACCCCGCGATCTACGCCAAGCTGCCCTACGACACGCTGAAGGATTTCATCGATGTCGTGCCGTTGGCGGTGCAGCCCAACGTCCTGGTGGTCGCCGGGAACTCCCCGTACGCCACGTTGATGGACCTCGTCAATGCTGCGCGGGCAAAGCCGGGCGCGCTCAACTTCGGCCATGCCGGCATCGGCAGCGGCACGCACCTCAACACCGAGCGGTTTGTCGCGGCTTCGGGAATCAAGGTTACGCAGGTTCCGTTCAAGGGCACACCGGAAGTGGTTACCAGCCTGCTGAGCGGATCGGTGGACTGCTACTGGGCGCCGATTTCGGCGGCGATGTCGAACATCAGGAGCGGAAGGCTGCGTGCGCTCGCAGTCAGCACCCCGAAGCGCAACAGCCAACTGCCGGACGTGCCAACCACGGGGGAGGCGGGCGTGAGCGGCGCCGACGCGCCCCTGTGGTTCGGCGTGTGGGCGCCTGCGGGGACGCCGGCGGACATTGTTGCGAAGATTTCCGCCGACGTGCGCAGGGCGCTTGCCGATCCCGGCGTGCGCGAGAAGCTCTCGAACCTGGGCAACGACACGATGGACATGCCGCCCGAGGAATTCGCGCGGTTCGTGCGCCAGGAGATGGACGCCTACATGCGAATCATCACGGCGGCGGGCATTCCGAAGCAATAGAGCGCGCGCATGAAGCCTCTTGCAGACCGGCTGGACCATGTCGTCCTCACGGTAAGCGACATCGAGGCGACCACGCGATTCTACGAGCGCGCGCTGGGTTTCGAGCGGGAGTTTTTTCGCGGGCCTGAGGGGCAGCCGCGCCATGCGCTGCGCTTCGGCGATCTGAAGATCAATCTGCAGGACCGTTCGACCGAGACGCCGACCAAGGCGAAGACGCCGACGTTCGGCGCAGGGGATTTCTGTCTGCTTGCGGCCGTTGCGCTGGATGAAGTGATCGCGCAATTGCGCGCCGAGAACATCACCATCGATACCGGGCCCGTCGCGCGGCGCGGCGCGCTCGGGCCGATACGGTCGATTTACCTGCGCGATCCCGACGGTAATCTGGTCGAGGTTGCGGAGTACCTGAGCACTAAAGTTCGGAGGCCATACATGCCCGTCCCGATTGACGTACGTTACAAACAAGTGTTCGTGCAACTCCGATTCGCATCCGCGTTGAGTTTCAAGATATTCGCGGGATGGGGAACGGTGTATGCCGCGCTGACAGCGCTTTTTGCGTGGATGCAGTCGTCGACCATGATGAGCTCATTCACCTGGGTGGTGCCGCTGCTCGGTTTTGGCGCGACGATCCTGTTCTGGCTCGGAGACGTTCGCAACCGGCCGGGAATCAGCGCGGCGAAAAGCGTCGGCGCCGCAATCGAGGCAGACGCCGCGAGCGAGATTCCGGAGGCACAGCGCTATTTCTCCCGCCTGAACCAGGGCGTCCGGCATGGCGTGACGATCAATGCGTTCGCGATGGTCATGCTGGTGCTGCTTGGGGTTGCAACCGTCCGCCTGATTTCGTAGTGCGAGAACGACTCCATGGTCATCGTCCACCACCTCAACAACTCCCGCTCGCAGCGCGTGCTGTGGCTGCTCGAGGAACTGGGCGTCGAATACGACATCAAGCGCTACCAGCGCGATGCGCAAACCATGCTGGCGCCGGCGGCGCTGTGCGCGGTGCATCCGCTCGGCAAGTCGCCGGTCATCACCGATGGCGAACTGACGATCGCCGAATCCGGCGCGATCGTCGAGTATCTGGTGGAACGCTACGGCGCCGGCCGGCTGGTTCCTCCGTCCGGAACACCCGAGCGGCTGCGCTACACCTACTGGCTGCATTACGCCGAAGGCTCGGCGATGCCGCCGCTGCTGATGAAGCTGATCTTCGACCGCATCGAAAAGGGGCCGATGCCGTTCTTCGTCCGCCCGGTCGCGCGCGCGATCGCGGGCAAGGCGAAGAGTTCGTTCATCGAGCCGAACATCGCGCGGCATCTCGATTTCATGGAAGCCGAGCTCGGCAACAGCGAATGGTTCGCGCGCAGGGAGTTCAGCGCAGCGGACATCCAGATGAGTTTTCCGCTCGAAGCGGCCGCGGCGCGCGGCGGGCTCGATGCAAGCCGGCCGAAGCTGATGGCGTTTCTCGAGCGCATCCATGCGCGGCCGGCCTACAAGCGCGCGGTGGAGCGGGGTGGGGAATACAAGCTGCTGCGCTGAGCGGGAATCCGGGCTCCCGCTTTCGCGGGAGCGATTAGCGTTTTTCCAGATCCACGGCGCGCTCCAGCAGCGTGCTGTCGCTTCGCAGCTGGAATTTCTGCACGCGCTGCGTCGCGGTCACCGGCAGCGACTCGACGAAGACGACATAACGCGGCTGCTTGATCGCCGCGAAGCGCTCGCGGCACCATTCGGCAATCGCGCGCGCAGTCACCTGCGCACCGCTTTCGATCATTGGTGCGATGTGGGGAACATCGCCGGCCTCACCGTCCATCAGCATCAGCCAAGGCTGTACCTCCATGCCCGCAATCGCTTCACGCACCACCGGTAGCGCCGCCTCACTCGCGGCAACGGCCGATACCGCGGCGTGAGCGAGGATGTAGCCGGCTTCGCGCGCGCCGAAGTCCGGGTTCACCGGCACCATGATCGCGCCGATGCGCGCGAGCGCGAAGAACAACAGCACGTAGTGATCGCTGTTGCGCGGCATCACCGCGACGCGCTCGCCATGGTCGATGCCGCGCGCGAGCAGCATTCCCGCCGCGCCTTCGATCTGCCTCTGGAACGTTGCGTAGGTCGTCGCCGGATAAAGCAGAAAGCCCGCATGCCGCGCGCGACTCGCGAGCAGTCCGCCGAGCGTGTAGTCGTGCGGTGGGTAGGAGCGGATGACTTCGAGCGGAGAAAGCACGAACAAATCTAGCATGCGTCGAAAATGTGAGCGCACGCTGCATTATTTCTTGAGAAACAAGATTGAGTATGATTTGTAACAGATTGTTTTTATGTATTCTTTTGTTGTCCGCATTTGCGTCTTCAGAATCTCAGCTAAGTCTTTGTCAGATCTAGGAAATTTGCCAATTGAGGGCTTGACCACGGGCTACTCCTTACATTAAAGTGGAAAAACGTAGAAAAAAGTGGCGAATTCGGGGTTTGCGCAACGAATTTGCCGGAGACAAGCGCAAATGGGTGGAACGTTTCACGGCGCAACGGTCATTACACTCGACGCGAAGGGCCGTCTCGCGGTGCCTACGCGTCATCGCGATGCATTGGCGTCGGACGGCGGCGAACTGGTGCTGACCGCGCATCCCGACGGCTGCGTGCTGCTCTACCCGCGCCGCGCCTGGGAGCCGGTGCGCGCGCAAGTCGAAAAATTTCCGAGTTTCAATCCGCAGACCAGCGCGTGGAAGCGCCTGCTGCTCGGCTTCGAAGAGCACCTTGCGCCCGACAGCTCGGGCCGCATCCTGGTTTCACCGGCGCTGCGCAGGCACGCCAGTCTCGAGCGCGACGCGATGATGCTCGGGCAGGGCCAGTACTTCGAGCTTTGGGACGACGCGCTGCGCCGCGCGAAGCTCGAGAAGGACCTGGCATCGGGCAGAGGCGTGCCGCCGGGCATGGAGAATTTCTCGCTGTGAGCGAGGCCCATGGCGCCGCGCACAGAACACCGGCCGGTGCTGCTCGCCGAGGCGCTTTGCGCACTGGCGCCGAAACCGGCGGGCATCTACCTCGACGCAACGTTCGGGCGCGGCGGGCACAGCCGCGCGCTGTTGGAAAAGCTCGGATCGCGCGGCCGCGTGATCGCGCTCGATCGAGATCCGCAGGCCGTTGCGGCGGCGGCCGAGGTCAGGGATCCGCGCTTCACCATCTGTCACGCGCGCTTTTCGGCGCTGTCCGAGGTGCTCGACGCGCTGGGGATCGCGCGCGTGGACGGAATGCTGTTCGACCTGGGCGTGTCCTCACCGCAGCTCGAGACGCCGGAGCGCGGGTTTTCGTTCCGTCTCGACGGCCCGCTCGACATGCGCATGGACCCGACGCACGGCGAATCGGCGGCGCAATGGCTTTCGCATGCAGGTGAATCCGAGATCAGGGAGGTGATCCGTGAGTATGGCGAAGAACGGTTTGCTCAACAGATTGCAAAGGCGATTGTTGCTGCTCGGACAGAACAACCCCTCCGAACAACGCGCCAACTTGCCCAGCTCGTGGGTCAGGCAGTCCGCACGCGCGAGGCTCACCAGGACCCGGCGACGCGCACCTTTCAGGCTCTACGGATTTTCCTCAATCAGGAGCTTGAGGACGTGTCGCTGATGCTGCCGCTGGCGCTCGAGCGCCTGTCTCGGGGCGGGCGCCTCGCGGTGATCAGCTTCCACTCGCTCGAGGACCGCATCATCAAGCGGTTCCTTGCGCGCAGTGCGCGGCCACCGGTGCCGCGCGGCCTGCCGCTGCGCGAATCCGAAATGCCCGCGCCGCTGGTGAAACTGATCGGCAAGCCGGTGCGCGCATGCGCCGACGAGGTCGCCGCCAATCCGCGCGCGCGCAGCGCGATCATGAGGGTCGCCGAGCGCACGAGTGCGCTCCTTGCGACGGGTACGGAGGCGGCGTGGCGAAGCTGAACCTGGTGCTGCTCGCGCTGCTGCTTGCCTGCGCGCTCGGCCTGATTACCTCGCAGCACCAGGCGAGAAAGGGCTTCTCCGAGCTCGAACGCGAGCAGGCGCGCAGCCGCGAACTGGACGTCGAATACGGCCAGTTGCAGCTCGAAGCGAGCACCTGGGGGCTGCACGCGCGCGTCGAGCGCATCGCCGGCGGATCGCTCGGGATGCGCGCGCCCGACCCGCGCCGCGTGCGGGTAGTGGAACTCGAGGCGGCTGGGAAATGAGCTTCTCGTCATCCCCGGCAATCGTGCGTTTGCCGCTGTGGCGCTCGCGTTTCGTGCTGCTCGTCCTGCTGGCTGCGTTTGCAGTGCTGGTCGGGCGCTCGCTCTACCTGCAGGCGGTGAATACCGACTTCCTGCAGATGAAAGGGGAATCGCGCTACTCCCGCGTCATCGAAACGCCCGCGACGCGCGGCCGCATCCTCGATCGCAACGGCGAGGCGCTCGCGATCTCGACGCCCGTCAAGTCGGTGTGGGCGATCCCGGAGGATGTGAGCGCGGGCCCCGCGCAGCTTGCGCGCCTGGCGAAGCTGCTCGGTTTGGATGCGCGCGAACTGCAAGCGAAGCTCGCCGACGCCGAGCGCGATTTCGTCTACCTGAAGCGCCAGATCGCGCCGGAGACCGCCGAACAGGTGGCTGCGCTCGGCATCCCCGGCATACATCAGATGCGCGAATACCGCCGTTACTACCCGGGCGGCGAGGTCATGACCCACGTGATCGGCTTCACCGGTGTCGAGGACAGCGGCCAGGAGGGCGTCGAACTCGCCTACCAGAAGACGCTGGCGGGAAGCGCCGGCAGCCGGCGCGTCATCAAGGACCGGCTCGGGCGCATCGTCGAGGACGTCGGCTCGGTGCGCGCGGCGCAGGACGGGCGCGACCTGACGCTTGCGCTCGACGGCAAGATCCAGAGCCTCGCCTACAGCGCGCTCAAGGCGGCGGTCGAACTGCACCGCGCCAAGGCGGGCG
>JBGOTT010000057.1:0-16225 GCA_041476585.1 Gammaproteobacteria bacterium | reverse complement strand
TGATCTCCTTCCAGCGCCTGTCGGTGCGCGAGTACCCGAAGATCGACACGCCGGTCGTCTCGGTGCGCACGGTCTTCAAGGGCGCCAGTCCGCAGGTCATCGAATCGCAGATCACCCAGCCGCTGGAGGATTCGCTCTCCGGCATCGAGGGGGTGCGCACCATCAAGTCGGTGTCGCGCGAAGAGGTGAGCCAGATCACCGTCGAGTTCGTGCTCGAGCGCAACGTCGACTCGGCGGCGAACGACGTGCGCGACCGCGTCGCCCGCGTTCGCTCGCTGCTGCCCGCGGCGGCCGACGAATCGGTCGTCTCCAAGATCGAGGCCGACGCGCAGGCGATCATCTGGCTGCGGCTTTCGTCCGAACGCCATACGGCGCTGGAAATCTCGGACCACGCGGACCGATACGTCGCCGACCGCCTGAAGACGCTGCCCGGCGTCGCTTCGGTGATCATCGGCGGCGAGCGGCGCTACGCGATGCGGCTGTGGATCGACCGCGACCGGCTGGCAGCGTTCGGACTGACGCCGCAGGATGTCGAGGCCGCGCTGCGCCGGCAGAACGTGGAGATTCCGTCGGGCCGGATCGAATCCTCGCAGCGCGAGTTCACCGTGCTCACCGAGGCGGACCTGCAGACCGAAGCGCAGTTCAACGAGATGATCGTCACCGAGGCGCGCGGCTATCCGGTGCGCCTGAAGGACGTGGGCATCGCGCGGCTGGGCGCGCTCGACGAGCGCAACATCGTGCGCGTGAACGGCCTTCCCGCGGTCGGCCTCGGCATCGTCAAGCAGTCCACCGCCAACACGCTCTCGGTCGCGCAGGCCGTCAAGAGCGAGATGCAACGCATGCAACCCGCTCTGCCGGCCGGCATGACGCTGAACATCGCGTTCGACTCGTCGCTGTTCATCGAGCGCTCGATCGACGGCGTCTACCATACGATGGTGGAGGCGGTGGTGCTGGTGATGGTGGTGATCTTCATCTTCCTGCGCTCGTTTCGCTCGACGCTGATTCCGTTCGTCACCATCCCGGTGTCGCTGGTCGGCGCGTTTTTCTTCCTGTACCTGATGGGATTCACCGTCAACGTACTGACGCTGCTCGGCCTGGTGCTCGCCATCGGCCTGGTGGTGGACGACGCGATCGTGGTGCTGGAGAACTGCCACCGTCACGTCGAAATGGGCAAGCCGCCGCTGCAGGCCTCCATCGACGGTTCCCGCGAGATCGCGTTCGCGGTGATCGCCATGAGCCTGACGCTTACGGCGGTGTTCGCGCCGCTCGGGTTCATGACCGGCAGCACCGGGAAGCTGTTTACCGAGTTCGCGCTCACCGTGGCGGCCGCAGTCGTGGTTTCAGGTTTTGTAGCGCTCACGCTCACGCCGATGATGTGCGCAAAGATCCTCAAGGGGCACGAGTCGCACGGCCGGCTCTACATGGCGATGGAGCGTTTCTTCAAGGCCATGACCAGCGGATACCGCCGCACGCTCGGCGCGGCGCTCAATGCCCGCTGGATCGTGGTCGGCATCTTCGCGCTGGTCGCGGGCGGAGCCGTCCTGCTGTTCCAGTCGCTCAAGTCCGAACTGTCGCCGAGCGAGGACCGCGGTTTCTTCATCACGCTCCTGCTGGCGCCCGAAGGGGCGTCGGTGGACTACACCGACGGCTACCTGCGGCAGGTCGAGGCGATGTACGCCAAGGTTCCGGAGATTCAGGCCTACTTCACCGCGGTTGCGCCGGGCCTGGACCGCCCGAACCCCGTCAACCTCGGCATCGCGTTCAGCCAGCTCTACCCGTGGGAAGAGCGCAAGCGCAAGACGCAGGACGTGACGGCCGAGCTCGCGCCGAAGCTCTTCGGCGGCCTGCCCGGCGTGCTCGCGTTCCCGATCAATCCGCCGTCGCTCGGCCAGAGTTTCCGCAATCCTCCGGTGCAGTACGTGGTGCAGGCGAACTCCTACGAAGACCTGGAACGCATGACCAATGCGCTGCTCGACAAGGCGCGCGCATCGAAGGCGATCGCAAACCCGGACACGGACTTGCGCCTCAACAAGCCGCAGCTGTCGGTGGAGATCGACCGCGAAAAGGCCGCGGGCATGGGCATCGACGTGGAGACGATCGGCCGCACGCTGGAAACGCTGCTCGGCGGCCGCCAGGTGACGCGCTTCAAGCGCGAGGGCAAGCAGTACGACGTCATCGTGCAGCTCGAAGCGAAGGACCGCGATACGCCCACCGACCTGACCTCGATCTTCGTGCGCGCGCGCGACGGGCGTCTGGTCCAGCTGTCGAATCTGGTGCGGATGCGCGAAAGCGTCGGGCCGAAGGAGCTGAACCACTTCAACCGGCTGCGCGCGACGGTCCTTTCGGCCAACATCGCACCCGGTTACACGCTCGGCGAGGCGCTCGATCAGCTCGATGCCGCCGCGAACGAGACGCTCGATGCGAGCGCGCGCACCGAACTGGACGGGCCCTCGCGCGAGTTTCGCGAATCCGGGGCTGCGCTGGCAGTGACCTTCCTGCTCGCGCTCGCCTTCATCTACCTGGTGCTGGCGGCGCAGTTCGAGAGTTTCACCTCGCCGTTCGTGATCATGCTGACGGTGCCGCTGGCGATGACCGGCGCGCTGCTCGCGCTGAAGTTGAGCGGCGGCACGCTGAACGTGTATTCGCAGATCGGGCTGGTGATGCTGATCGGCCTGATCACCAAGCACGGCATCCTGATCGTCGAGTTCGCCAACCAGATGCGCGAGCGCGGCCATGCCGCGCGCGAAGCCGTGATCGACGCTTCCGCGCTGCGCCTGCGGCCGATCCTGATGACCACCGGTGCGATGGTGCTCGGCTCGGTGCCGCTGGCCCTCGCGACGGGCGCCGGCGCCGAGGCGAGGCAGCCGATCGGCTGGGTGGTGGTCGGCGGGCTGCTGCTCGGCACGCTGTTCACGCTCTACGTCATTCCGACCGCCTATATGCTGCTGGTCGGGCGCCGCGAGCTTGCGGCGCCGGAACCGGCGCTACACGCAACGGCCGAAGCAACGGCCGCTTCCGGAGGCATGCATGCCAAGCAGGTATCTGGTCCGCAAGAGTGACGTCGCGCCGTACGCGCCGGCGAATCACACCGGCACGCGCAACTTCCGGCTGATCGGCGCGCAGACGGTCGGTGCGAAGAACGTCGAAGTGCTGATCGGCGAGGTCGAGCGCGGCCAAGGCGCGTTGCCGCATTCGCATCCGGGCATCGAGCAGGTCTGTTACCTGCTCGAGGGCGCGGCGCAGGTGGAGGTGGCGGGCGACGCATTCGAAATGCAGCAAGGGGACTGCTGCTTTTTTCCCGCCGACGCGCCTCATGTATTCACGGTGACCAGCGAGCGCGCGCAGGTGATGGTGATCTACTCGCCGCCCTACGGCGAGGACCCCGCCAAGGTCAGGCGCACCGGGGCACACTGACTGCGCTTCATCCGCCGCCGATGCCGAGAAAGCGCAGCGCGTTTGCGCGGGTGATGGCGTCGAACAGCGCGGCGTCGAAATCGGCGCGCTCGAGCGTGCCCAGCGGATCGTCCTCTCCCATGTTGAACGGATAGTCGCTGCCGACCACGATCTGCGACCCGCCGAAGCTTGCGACCAGGAACCGGATCGCCTGCGGTTCGAACACCAGCGTGTCGTAGAAGAACCGCCGCGCGCAAACGGCCGGCGACTCGGGCAGCGACGCCTTCGCCGCGGAGATCTTGTTCCACGCGTGCACCAGCCGCGGCAGCAGGATCGCAAGCGCGCCGCCGCCGTGGCTGAACGCGATGCGCAGCCGCGGATGCCGCGCGGCGATTCCGCCGGTGATCAGCGATGCCGCGGCCAGCGCGATGTCGCCCGGGAAGCACACGGCCTGCTCGGGAAATGCGCCGACGATTCGCTCCTGGCCCGCCGGGCGCAGTGCGTGGACGAACACCGCCGCGCCCAGACGCTCCGCTGCGGCGAAGAACGGCTCGAAGCGTGCGTCGCCGATCGACACGCCGTTGACGTGGCTCGCGATCTCGACCCCGGCAAACCTGAGGCTGCCGATGACGTGTTCGAGCTCGCGTATCGCGCTGTCCACGTCCTGCAGCGGCACCGCGCCCAGGCCGACGAAGCGCTCGGGCGCGCGGGCAATCATTTCCGCGATC
The DNA here is from genome assembly GCA_041476585.1 of Gammaproteobacteria bacterium. GTDB lineage: Bacteria > Pseudomonadota > Gammaproteobacteria > Burkholderiales > SG8-39 > JADGRQ01. The sequence goes on along the minus strand of JBGOTT010000057.1, from coordinate 12,104 downwards.
TGGTGGTTGAGATAGCCGATCAGCGCTTGCGCGTCATCGAGCGGCAGCCAGTAGGAGAGCAACTCGGGCATCGGCGAGAGGACCTGACGCGCGATGCGCATCGCGCCCATGTCCTCGATGCGCCGCGGCACGCTCCAGCAACCGTCGGACACGGTCCGGTAGGTCTTGCCGGAGATCATCACATGCTTGTGGCACGCATGGGCATCCGCCATCGACGGCCACGCAACATCTTTGGCGGTACCGGCGTAGGGAGGGAAGCGCTCGGGGACGATGTGGGTGTGGATATCCACGCAATCGGTCATCGATCTCACCTTCATCCCGGAAGTGCGTCCGGAAAGCGGAACACACGTTCCGCGGGGGAGATTAACGCGAGGTCTTTCTTCGACATGCCCCAGTGGTCGATGCGTCCGGGCGGCCACGTCCAGTCTTCCGGGCCGCCGACCCTGTAGCTGTCGTCCACTTCGGACACTTCGGCCGTGTACTCGATCACGCCGCCGAACGGGGCGATGAAGTAGCCGAAGACGTTGTTGCCGGGGCCGTGGCGGCCGGGCCCCCAGACGGAATCGATGCCCGAATCGCGCATGCGCCCGAAGCCGCGCATCACGGCTTCGACGTCGTCCATCTCGAACGCAATGTGATTGAGCGACGGCACGTCGGAGTGCACGTAGGCGACGCAGTGGTGCTTGTGGTTGCAGCGCACGAAAGTCATCATCCGCGTGCGGTCCGACACCTTGAACCCGAGCACCTCGAGTGCGAAACGCTCGCTCGCCGCGACATCACGCGCGTTCAGGACCGCGTGCGTAATCTGGATCGGCTGGTCGCGACCCGCCAGCCGCGCCGGCCGTTCGGTCTCGGTGACGAAGCGATAGCTCTGCGCCTCGGGACCCTGCACTACGAACCCCGAACCGCCGCCCGGCATGTCGAAGGCGCCGACGGCCTTGCCCGGTATGCCAGCGCGGCGAATCCGCGCATGCACCCGATCGATCTCTGCAGGTGAACCAGAAAACGTGATCGCCGTGACCGCGGGCGCCTGCGCTTCGGTGATGGAAAGGATGAACCGATGATCACCGGTGCCGCGAAAATAGCGCGTGCCGCCGTGCGTGCCGGCCGGCGCCAGCCGCCATACGCTTTCCAGGAATTCGGCCGCGGCCGCGGTCCCGGCCATCTGCAATTCGACGCTGCGCAATCTCATCGCTGGTTGCTAGCGGTATACGTCTTTGCGGTCGCCAATTGTGACAACGAGAATCGTCTGCATCTGGTCCTGAATCTCGCACACAAGCCGGTAATCGCCAACGCGATATTTCCAGTATCCCTTGAGCGGGCCGGTGTAGCCCTTGCCCAGTCCGTGCGGATCGTGATCCGTCTGCAGCCGTGATTCGATGAACTTCTGGATACGCCGTTGCTGCTGACGGTCGAGTCTCCCGAAAGCCTTGTCGGCCGTCGGCAGAAACTCAACCCGCCAAGCCATGCCGGCGCTTGACCTCGGCCCAGGGAATCGGCGTTGCGCCCTGACTGCGAGCGACCTCGACCGCACGCACGTCCGCGAGTTCCTCTAGGTACGCCTCGACCGCTCGTCGCAGCAGCGCCGATTTCGGCTTGTGAGCGCGCCTCGCCTCACGTGCGAGCGCAGCGTCAATCTCGGGAGGGAGTTTCAAGTCCAATTTTCTGAGCCGTTCACGCGAGAATGAGTGCATCTTATCACCTGAGGAGAACCTTTCCGTTAATCCATTTTTCAAATTGGAATACGGCGGGGAAGCTGGACACGTTATCCGGGCTCGACGTTGAGACAATGATTGCGGGGCCGATTTTCTTTGGAGTAACCGGATGCCCGGGCGGGTTTCCAGCGCAAACTATTTCATCCTCCGCCCGAGCTCGGCCGCGACTTCATCGAGGTACTGGTCGGTCGTGAGGTAGGGGTGGTCCGGCCGGATCAGGGTCGCAAGGTCCTTCGTCATCCTTCCCGATTCCACGGTGTCCACGCACACCTTCTCGAGCAGAAGCGCGAAGGTCTCCACGATCGGAGTGTTGTCCATGCGGGCGCGGTATTGCAGCCCGCGCGTCCAGGCGTAGATCGAGGCGATCGGGTTGGTCGAGGTCGGCTTGCCCTGCTGATGCAGCCGGTAGTGGCGCGTCACGGTGCCGTGCGCGGCTTCCGCCTCGACCGCGGACGCGTCGGGAGACATCTGCACCGAGGTCATCAGTCCGAGCGAGCCGTAGCCCTGGGCGACGGTGTCCGATTGCACGTCGCCGTCATAGTTCTTGCACGCCCAGAGGTAGCCGCCGCTCCATTTGAGGTTCGACGCCACCATGTCGTCGATCAGCCGGTGCTCGTAGCTGAGCCCCGCAGCGGCGAATTTCTCCTTGAACTGCGCGTCGAAGATCTTCTGGAACAGGTTCTTGAAGCGGCCGTCGTAGACCTTGAGGATCGTGTTCTTGGTCGACAGGTAGACGGGGTAGTTGCGTTGCAGCGCATAGTTGAAACAGGCGCGCGCAAAACCCTTGATCGACTCGTCGAGGTTGAACATCGCCATCGTCACACCCGCCCCCGGCGCCTTGAATACTTCGCGTTCTTCCACCGGCCCCCCGTCGGCGGGCTGGAACGAAAGCCTGATGGTGCCGGCGCCCTCGAACCGGATCTCGGTGGCGCGGTACTGGTCGCCGAAGCCGTGGCGCGCCACCACCACCGGCTTGTACCAGTGCCCGACCAGGCGCGGCACGTTGCGGCAGATGATCGGTTCGCGGAAGATCGTGCCGTCGAGGATGTTGCGGATCGTGCCGTTCGGGCTCTTCCACATCTGCTTCAGGTCGAACTCCTTCACGCGCGCCTCATCGGGCGTGATGGTCGCGCACTTGACCGCTACGCCGAATTGCCTGGTCGCGTTGGCGGAGTCGATCGTGATCTGGTCCCCCGTCCTGTCGCGGCTCTCCATGCCGAGGTCGAAATACTTCAGATCCACGTCCACGTAGGGCAGGATCAGCTTTTCGCGGATCTTGTGCCAGATGATCCGCGTCATCTCGTCGCCGTCCATCTCGACGATGGGGTTCTTGACCTTGATCCGCGCCATTGTGGGCTCCTCCCGAACATGCGTATCCTACCGGCTTGGGAGGGGCTGATGGATTTCGCGCTCACGCAGGAGCAGGAGGCAATCGGCGACGCGATCGGCAAGATCTGCGCGCGCTTCGGCGACGACTATTGGCTGAAGCGCGACCGCGAGGGCGGCTTTCCGGTGGAGCTGCACCAGGCGCTCGCGCAGGCGGGATGGCTCGGAATCGCGATGCCGGAAGCGCACGGCGGTGCGGGGCTCGGCATCACCGAGGCGGCGGTCATGATGCAGGCGATCTCCGAGTCGGGCGCGGGATTCTCGGGCGCATCGGCCGTGCACATGAACATCTTCGGCTTGAACCCGGTGGTGGTCTTCGGCAGCGAGTCCCAGAAAAAGCGCATGCTGCCGCCGCTGATCGCGGGCACGGAGCGCGCCTGCTTCGCGGTGACTGAGCCCAATACCGGCCTGAACACCACGCGCATCAAGACGCGGGCGGAACTGCGCGGCGACCGCTATTACATCTCCGGGCAGAAAGTCTGGATCTCCTCGGCGCAAATTGCGGAGAAGGTGCTGCTCCTCGCGCGCACCACGCCGCTCGAGGAATGCGCGAAACCCGCGCAGGGACTGACGCTTTTCTATACAGACTTCGACCGCAGGCACGTCGAAGTGCGCGAGATCGAGAAGATGGGCCGCAAGGCGGTGGATTCCAACCAGGTGTTTTTCGACGCGATGCCGGTGCCCGTCGCGGACCGCATCGGCGAGGAGGGCACGGGTTTCGAATACATCCTGCATGGCATGAACCCCGAGCGCATCCTGATTGCGGCGGAATCGGTCGGCCTCGGGCGCGTCGCCGTGAAGCGCGCGGCGCAGTATGCGAAGGAGCGCATCGTGTTCGACCGTCCGATCGGGCAGAACCAGGCGATCCAGCATCCGCTCGCCGCCTGCTGGATGGCGCTCGAGGCGGCGAACCTGATGGTGTTCAAGGCCGCGTGGCTATATGACGGCGGCAAGCCCTGCGGCGCGGAGGCGAACGCGGCGAAGTATCTCGCGGGCGAAGCCTCGTTTGACGCCTGCCAGCAGGCGGTGATGACGCACGGCGGCTACGGCTACGCCAAGGAATACCATGTCGAGCGATTCTTGCGCGAGTCGCTGATCGGGCGCATCGCGCCGGTGAGCCCGCAGTTGATCCTGTGCTTCATCGCCGAGCGCGTGCTCGGACTGCCGAAGTCGTATTAACGCGGTGGCAAAGAAAACGAGCGTGAACACGCTTCGGCGGTTCAAATCCGGCGGCGCGCTCGTGCCGGCGAACACCAGCTGGTATCTGGCGGACCTCGGAGAATTTCGGGGCAAGCAGATCCTGTATACCAGGCAATCGCCCCAGCGGCTGAAGACGCTGCGCGAGCACGCGCTGATCGAGAGCGCGATATCGAGCAACCGGATCGAAGGGGTCGTGGTCGAAACAAAGCGCGTGCGCGAGCTGGTGCTGGGCGCGCCGCTGCTGCGTGACCGCGACGAGGAGGAGGTGCGCGGCTATCGGGATGCGCTCAAGCGCATCCACGAAGAAGGCGCAAAGCTCCCTCTGAATGAGAAGACCGTGCTGGAACTCCACCGCCTGGCCCGAGGCGAGATCTGGGACGCCGGCAAGTACAAGACGAAGGACGGGGACATCATCGAGCGGGAGGCGGACGGAACCGAGCGCGTCCGGTTCAAGCCGGTTCCGGCGAAGGCGACGCCCGAGTCGATGGCCGCGCTGATGCGCGACTGGGAGGACTGCCGGAAGGAGGCATGGGTCCACCCCCTGATCGCGCTTGCCGCGTTCAATCTCGATTTCCTCTGCGTGCACCCGTTTCGCGACGGCAACGGCCGGGTGTCGCGACTTCTCCTGTTGTTGCAGTGCTACCAGCTTGGTTTCGAGGTTGGCCGGTATATCAGCCTGGAGCGATTGATCGAGCAGAACAAGCAGCGCTATTACGAGACACTGGAGCAAAGCTCCGCCGGATGGCACGAGGGCAAGCATGATCCCTGGCCCTACATCAATTACGTGCTTTTCATACTGAAGTGTGCGTACCGGGAGTTCGTCGATCGCGTAGGCGACGTGCAGGCGCCGCGCGGATCGAAGACCGAGCAGGTGCTGCAGTCGATCCGCCAATTGCCGGCGGAGTTCACGCTCGCGCAGTTGGAGCAGGCGTGCCCCGGGGTGAGCCGGGACATGGTGCGTCGGGTGCTGCGCGAGGGGAGCGGCAAGCTCGTCGCCTGCCGCGGCCGCGGCCCGGGTGCGCTGTGGGTGCGGCTGGTGAAGAAGAAGAGGTAATGTCCCTCGAAAGAGGGTAATAATAAGGGTACCTTCGGCAAGGTGCCGTTCACAGCGTTCATCAAGCTGACGCGGATCGTGGACGGGACAGAGCAGGCCATTGGTCGCGTTGCGGCGGAAGCGATACGAGCCGCGCTGGTCGGGCAGAATATGCTTGATGCTGACGGACGAATTCAGCCCGCGTTCGATCCTCAACGCAAGGACTTCAAGCTCGATCTGCCTGAGGCGCAGCGAGACCTGGCCCCGGCGGTCGTGGATTTGCTGGCGGCGTATCAGATCGAGCGCCACATCCGAAAAGACAAGGACGAGGGCGTTAACCGGCTGAAGAAGGAAGTCACGCTGAGTCCCGAGTTCCAGGCCCTCTGGACTCGGATCAAGCCGAAGACCACCTACCGCGTGGAGTTCGAGACCGGTGGCCTCGTGCGGCGCGCAGTAGATGCCATCAACCGCATGGAGCAAATCGAAGCGCCGACGATCCACGTGTCTGCGGGACAGGTGCAGGTGCGAAAAGGCGGCGTGACCGCGACCGCGATTAGCGCGGCTACAGAGCGGCCAGCGAATTGCACGAAAGCGCTGCCGGACATTCTCGCCTACCTCCAGAACGAGACCGAACTGACGCGTTCCACGCTCGTGCGCATCCTCAAGGAGTCGCAACGTCTTGCCGATGTGTTCCAGAATCCGCAGCGGTTTCTCGATCAAGTCGCGGCGATCGTCAAACACGAGCTGCATCGCTTGCTCGTGGAAGGCATCAAGTACGAGCGGATGGCCGGCAACGGTGCTGATGCGGAGTGGGAAATGTTACTCTTCAAGAACGAGGAGCTCGTCAACTACCTGAACGCCCTTGAAGTTCAAAAATCGGTCTACGAGTACGTGGTCTACGACTCAGAGGTTGAGCGCGCGTTCGCGCAGAAGCTCGATCAGCGCGACGACATCAAGCTTTTCGTCAAGTTGCCGGGCTGGTTTGAAATCGACACGCCGGTCGGGAAGTACAACCCCGATTGGGCCATCGTGAAGCACGAGGAGAAGACGCTCTACTTCGTACGCGAGACGAAAGGCACGCGTGACTTCCTTAAACTGCGCACGTCCGAGGCAGACAAGGTGCGCTGCGGCCAACGGCACTTCGAGGCGCTTGGCGTGCCATTTGCGGTGGCAGTGTCAGCGGATGACGTGTAATGACTCGGTGCGGATACGCCGACAAGGCGCGCTGCAGCCCGTACAATCACACCTGTCGCATAGAATTCCCGACGTTCAAGAATTTCGCATCGAGGAGCACCGCTTGAAGGACGCATTGCACATCGTCGGCCGCGGGTTCTTCTTCGAGGACCTGAAAGTCGGATTCAAATTCCGCACCCACCGGCGCACCATCACCGAGTCGGACCTGGCGAACTTCGTCAACCTGACCTGGCTGACCGAGGAGCTGTTCGCAGTCACCGAAGGGCGCGAGGGCATGGCAATCCAGGGCCGCCCGGTGCCCGGAGCGCTGGTCTATTCGTTCGCCGAAGGCTTGCTGCTGCCGACCATGCAGGACACCGGGCTCGCGTTCCTCAACGCCGAATTGGATGTGAAGGGGCCAACCTTCGTCGGCGACACCATCCATGTCGAATCCGAAGTGATCGAGCATCGCCTCACCTCGAAGGGCGATCGCGGGCTGGTGCGCTTCGCCAACCGCGTGATCAACCAGCAGGGCGAGGCGCTGATCGAGTACAACCCGCTGCGCATGCTCAAGCGCAGGCCGAAATAACTGCGCGAAATAACCGCGATGGAGGATGCATCATGATCAAGCCGCTGTTCGATACCGACGAAGTCCTGAAGAACATAGCCCGCGAATGCGTGAAGCAGGGTGAAAACCTGCGCGCGGGCGTGCGCGAGTTGACGCTCAAAGCCCTGCAGACGCGCGAACTCTCGCTCGGCCAGATCAAGCAGGTGGTCGGGAGCGTGACCCAGGGCGTGAACCTTGGAGCGGTCGGACCCGGGATCAACACCGAGAAGGCGCTGGCCGATGCGCTGGCGGGGATGGACGACGCGCTGCTCAAGGCGGCGCAGGCGAGCCAGATCGCGCTGCAGCAGCTCGGCCGCGCCGGCGAGGACTTCGAGCAGTCGCAGGTGAAGAAGGCGCTCGACGAGCTCGAGCGGATGGAGGATGAATTCCTCGGCACCGTCAGGCAGGCTGCGGAGGGCGCAAATGCGCAGCTGCAAGGGCAATGGGCGGGCGTGCTGAAGAACATGAAGGCCGGCAGCACGGAAACCGGCGCACAGGTCGCGACGATGATGCAGCAGTACGGCGAGCAGATGCAGGCGGCGATGCGAGCGCAGCGGCGCTCCGGCCTGAAAACCGCGCACCAGCTCGGCCAGAACTTCGCGACGCTGGCGAGCGGCGTGCTGATCGGCCTCACGGAAGCGCTGCAGAAGAAACCTGGCGGCAATCCTGACGGGAAGGCATAGGCGGGCGACTCTGCAGCAGATCGTGATTGTCGGCGGCGGCGCCGGCGGGTTGGAGCTCGCCACGCTCCTCGGCGACAAACTCGGCAAGCGCGGCAAGGCGGAGATCACGCTGGTCGACCGCGCGCGCACCCACTTGTGGAAGCCGCTGCTGCACGAGATCGCGGCTGGCAGCATGGACTTGGGCGTTCATCAGCTCGACTACCTAGCGCAATCTCACTGGCACCATTTTCGCTATCGCGTGGGCGAAATGGTCGGCCTCGACCGCGCGAAACGCGAGGTGCACGTCGCACCGTTTTTCGACGACGAGGGCAATCGGGTTACCGCTGCCCGCACGCTGCGCTACGACACGCTGGTGATTGCGGTCGGCAGCCAGACCAACGATTTCGGCACGCCTGGCGTCGGGCAGCATGCGATCAGTCTCGAGACGCCACAACAGGCGGAGCGGTTCCACCGGCGCCTGGTCAACGCGTGCATCCGCGCGCACGCGCAGTCCGAGCCGCTCAAGCCCGGGCAATTGCACGTGGCGATCATCGGCGCGGGCGCCACCGGCGTCGAGTTGGCCGCCGAGTTGCACAACACCACGCGGCAGACCGTGGCCTACGGGCTGGACCGGATCGACCCGGAGCGCGACATCCGGCTCAATCTGATCGAGGCCGCCGAACGCATCCTTCCCGCGTTGCCGGAGAGCCTCGCGCAGGCCGCGCATGAGCTGCTCAAAACACTGGGCGTGAACGTGCTGACTTCGGCGCGGGTTGCCGAAGTGACGGACGCGGCGGTGCGTCTGGCAGACAGCCGCGTCGTGCCCGCGGAATTGATCGTCTGGGCCGCGGGAATCAAGGCGCCCGATTTCCTCAAGGATCTGGATGGGCTCGAAACCAACCGGATCAACCAGCTCGTCGTCCGGCCGACGCTGCAGACGACGCGCGACGACAGCATTTTTGCGATCGGGGATTGCGCGGCCTGTCCATGGCCGGAAAAGGGCGGGCTGGTGCCGCCGCGCGCGCAGGCCGCGCACCAGCAGGCATCGCATACCGTCCGGCAGCTCGCCAACCGGCATGCGGGAAGGCCGTTGCGGCCCTACCGCTACCGCGATTTCGGCTCGCTGGTTTCGTTCGGAGAATACAGCGTGGTCGGCAATCTGATGGGCGCGCTGGTCGGCGGCGACCTGTTCGTCGAGGGGCGCTTTGCACGGCTCATGTATCTCTCGCTCTACAAGATGCACGAACTGGCGCTGCACGGGTTCACCAAGGTGGCGCTCGATACCATCGCGAGATTGATCACGCGGCGCACCGAGCCGCATGTCAAGCTGCACTGACCGGGATTACGCCGTCCTTCAACCCTGCCTGACCTGGACCCCGTTTGACTGCAGCGCGGCGAGCAGCGCCTGCGCATGCTCGCGGTCGCGGCATTCGATCACGAACTCCACTTCCGGGCGCTTGACCGACGCGATGCCGAACACGCGCTGGTGCTGCACCTCGACGATATTGCCGCCCGCCTCGCCGATCAGCGTCGCGACTTTCGCAAGGCTGCCGGAGATGTCGGTCATCATGACCAGCAGCCGCACCAGGCGGCCGTCGCGCACCAGTCCGCGCATCAGCACCGCCGACAGCACCCGGCTGTCGATGTTGCCGCCGCACAGCGGAATTCCGACCCGCCGGCCGCGAAAGCGCTGCGGGTACTCGAGCACGGCGGCAAGACCCGCGGCACCCGCGCCCTCGACCACGGTCTTCTCGATTTCGAGCAGCGCGACCACCGCCTGCTCGATGGTTTCTTCCTCGACCAGCAGCACCTCGCGAACCTTCTCGCGCACGATTGCAAGTGGCAATTCGCCCACGTCGCGCACCGCGAGGCCTTCGGCAATGGTATCGCCGCCTACCGATACCGTCTGGCCGTTCAGGCGCTGGTGCATCGCCGCCCACGATTTCGATTCGACGCCGTAGACCTCGATTGCCGGGCGCAGGGCCCGCGCCGCGGTGGCGATGCCCGCAATCAGGCCGCCACCGCCGATCGGCACCACCAGGCAGTCGAGATCCGGGCGGTCCTCGAGCATCTCGAGCCCGACCGTGCCCTGGCCGGCGACCACGTCCGCGTCGTCGTAAGGGTGCACGAACACCAAGCCTTCGCGCGCCGCCAGTTCCTGCGCGAACGCGGCGGCCTCGGCAAGCGAGCCGCCTTCGATGCACACTTCGGCGCCGAGCACCTGCGTGCCGTGCACCTTGCTGTTGGGCGTGCCCTTCGGCATCACGATCACCGCGCGCAGGCCCAGCCGCGCCGCATGATGCGCGACGCCCTGCGCGTGATTGCCGGCGCTCATCGCGATCACGCCGCGGCGGCGCTGGCCGTCGTCAAGCCTGAGGAGCTTGTTCAAGGCGCCGCGCTCCTTGAACGACGCGGTGAACTGCAGGTTCTCGAACTTCAGCCAGACTTCGGCGCCGGTGAGGCGCGACAGCGTCTGGCTGTGCAGCAACGGCGTGCGCGCAACGGCGCCCGCGATGCGCGCGGCGGCGGCTCGAACGTCATCCAGCGTCAACATGGCGCCAAGCTAGCACAATCCGCCCGACGGGCGCGCGTAGAATCCCCGCATGGAAATCCTCATCATCGGCGGCGGAATCGGCGGGCTTACGCTGGCGCTAAGCCTGCATTCTGTCGGCATTGCGTGCTGCGTATTCGAGGCGGCACCGGAGATCCGGCCGCTCGGCGTGGGCATCAACCTGCTGCCGCACGGGATGCGCGAGCTGACGGGGCTGGGGCTGCAGGACCGGCTGGCAAAGCTCGCCGTCGCGACCCGCGAGGTGTGCTTCTACAACCGTTTCGGCCAGCTCATCTTCAGCGAGCCGCGCGGCCGCTACGCGGGCTACGACTGGCCGCAGCTTTCGATCCATCGCGGCGACATGCATGCAGTGCTGCTCGCGGCGGCGCGCGAGCGCATCGGTACGGAGCGCATCGTCCTCGGCCACAAGTGCGTGGCGCTGGAGCAAGATTCGGCAGGCGTCACCGCACGCTTCGAGAACGGGGCCAGCGCGCGCGGCGCGGGGGCGATCGGCGCCGACGGCATCAATTCGGCGGTGAGGAAGATCCTTCACCCGGAAGAAGGGCCACCCGCCTACCAGGGCATCAACATGTGGCGCGGCGTGACGCGCATGAAACCCTACCTCACCGGTGCAAGCATGCTGATCGCCGGGTGGCTCGAGGTCGGAAAAATGGTGGTCTACCCGATTCGGGACGCGATCGATGCCGAGGGACGGCAACTGGTGAACTGGGTGGCCGAGATCCAGTCGCCGCGCAACGTGATGCAGGACTGGAACCTCGCGGGCAGGCTCGAGGACTTCTATCCGGCGTTCGAGAGCTGGCGCTTCGACTGGCTCGATGTCGCACAAATGCTGCGCAACGCCGACCAGATCCTCGAATACCCGATGGTGGATCGCAATCCGCTGCCGTTCTGGACGCAGGGCCGCATCACGTTGCTCGGCGATGCGGCGCATCCGATGTACCCGCGTGGTTCGAACGGTGCGGGACAGGGCATACTTGATGCCCGCGCGCTCGCCGGATGCCTGAGGCGTGAACGCGACGTCGCGGCCGCGCTCCGGCACTACCAGGCGGCACGCCTCAATCCCGCCTACGACGTCGTACTGATGAACCGCGCCAATCCGCCCGACGCGATCCTGCGCGAAGTACACCAGCGCACCGGCGACCGGCCGTTCGCACGCATCGAAGACGTGATCGGGCGCGACGAGCTGGAAGCGCTTTCGGAGAACTACAAACGGGTCGCCGGTTTCGAGCGCGAGGCGCTCAGGAAACGGGCGTCGCTCGTCTGACTTCAGTCTCGGCGTTCGCGCTCGTCTCACGCAACGCGCGCCGGCGTTCGTGTTCCTTGAGGAAGCGCTTGCGCACGCGCACCGACTTCGGCGTCACCTCGACCAGCTCGTCGTCGTCGATGAACTCGATCGCCAGCTCGAGCGACAGCCGGATCGGCGGCGTGAGCACCACGTTCTCGTCCTTGCCCGAAGCGCGCACGTTGGTCAGTTTCTTCGCCTTGATCGCATTGACCACCAGGTCGTTCTCGCGGCTGTGGATGCCGACGATCATGCCCTCGTACAGCGGGTCGCCGGGGCCGACGATCAGGCGGCCGCGCTCCTGCAGATTGAACAGCGCGAAAGCCACCGCCACGCCGTCGTCCTGCGAAATCAGCACGCCATTGCGCCGCCCGGGGATATCGCCTTTCCACGCGCCGTACTCGTCGAATACGTGGCTGATCAGCCCGTTGCCGCGCGTCAGGTTCATGAATTCGCCCTGGAAGCCGATCAGCG
>JBGOTT010000056.1:0-16400 GCA_041476585.1 Gammaproteobacteria bacterium | reverse complement strand
CCGCTGACCGCGTCGCCCGAACCGATTCCTCAGGTCTTCGAAGAAGAGGTAGATGACCGGCGTGATGTAAAGCGTGAGGACCTGCGAAAGAAGCAAGCCGCCGACCACCGCCAGCCCGAGCGGCATGCGTGCACCGCCGCCGGCGCCAAAACCGATCGCGATCGGCAGGCTGCCCATACGCGCTGCCATGGTGGTCATCATGATCGGCCGGAACCGTACGATGCCCGCGTCGTAGATGGCATCGCGCGGCTGGCGGCCTTCCTTGCGCTGCGCCTCAATGGCAAAATCGATCATCATGATTGCGTTCTTCTTCACGATCCCCACCAACATGATGATGCCGACGAACGCGTACATGTTGAGCTCGATGCCGAACGCCATCAGCGTGAGCAGCGCACCCAGACCGGCGGTTGGCAGTCCCGAAAGGATCGTCAGCGGGTGGATGAAGCTCTCGTACAGTATGCCGAGCACGAGGTAGATGACGAGGACCGACATCAGCAGCAAGATGCCCATTCCCTGCAGCGATTTTTCGAACGCCTGCGCGGTGCCCTGAAAGGAGGCATTGAGCGTCGCCGGCACCTGCAGTTCCCGCATCGCGGCGCGCACCTCGTCGATCGCCTGCGAAAGCGCCACGCCCGGCCGTAGATCAAATGAAAATGTCACCGACGGAAGCTGGCCGAGATGGGTCACCGACAACGGGCCGACGCCAAAAGAAAGCCTTGCGACAGCATCCAGCGGAACCAGCGCGCCGGTGGACGAGCGTATGTAGAGCTTCGGCAGGACGGATGGATCGGTCTGGAAGCGCGGCTCGAGCTCGAGGATCACCCAGTACTGGTTGGTCGCGGTGTAAATGGTCGAGATCTGGGAAGAGCCGTAGGCGTTGTTGAGCGCCGCCTCGATCTGCTGGGCGGAAACCCCCAGCGACGACGCCTTCTCGCGCTGAATCTCCACCATCACCTGCGGCCTGCTGATCTGCAGGTCGCTGGTCACATCCACCAGTCCCGCCAGTGAGCGCAGCTTCTCCTCGATGCGCGGCGCCCAGCTGTAGAGCAGTTCGGTGCTGGCGCCCTGCACCACATATTGGTACGGCGCCTTTGTAAGCTGGCCGCCAATGCGGATCGCGGGTACGTTCTGCACGAATGCCTTGATGTTGTTCAGCCGCGCGAGGTTGGGCCGCAGGCCCCGCACCACTTCATCGGCGTTCTTCCGTTGACTGAAGGGCTTCAGTGTGATGGTCATGCGCCCGCTGTTCATCGCGGGGTTGAAATTGCTTGCGCCGACAAACGACATCTGGGCCTCTACATTCGGGTCCTGGCGGATGATCGCGGCGACCTGGCTCTGCAGCGCGACCATGCCCTCGAACGAAATGTCCTGCGGGCCTTCGGTGATGCAGAACAGCTGCCCCGAATCCTCGCTCGGCAGGAACCCCTTGGGCGCGCGCGCGAACAGCACGCCGGTGGCTACCACGATCGCCAGGAACACGAGCATCGTGAAACGCTGGTGTGCGAGAACCCAGCGCAGGCTGGCCGCGTAGCCGTCGCGCACCGCGTCGAATCCCCGTTCGAACAGCATGTAGGTACGCCCGTGGTTCTGGCGCGCGCCGTGCGGCTTCAGGATGCGGCTGCACATCATCGGGGTGAGTGTCAGCGAGACAAAGCCGGAAATAAGGACCGCGACGATGATCACCACCGCGAACTCGTGCAGCAGGCGCCCGAGGATGCCGCCCATGAAAAACACCGGAATGAACACCGCCGCGAGTGAGATCGTCATCGACACGATGGTGAAAGCGATCTCCTTCGAGCCGTCGAGCGTCGCCTGCATCACGCTCTTGCCCATTTCGATGTGCCGGCTGATGTTCTCCAGCATGACGATCGCATCGTCCACCACGAAACCGACGCACAGCGTGAGCGCAAGCAGCGAGATGTTGTCGATGCTGTATCCGAACACGTACATCAGCGCGAAGGTGCCGATGATCGACATCGGCAGGGCGATGCTCGGAATGATGGTCGCCGGCACGTTGCGCAGGAACACGAAGATCACCATCACCACCATCGCGAGGGCAAGCATCAGCGTGAACTGGACCTCGTTGACCGAAGAACGGATGGTGACCGAGCGGTCGAACAGAACGTTGATGTCGATGCCCGGAGGCACTTCGGCGCGGAACGTGGGCAAAAGCTTCTTGATCGACTCCACCACTTCGATGGTATTGACCCCGGGCTGCCGCTGGATGGCAAGCACGATGCCCCGCTTGTCCCTGAACCACGCCGCCACCTTGTCGGTCTGCACGCTGTCGATGATGCGGCCGAGTTCATTGAGGCGGATCGGAGAACCGTTGCGGTAGGCGACGATGATGGGCCGAAACGCCTCCGCGTCGTACAGCTGGCCGGTGGCCTGCACCGCAAACATGCGGTCCTTGCCGTACAGGGTCCCGGTCGGCAGGTTGACGTTGGCGTTGGCCACCGCCTGCTGCACCTCGTTGATGCCCACCCCGCGCGCTGCAAGCGCGCCAGGATCGAGTTGGACCCGCACTGCGTACTTCTGCTGGCCGAAAACCTGCACCTGCGCGACGCCGTTGATCGTCGAGATGCGCTGCGCGAGGAACGTCTCGGCGTACTCGTTCACGGTCGAGAGCGGCATCGTGTCCGAGGTGAGCGCAAGGTAATACACCGGAAAATCCGCCGGGTTTACCTTTCGGAAGGTCGGCGGCGTGCTCATCGTGGGCGGCAGCTGCCGCACGGCGGTGGCGATCGCGGAATTGACGTCCTGCGCAGCCGCGTCGATGTCGCGGTCGAGGCTGAACTGGATGGTGATCGCCGTGCTGCCCTGGCCGCTCACCGAAGTCATCTGGTCGATGCCGGCGATGGTCGTGAACTGCTTCTCGAGCGGCGTGGCGACTGCCGCTGCCATCGTCTCCGGACTGGCGCCCGGGAGCTCCGCGGTGACTTGGATGGTCGGGAAATCGACGTTGGGCAAGGTGCTGACCGGCAGCAGCCGGTACGCGGCCATGCCGAAGATCAGAATGCCCGCCATGACCAGCACGGTCATGACCGGGCGGCGAATAAACGGTCCGGAGAGGTTCATCCCTTTTTCGCCTCGGACTGGACGATCACCTTGGTGCCCGGCGACAGGCGCAGTGCTCCGCGCACTACGACCTGCTCGCCTTTCGCCAGGCCCTTGGCGATGATCGCCGTATCGCCTTCGGAGCGCGCCACCGTGACGTTGCGCAGTTCCGCCGTCATGTCGGGCTTCACCACGTAGACGTACTGGCCCTCGGGCCCGGTCTGCAGGGCGCGCGACGGCACCAGGATCGCGTTCGGCTCGTCGTAGAGCCGTACGCGGACGTTGACGAACTGTCCCGGCCAGAGCGCCGTGTCGCGGTTGTCGAACCGCGCGCGCATGCGGATGGTGCCGGTGGCCTGATCGACAGTGTTGTCGATGAATACCAGGCTGCCCTGTGCAAGCGATGCGTCGGACTTGGATTCCGCCGCGTCCACGCTGAGCGGGCCGACCGCCATGTACCTGCGGACGGTGGGCAGTTCCTGCTCGGGCACGGCGAAATTGACGAATACCGGTTTGACCTGATTGATCACCACCAGCGCACCGGTGTCGTTGGCTTTCACCAGATTGCCGACCTGCAGCAGTACTTTTCCGGGAATGCCGTCAATGGGCGCGGCGATGGTGCAGTATTCGAGATTGAGGCGCGCGTTTTCGAGCGCCGCCTGGCTTGCCTTGGCGGTGGCCTCCGCGACTTCGGCATTGGTGCGAATCTGTGCGTAGGCCTCCTTGGAGACGAAGTTTTTCTCGAGCAATTCCTGGTAGCGGCCCTCCTGCGAGCGCGCCTGGTCCCGCGCCGCCGCGTCACGCAGCGCATTTGCCTCGGCCTGGCGCAATGCCGCCTCGAACGATCGCGGGTCGATGCGGAACAGGAGCTCGTCCTTGCGGACCTCCTTGCCCTCGGTGAAATTGACCGCGACGATCTGGCCGTCGACGCGCGCCTTGAGCGACACCGTAGAATAGGCCTCGACATTGCCGATCGCCTGCAGCCGCACCGGCACGCTTCGCTGCTCCGCGGCCTCGACCGACACCACCGCCGCCACCGGGCCGGCCGGGCGCTTGGCCGATGCCGCGTCGTTGCCGCAACCCGGCAGCCCGGCCAGCATGGCAAGCGCAGCAAGTGCGCCGGCGGTTCTGTGGGTCACCATACTGGGACTGACTCCTTCGCGTACAGTTCCTCGACGCTTTCGCGCCTCCGCACCAGCTCGGCGCGTGCTCCGCTCACCATGGCCTCCGCACAGCGTGGACGCGAATTGTAATTCGAACTCATCACCATGCCATAGGCGCCTGCCGAACGAATCGCCAGCAACCCCCCCGACACGACCGATAGCCTGCGGTCCCTGGCGAGAAAATCCCCCGATTCGCACACCGGGCCGACCACGTCGTAGAGCTCTTCGACCCCCATCGCGGCGCGAACCGGCACCACCTCGTGCCAGGCCTGGTAGAGCGCCGGCCGCAGCAGGTCGTTCATGGCTGCGTCGACCACCGCGAAGTTCTTCGCCTCGCCGCGCTTGACGTATTCGACACGCGTAAGCAGTACGCCGGCGTTGCCGACGATCGAGCGGCCGGGATCGACGATGAGCGTTTCACGCCGCGCGCCAAGCGCACCAAGCAATGTCGCAACAAACCCGCCGATCGTCGGCGGAGATTCGTCCTGGTAGCGAATGCCGATGCCGCCGCCGAGGTCGATGTGTCTGAGCGCGATGCCGGAGCGCTCGAGCCGTTCGGCGAGCGCGACGATGTGCTGCGCCGCGTCGGCAAGCGGCGCCAGGTCGGTAAGCTGCGAGCCGATGTGGCAGCCGACGCCCACCACTTCGATGTTCGGGCGGGCGGCCGCATCGCGGTACAGCCGCTCGGCCTCGGCGTAGGCCACGCCGAACTTGGTCTGCTTCAGGCCGGTCGAAATGTACGGATGCGTTTTCGCATCGACATCCGGATTGACGCGAAACGCAACCGGCGCGCGCAGGCCGAGATGCCTGGCAATTGCGTCGGTGCGCAGCAGTTCTTCCTCCGATTCGAGATTGAGGCACAGAACTCGCGCCTCGAGCGCCTGCGCGGTCTCGGCTTCGGTCTTGCCGACGCCGGAGAAGACCACCTTGCGAACATCGCCACCCACCGCGCGCACGCGCGCCAGTTCGCCGCCGGAGACGATGTCGAACCCTGCACCGAGGCGCGCGAGCAGCGCGAGCACCGCGAGGTTCGAGTTGGCTTTGACCGAATAGCAGATGAGCGAGGGCCGGACTCGATCGGCTGACGTAAGCGCCTGCGCGAACTCGCGGTACGCGGACTCGATTGCCGCGCGCGAGTAGACGTAGCACGGCGTGCCAAATCGCTGCGCGACGTCTTCGAGCGAAACGCCCTCCGCGCAATACACGCCACCGACGTATGCAAAGCTCATCGGTTTGAAGGAACGGGTAACGGGGGAACCTTTGGTTCCCCTCGTCCTATTTTTCCGTCTTGTCCGGCTGAGTCGGTTCGGCCGACTCAGGCGGATAAGGCGTGGGCTTCACCGGCGCGGGCTTCTCCGGCCTTACGCCCGGCGGAGGACTGTCGCGGAAATAAAGCGGGCCCTTCTGCCCGCAGGCGGATAGCAGGACCAGCGCAACCAGCAGAGCCCGAATCTGGTTCATCGGATGAATCGACGTAAAATCCGCATGTTAGCAAGAAAGCCGTGGCGATGAACGAGAGCGAGTTTGAAGGATTGTCAGAAGCGGCGCTCGGGGCGATCGAGCGCGCGCTGGAGCGCGCCGTGGACGCGGGCGCCCTGGACCTCGATTTCGAGCGCAAAGACGGCGGCGTGCTGGAGCTCGAATTCGGCGACGGCTCGCGCATGGTGATCAATCGCCATGGCGCGGCGCGCGAAATCTGGGTGGCGGCGAAATCGGGCGGCTTCCATTTCCGCCATGACGCCGGGCGCTGGCTGGATACGCGAACTGGCGGCGAGTTGTTCGCCGCCTTGTCCCGCCTGGTCAGCGCGCAAAGCGGAACCGCGGTGATTCTGTCGCCGATCTAGGGCGCCTGGTTTCCCCTTGCGGTTTCCGCGCTTTCCGGCACGCTGCTCTTTGCCGCGTCGCCGGCCTTTGCGGCGTCACCGGGCGAATTCTCGCGGTAAAACCAGTCCGAGCCCCGCGAGTCGCCGACCGCACCCGCAGCGTATTCCCCGATGTGCGCGCTGATCACGCCCGGCGGCACCGGGCGGTCGATCTCCGGAACGCCCTTCAGCACCTTTTCCATGTAGCTGATCCAGACCGGCAACGCGACCAGGCCGCCGGTCTGGTTGCGGCCGAGCGTCCTGGGCTGGTCGAAGCCAACCCAGGCAATGCCCACCAGCGCCGGCTGGTAACCGCAAAACCATGCGTCGATGAAATCGTTGGTGGTGCCGGTCTTGCCGGCAAGATCGCGTCGCCCCAGCTTCGCCGCGCGCGCAGCGGTGCCGTAGCGCGTAACGTCCCGCATCATGCTGTCCATGATGAACGCATTGCGCGCATCGATGACGCGCAACGACTCGTCGCCCGCGTGCACCGGTTTCGCTACGCCGAGCGGATTGCCGCGATCGTCGACGATACGCTGGATGACATACGGCGGAATCAGGAAGCCGTTGTTAGCGAACACGCTGTAGGCGCGCGCCATCTGCCCCGGCGTCACCGAGCCCACACCGAGCGCCAAGGTCAGATACGGGGGATGCCTCTCGGCATCGAAGCCGAACCGACTGACGTAGTCCTGCGCGTATTTCGGACCGATCGCCTGCAGCACACGGATCGAAACCATGTTCTTCGACTTGACGAGCCCGGTGCGCAGGCGCATCGGCCCCTCGTACTTGCCGTCGTAGTTCTTCGGCTCCCAGCGTTGGCTGCCGGTTACTTCGGCTGCCACCACCAGCGGTTCGTCGGCCACCACGGTCGCGGGATTGAAGCCTTTCTCCAGCGCCGCCGAGTAGATGAACGGCTTGAATGAAGAGCCGGGCTGGCGCCAGGCTTGTGTCACGTGATTGAACTTGCTGCGCGCAAAGTCGAAGCCGCCCACCAGCGCACGCACCGCTCCGTCCTGCGGTTCGATCGCGACAAACGCGGAATCGGCCTCCGGCAACTGGGCGATCTGCCAATGCCTTTTTTCGTCCTGGACGACACGAACGACGGCGCCGCGCCGCAGGCGCCGCGCGGGCGCGGTTTTCTCATCCAGCGCCCGCGCGACGAAGCGGAGCCCGTCACCCGCGATGCTCAATTCCTCGCCGGTCTTGGTGACCGCACGCACCTCCTTCGCATCGGCGGCGAGCACCAGGGCTACGCGCAGGTCGTCGTTGTCCTCGTGAGAGGCGAGAGCCTCGTCGTACTCTTCGTCGCCCGCGTTGTCCGCAAGATCGACGAAACCTTCGGGTCCGCGGTAGCCGTTGCGCCGGTCGTACTCCAGCAGCCCGCGCCGCAATGCGACGTAGGCAGCCTCCTGGTCCGCCTTTCGGATCGTCGTGTAGACGCGAAAGCCCTTGGAATAGACGTCGTCCGGGTATTGTTCGAAGATCGCCTGCCGCACCATTTCCGCAACGTATTCGCCGTGCAGGGCGAATACGTTGATCTCGCGCTTTACCGCTAACGGAGCGTTCAGGGCCTGCTGGAACTCGGTCTCATCGATGTGCCCCAACTCGCGCATCCGCCGCAGAACGTACTGCTGCCGCTGTATGGCGCGCGCCGGGTTGACCACCGGGTTGAACGTCGACGGCGCCTTTGGCAGGCCCGCGAGCATGGCGGCTTCCGAGAGCGTCAGCCGGTCGAGGGACTTGCCGTAATAGATCTGCGCCGCCGCGGCGAAGCCGTAAGCGCGCTGCCCGAGGTAAATCTGGTTGACATAGAGCTCGAGAATCTGGTCTTTGGCGAGGTTGTTCTCGATCTTGAATGCGAGCAGGGCTTCGTAGAGCTTTCTGACCAGCGTCTTTTCAGACGAGAGAAAGAAATTGCGGGCCACCTGCATGGTGATCGTGCTTGCGCCCTGGCGCCGGCCGCCGCTGACCAGATTGGCGTAGGCGGCCCGCGCGATCCCCAGATAGTCGATTCCGGCGTGCTGGTAGAACCGCTCGTCTTCGGCGGCAAGGATCGCCTTCTTGAGCGGCTCCGGAACCTCCCCGATCGACACGATTGCGCGCCGTTCTTCGCCAAACTCGCCGATCAACACCCCCTCGACCGTATAAACCCGAAGCGGAATCTTGGGTTGGTAGTCAGTCAGTGCGTCGAGCGAAGGCAGGTTGGGATACGCGAGAATCAATACCAGTCCCGCGGCACATGCGCCCGCGACCAGCACCCCGCCTAGAAGGAGGACCGGGAAAATCAAAAAACGCAGCCACATCAACGTGTTCCAGAGGGATTGGACAGGCCGGCTTCAGCGGCGCGGGCCGCATTGTTGCGGCGACAATGAGACAGGGGCATTATAAAGGACCCTGAGCACGAACAAATTGCTTTACAGTTGCCGGAGGTTGTTGCTAGGATTTAAAGGAAATTATACGTATTGCTCCTAAGCGACCAATACGGAAAGGAAAACTGCCTTGCAACTCGACATCTTCAAGCCGAAGGCTCTGCCACTGTTCGGGCTGGACATCAGTTCGTCGTCGGTGAAGATGCTGGAACTCGTCGACGGCGGCAAGGGGCTCCATCGGGTCGAGCGCTACGCCATCGAACCGCTGCCGCGCGAGGCGGTCGTTGACGGCAACATGAACTCCCTCGAGGCCGTCGTGGAAACGGTGAAGCGCTGCTACAAGCGGCTCGGGACGCGGGAAAAGAACGTCGCCATGTCGGTGCCGACGGGTGCGGTGATCACCAAGAAAATCGTCGTTTCGGCCAATCTGCGCGAAGAGGATCTCGAGGTACAGGTGGCCGCCGAGGCCAACCAGTACATCCCGTTCGCCCTCGACGAGGTGAACCTCGATTTCCAGGTGATCGGTCCGTCGGCGAGCTCGCCCGAGGAACAGGAAGTGCTGATCGCGGCAACGCGCAAGGAAAAAGTCGAGGACCGTGTTGCGGTTGCCGAGTCGGCGGGCCTTAAGCCGATCGTCATGGACATCGAGTCCTTCGCGCAACAATCGGCGCTTGAGCTGGTCTGGAAGTCGCTGCCCGGCGGCGGCAAGGACCAGAACATTGCGATCGTGGATGTCGGGGCCACGGTAATGAATGTGTCGGTGCTGCGCAACGAAAACGCCGTGTACACG
Source organism: Gammaproteobacteria bacterium (assembly GCA_041476585.1). Classification (GTDB taxonomy): domain Bacteria; phylum Pseudomonadota; class Gammaproteobacteria; order Burkholderiales; family SG8-39; genus JADGRQ01. The sequence continues at coordinate 7,159 of JBGOTT010000056.1, read as the reverse complement.
CGCGAGCAGGCGTTCGGCGGCAATCAGCTCACCCAGGACATCATCACCCGCTACGGCATGAGCGCCGAGGAAGCGGAAAACGCCAAGCGCTCCGGTGGACTGCCAGACGATTTTGACGCAGAAGTGCTGCGGCCCTACATGGAGAACCTCTCGCTCGAGGTACAACGGGCGCTGCAGTTTTTCTTTACGTCGACCCAGTACCACAGCGTCGACCATATCCTGCTCGCCGGCGGCTCGGCGGTGATTACGGGGCTCGACGAGGTGGTGCACACGCGCACCCAGGTAAACACCGTGGTGGCGAACCCGTTCGCGACCATGCACACCTCGCCGCGCATCCAGTTGAAGAAGCTGATCGCCGACGCGCCGTCGCTGATTGTGGCCTGCGGCCTCGCGTTGCGGAGGTTTGACCCGGCATGATCCGCGTCAACCTCCTTCCTCACCGCGAGGCGCGGCGCAAGCGCGGACGCCAGTATTTTTTCGTCCTGTCCGGCATCGCCGTCGCACTTGGATTTGCGATTTGGGGTGTCGTGCACGTGGTCAACCAGGAGCGCGTGGGCGCGCAGAACGCGCGCAACGCGTTCCTCAAGACGGAAATCGCGTCGCTCGACAAGCAGATCGACGAGATCAAGAAGCTCAAGGACGAGATTGCCGCGCTGTTGGCGCGCAAGCAGGTGATCGAGTCGCTGCAGACCGATCGCGCGCAGACGGTGTATCTGCTCGACCAGCTGGTGAAGCAGATGCCGGAGGGCGTGTATCTGAAGTCGGTGGTTCAGAAGGGGCCGAAAGTCAGCCTGCTCGGGTACGCGCAGTCGAATGCGCGCGTTTCGACCCTGATGCGCAACATCGAATCCTCGCCATGGCTCGAGCGGCCCGAACTGGTCGAGATCAAGTCGGCGACAGTCGACAAGCGCAGGGTGAGCGAGTTCAACCTGAATCTTTCGCTCAAGCGGCCGAAGGCCGCAGATGCGAACGACGCGGGGAAACCCGGCGCGAAGGGCGCTGCCCAGCCTGCGGCCGGTGCGGCGAAAAAGGGATAGACAATGGCCCTCAACGTCAACCAGTTCGTCGAGGAATTCAAGCATCTCAATCCGAAGGACCCCGGCACCTGGCCGGCGCTGCCCAAGGTGGCGGCGCTCGTGGGCCTGCTTGCGGCGATTCTCGCTGCGGCCTATTTCATCGACTGGCAGGGCCAGATCGAGGAATTGGATCAGGGCGTCGCGCAGGAAGCCAAGCTCAAGGACGATTACGTCAACAAGAAAAAGCAGGCGATCAACCTCGACCTGCACAAGCAGCAGCTGCGCGAGATCGACAGTTCGTTCGGCGCGCTGCTCAAGCAGCTGCCGAACAAGGCGCAAATGGACGGGCTGCTGGTCGACATCAACCAGGCGGGGCTCGGCCGTGGATTGCAGTTCGACCTGTTCAAGCCTGCGCCGAGCGAATCGGTGAAGGAGTTCTACGCCGAACTGCCGATCACGATCAAAGTGACGGGCAGTTATCACGACATCGGCGCGTTCGCGAGCGACGTCGGGCTTCTGCCGCGCATCGTCACGCTGAACGATGTCTCGATTAGCGCCGGCAAGGATGGCAATCTGATCGTGGACGCGACCGCACGGACGTTCCGCTACCTCGATGAAGAGGAGGTCGCGAAGCAGCGCCAGGCGGCCCAGGCGGCGAAGAAGGGCGCGAAGAAATGAGAACGATCCTGATGATCGGGTGCGCGATGCTCGCAGCCGGTTGCGGCAGTGATCAGCACGGCGACCTGCGGCAGGAACTCAACGCACTCACCAAGGACCTGCGCGGCAGAGTCGATCCGCTGCCTCAGGTCACGCCTTACGAACCGGTGCCGTACAAGGCCGAGGGGCAGGTGGACCCGTTCCGGGCCTCGCGCATCGATGTCGGCCAGCCCGGCAGCGCGGGCGGCGCGGCGAAAAACGCGCGCCTCGAGGCTGAGCAGGCGCGGCCCAAGGAACCGCTCGAGGCATTCCCGCTCGAGTCGATCAAGATGGTCGGCACCCTCACCCAGGGTCCGGAGACCTTTGGCATCGTGCGCGCCGGGCCGAACCTGTTTCGCGTCAAGAAGGGCAATTACGTCGGTCAGAACTTCGGTGTGGTGACCAACATCGACGAAGCTCAGATCGGTCTCAAGGAGTTGGTGCAGGACAGCGGCGGCGACTGGGTGGAACGCACCAGCGCGCTGCAACTGGTGCAGGAGGCACAACGATGAACATCCGAGCCGTTTTCCATGTTTTGGCGCTGTGGCTGCTGGGCTTCGGCCTGGCCTGGGCCCAGTCCAACAGCATCGAGTCGTTCAACGTCTCGCAGCAGGGCGGCAAGGTGGTGGTGCGCATTCAGACCAAGAATCCGCTGCCGGCGGTGCCGCCGAGTTTCACGGTCGTCAACCCGGCGCGCATCGCAATCGATTTCGCCGGCACCGTCAACGCGCTCGGTCGCGCAAGCCAGGACATCGGCGAGGGCGAACTGCGCAGCATGAACCTGGTCCAGGGTGCGGAGAGATCGCGCATGGTGCTCAACCTACGCCGTGCGGTAACCCACGAGATGAGCATCGAAGGCAACACTCTGGTCGTGACGCTGTCGCCGCCGGCCGCTGCGACGGCGGTCGGGAGCGCGACGCAGAACTTCGCCGAAGGGCGGGCCGACGTGAAACACGCGATCCGCGACATCGATTTCCGCCGCGGCCGCGCGGGCGAGGGCCGCGTGATCATCGATCTGGCGGATGCGGGCACCGGCATCGACCTGCGCCAGCAGGGGCAGAACATCGTGATCGACTTCGCCAAGACCGCGCTGCCGGACAACCTGCGCCGGCGCCTCGATGTGGTGGACTTCGCGACCCCGGTGCAGAGCATCAACACCTTTCAGCAGGGCGAGAACGTGCGTGTCGTGATCGAGCCCAAGGGCAATTTCGAACACAATGCGTACCAGACCGACACGCAGTTCGTGGTGGAAGTGCGCGCCGTCGTTGCCGACGCGAGCCGCGCCGCGCAACGCGGCCGCTACACCGGCGAGAAGCTCTCGCTCAACTTCCAGAACGTGGAAGTGCGCGCCGTGCTCAACGTGATCGCCGACTTCACCGACCTCAACATCATCACCAGCGATTCCGTCACGGGCAACATCACGCTGCGCCTGAAGGACGTGCCCTGGGACCAGGCGCTCGATATCATCCTGCAGACGCGCGGCCTGGACAGCCGGCGCAGCGGCAATGTCATCTGGATCGCGCCGCGCGACGAACTGGCGACCCGCGAGAAGCTGGCGCTCGAGGCGCAGCAGCAGATCGTCGATCTCGAGCAGACGCGCACCGAGTCGTTTCAGATGAATTACCAGAAGGCGACCGAGGTGGTCAAGCTGCTCGCCGACCCGCAGCAGAGGATCCTGTCCAAGCGCGGCAGCGCGGTGGTCGATGCGCGCACCAACACGCTGTTCGTGCAGGACACGCCGAGCCGGCTTGAAGAGGTCAGGAAGTTGATCGCCAAGATCGATGTGCCGGTGCGCCAGGTGATGATCGAGGCGCGCATCGTAACGGCCTCCGAGACCTTCGGCAGGGCCCTCGGCGTGCGGCTCGGTTTTAACGACCTTAGCGGGAGAACCGGAACGATAGGGAACGCCACCAATGGCAAGGGCTTCATTTTTGGCGGTGGCCTCGAAAATGTCGGCAGCCAAGCCGGCGGCCCAGCGACCATCGGTGCCCAGGGCGGCGCAGCCAGCTTCACGCCGGGCAGCCTCGGCGTGAACCTGCCGGCGAATACCTCGGGAGTGGCCGGCAACGCCGGTGCCCTGTCGTTCATCCTGTTCAACAGCGCGGCGACACGCTTCCTCAACCTGGAAATTACCGCGCTGGAAGCCGACGGCAAGGGCAAGATCGTCTCCAGCCCGCGGGTGCTCACCGCGGACCAGGTAGAGGCGCTGATCGAACAGGGCACGGAGATTCCGTATCAGCAGGCGACTTCGAGCGGGGCGACCAGCGTGTCGTTCCGTAAGGCCAACCTCTCGCTCAAGGTCAAGCCGCAGATCACGCCCGACGGCAACGTGATCATGACGCTCGATGTCAACAAGGATGCGCCGGGCGACACCACGCCCGCCGGCGTGCAGATCAGCACCAAGCACGTGAAAACCGAGGTGCTGGTGGAAAATGGCGGCACGGTGGTGATCGGCGGCATCTTCGACCAGAACAACCACACCAACCCCTCGCGCATCCCGGTGCTCGGCGAGTTGCCGTATGTCGGCTGGCTGTTCAGGAACCAGACCACGACGAGCACGCGCGACGAGTTACTGGTGTTCATCACGCCAAGGATCGTAAACGAGCGACTGACCGTTCGCTGAAGCGCAATTGCCATCGCCTCGAGCGCCGGCGGACGGCGCGAAGGCGTACTTGAAGGCCGGGCCGGTGCCCGGCCTTTTCCTTTCCCGCACGCCGTTACAATGCGCGTCATGGCGGACAGCCAAAACATTTTTCTGGTCGGCTTGATGGGCGCGGGCAAGACCACCATCGGACGGTTGCTCGCGCGGCGCCTGAAGCGCGCGTTCGTCGACGCCGACCACGAAATCGAGGGCCGCTGCGGGGTTCGCATTCCGGTGATCTTCGACATCGAGGGCGAGGCCGGTTTTCGCGCGCGCGAGGCCGCCGTGATCGACGAGTTGACCGGGCGCGACGGGATCGTGCTGGCGACCGGCGGGGGCGCGGTGCTCGATGCGGCCAACCGCAGGCACCTTGCCGCTCGCGGCACGGTGATCTACCTGCATTCCGCGCCGGCGAGTCTGTGGGAGCGCACGCGGCACGACAAGAACCGGCCGCTGCTTGCGACCGCCGATCCCAAACAGCGCCTCGAAGAACTCTATCGCCAGCGCGACCCGCTCTACCGGCAAGTCGCCGATCTGGTGGTTGACACCGGGCGCCAGAGCGCCCCGACGCTGGTCAAGCATTTGCTCGCACAACTCCCCGATACATGCAAAGTCTCCGCGTAGCACTGGGCGATCGCGCCTACCCGATCCACGTCGGGCCGGGTCTGCTTGACGCACCGGAGTTATTTGCGCCACACCTCGGCGCGACCGCCGCAGTGGTCACCAACCAGCGCGTTGCCCCGATCTACCTTGAGCGTCTTACGCGCACGCTCGCGCGCGCGGGCGCGCGCGTCGTGCCCGTCGTCGTCGCCGATGGCGAGCAGCACAAGGACTGGCGCACGCTCGATCAGGTGCTCGACGCAATGCTTGCGGCGCGTTGCGACCGCAGCGTGACCGTAGTGGCGCTGGGCGGGGGAGTGATCGGCGATCTCGCGGGATTTGCGGCGGCGGTCTATCAGCGCGGCGTCGCTTTCCTGCAGGTCCCCACCACACTGCTCGCGCAAGTCGATTCGTCGGTCGGGGGCAAGACCGCCATCAACCACCTGCGCGGCAAGAACATGGTCGGCGCGTTCCATCAGCCGCGTGCCGTGATCGCCGATGTCGGCACGCTTTCAACCCTGCCCGAGCGTGAACTGCGCGCCGGGCTCGCCGAGGTGATCAAGCATGGCCTGATACTCGACGCGGCTTTCGTCGCGTGGCTCGAGCAGAACATGGGAAAGCTGCTGGAGCGCGACGCGCCAGCACTGTCGCGCGCGGTGCTGCGCTCCTGCGAGCTCAAGGCCGAGGTGGTGGCTACCGATGAGCGCGAGCAAGGGCTGCGCGCGATTCTCAACTTCGGCCACACCTTTGCGCACGCGATTGAAGTCGGCATGGGATATGGATCCTGGGTGCATGGCGAGGCGGTGGGCGCAGGCATGGTGATGGCGAGCGAGCTTTCCCTGCGTGCCGGGCTGATCACCGCGGACGATGCGCGCCGCGCGCGCGCGCTCGTCGCTGCCGCGGGCCTCCCGGTGGCCGGCCCGGCCGAACTCTCGGCCGATCGCTATCTCGAACTGATGTCCGTTGACAAGAAAGCTGCCGGCGGCCGAATCCGCTTCATTCTGCTCGAGGCGATCGGCCGGGCCCTGATGCGCGACGACATCCCGGCCGAACTGGTCCGCACCGTCATTGATGGCTGCAGCGGTCGCGGCACCGCCGCATTTCACGCGGCCTCAGCCCGGTTGCTAACCCCTTGATCGCAGGGGGCTTGAAAGGTATATTGACCAGTTGGCCCCGCGTTCTTGTGCATAGCCGCAAAAGCGTGTGCGGGCGCTTGATTTCGCAGAGGATTTTGCGTGGAACAGTTCGGCCGGCCGCAACCTCAGGGGCTTTACTCGCCGCAAAACGAGCACGACGCTTGCGGTGTCGGCTTTGTGGCAAACATCAAGGGCAAGAAGAGCCACTCGATCATCGAGCAGGGTCTGACGATCCTGAAGAACCTCAACCATCGCGGCGCGGTCGGCTGGGATCCGAAACTCTCCGACGGCGCGGGCATCCTGATTCAGATTCCGGACAGGTTTTTCCGCGACGAACTCGGCAAGCAGGGCGTAAAGCTGCCGCCGGCGGGCCAATACGGCGTCGGCATGGTGTTTCTGCCGCGCGATCCCGCTACCCGGTTCGCCTGCGAATACGAAATCGAGCGCTCGATCAAGGATGAAGGCCAGGTGCTGCTCGGCTGGCGCGACGTGCCGGTCGACAATTCCGATCTGGCCGAGCCCGCGCGGCGAATCGAGCCGGTCGTCCGGCAGGTGTTCATCGGTCGCGGCAAGGGGGTCACCGTCACCGACGCGCTCGAGCGCAAGCTCTACATCATCCGCAAGTCCTCGGGCCACGCCATCCAGGCGCTGAAGCTGGAGCATGGCAAGGAGTTCTACGTGCCGTCGATGTCGGCGCGCACGGTGTGCTGCAAGGGCATGCTGCTCGCCTACCAAGTGGGCGAATACTATCTTGACCTGAAGGATGCGCGCGTCGAATCGGCGCTCGCGTTGGTGCATCAGCGCTACTCGACCAACACGTTCCCGTCGTGGGACCTGGCGCACCCGTTCCGCCTGATCTGCCACAACGGCGAGATCAACACCGTGCGCGGCAACGTCAACTGGATCCGCGCGCGCCAAGGCGCGATTTCGAGCCCGATCCTGGGTGCGGACCTCGACAAGATCTGGCCCCTCATCTACGACGGCCAGTCGGATTCGGCCTCGTTCGACAACGCTCTGGAGTTGCTGGTCATGGGCGGCTACTCGGTCGCGCACGCCATGATGATGATGAT
>JBGOTT010000055.1:0-16449 GCA_041476585.1 Gammaproteobacteria bacterium | reverse complement strand
CTACGAGATCAATCCTTTTGCGCCGGGTTCGCTTGCGACGCACTGGATTGCGCAGAATCCGACGATCGGCACTCAGCATGGGCGGTTCGTGGTGGTGGGGGATACGATTCTTTCGTTTTATACGACGGCTACGGGGCGGCACCGGGGGTACGAGTGCCTGGTGCAGCGAGATGAGCGGAACTACAGCGCGCGCGGCGTGGCGATGCATGAGGACAAGCTCGTCGGCACGTGGGCGGTGGAGCTGACGCTGTAGGCCGTGATGCCGTCTCGACCGATCACAAGTCGTTCGCGCTTCCAGGATCGCTTCGGCCTACTTGAGTTCCGCGCAACTGGTTTCCTTGCACCCAACGTGGCGGCCGGGTTAGACCACCACGTATGTGACGGCACCAGGCTTTGCCATAGGAATCTTGGCAAGCAATTGGGGGACGAGGGACTGAAGATCGGCCAGCCGATTGGACGTCGCACGTAGAACAATGACCGCGATCGCGAATGCAGGAAGATTTTGCTGAAAGGAAAGGTTTCGGTCCACAGTGACGGACACGTCAAATTCTTTCGCGGCGAGCGCGAGTAGCTCTCCGTTCTTGATGGTCGACCAGCCCATCTGGCGCGCCGTCCTGGTTTCGTGATCCGCAGTGCTACGAGCGAGCCGCCAGTCAATGCACTCGTCGATAAGTACCTTCACGACGTAGCTGCGACCAGACGGTCCTTTGCTTGCTCGAGGAAACTGATGACTTGTGCTCGGCTGACCGACGGGAAACCCTCGAGAAAGTCGTCAATGGATTCTCCCGCCTCCAGATAGTCGAGCAGGGTCTGCACCGGCACCCGAGTACCGGTAAAGACCGGGGTGCCGCCCATCACGTCCGGGTTACGAGAAATGACTGACTCGTCCATCGACCCAGATTACTCCCATCCCGTCGGCCGGTGCAACCTTAGGGGTCCAACGTCGTGGTGAACGGCGAGCCAGCACGATGGCTAATAGTGGCTCGGCGTTTCCGGCGCGTCTGTTCCACTTGAAGTTACTGTAGCTCGCCTACATCCCATCGAAGCAGTCTTCGTCCGCCCTGAGGATGCGAATCGTCTCGGCCTCAGATACTCCGATGCCAGCATCCATCATGAGCTGCGCCAGCATCGGTCCGTCGGTGAGCACGATGGTTGTCTGTAGCCCCGACGAGTACGACCTCGCGTCAGCGGTGAAGGATGATGTCGTAATAAAGACCCCCTTTCGTGCGCGTTGGCCCTGAAGTGCTCCTGCAAACCGCTGAACCTCTGGTCGACCAACGGTACTCTGCCACCGCTTGGCCTGCAGGTAGATCGTGTCGAGGCCGAGACGATCCTCCTTTATGATTCCGTCGATACCCTCGTCTCCACCTCCACCGACGACTTGACCGGCGTCTTTGCGCGAACCGCCATAGCCAAGTGCAACGAGCAGGTCCACAACCAGTTGTTCGAAGCCCGCGGGAGTGATGGTTTTCACTCTGTCGAGCAACTGGCTGGCGAGAGCCGCTCTAAGACGATCGTATCCGGCGCGAATCGCCGCACTCGCGGGGACGACGAAACTCGCGAGGACGACGGGATCAGCGCGCTAGCCGCGAGACGTCCGGCATCCTGAGCGGCATCAGCGTCTCGAACGCGCGCGCCGCCCTCAGCACCAGCGCATCGGCGTAGCGCGGGCCGACGATATGCAGGCCGACCGGCAATCCCGACTTCGTGAAACCGCAAGGGATCGAGGCCGCGGGCTGCTGGGTCAGGTTGAACGGGTAGGAGAAAGGCGACCAGTCGGTCCAGCGCTTTTCCTTCACCACATCGGCGATTTCCTTGCCGGCTTCGAAGGCCGCCAGCGGCAGCGTCGGCGTCAACAGCAGGTCGTAGTCCTGGTGAAACCGGTTCATCAGCACGCCCAGCGCACCGCGCTTCTGCGCCGCGTCGATGGTTTCCAGCATCGTGATCTTCGCGCCCTGCGCCGCCACCTCGACCAGCCCCGGGTCCATCATCGCCTTCTGCTCGGGCGTGAAGTTGCGCAGCAGGTAGGCCGCACCCGAGAACCAGTGCGCCGCGAACACCGGCCCCTGGTCTTCGAAACCGGGATCGTGCTCCTCGACGCGGGCACCGAGTTCGGCGAAGCGCAGTGCAGCCGTTCTCACGATCTGCGCGACTTCGTCGTCCACCTGCGCGTAGCCCAGATCGGCCGAGTACGCGATGCGCAGGCCGTGCACGCCTTCATCCAGCCCGATGCGGTAGTCGCGCGGATCGTGGGGAAGCGCGAGCCAGTCGCGCGCGTCCGGCAGCGACAGCACGTTCAGCATCAGCGCCGAATCGGCAACCGTGCGGGTCATCGGGCCGACGTGGGCGACGGTGCCGAAAGGCGAGAGCGGCCATGCGGGTACGCGCCCGAACGTGGGTTTGAGGCCGAACAGGCCGGTGAAGCTGCACGGGATGCGGATCGACCCGCCGCCGTCGGTGCCGACCGTGAGTGGTCCCATGCCGGCCGCAACCGCGGCAGCGCCACCGCCCGAGGAACCGCCGGGGGTCTTGGCGGGATCCCAGGGATTGCGCGTGATGCCGGTGAGCGGGCCATCGGTGACGCCCTTCCAGCCGAACTCGGGCGTGGTCGTCTTGCCGAGCAGCACCGCGCCATGCTCGCGCAGCCGCGCCACGCAGGGCGCGTCGTCGTTCCATGGTCCTTTCGCATCGACGGTTTTCGAGCCGCGCAACGTCGGCCAGCCGCGCGTGAGCAGCAGGTCCTTGATCGAGGTCGGGACGCCATCCACCAGACCTTTCGGCTCGCGGCGCATCCAGCGCGCCTCGGATTCCTTCGCCGCCGCGAGCGCCTGGTCCGCGGCGACGAGGTTGAACGCATTGAGAACGGGGTTGAGTTTCTCGATGCGCGCGAGCGCGGCTTTCGTTGCTTCGACGGGCGATGCCTGCCGTGTGCGGTAGAGGTGCAGCAGTTCGGTGGCGGAAAGCGAGCACAGATCGGTCGTCATCAGTTCATTCCATGGTTGAGCCGGCGGTCGAGCGCCGGGCGCGTGCCGAACAGCCACGCCGAGCCGAGCGCCGGCGGAAGCGTCACGGCAAACAGATCTTCTCCCAACCGGCGCGGTTTGCCGCCCGCAGTTTCGCATTTCGCGGCGAACGACGCCGGATCGGTGCACTCGAGCGCACAGCCGGCGAGGGCAGGCGCGGCCGGCGCGGCGCCGAGCAGCCCCTGCCAGGCTTTGCGCTGCGCAATCAGCATGCATCCGCGCGCGGTGTCGAGCACCGCGAATGCGCCCGCGCGCCGCGGAATCAGCGCAGAGAACTGCGCCAGGCGCGCGCTTACCTCCGCTACGTCATCGGCAACCACGAAAACTGCGCGCAGCCGGGTCACGCCGTTGCTGTGGCCGAGGTAACGCGGCTGCCACAGGCACTCCGGCGTGATCTGCTCCACGAACTGAATGCGCCCCTCTGGCATTGTTTCGGGCGGAACCCGCGCCAGCGTAAATCGCGCGAGCGCCGGTTTTCCTTCCAGATCCACCGTGCGCTCAAGCCGCACCGGCGGCAGCGGCGCAAAGCCGTGCGCCGCGAGGCGCGCATGTTCCTCTTCAGCCGCCGGGGTGCCCAGCGCAATCAGGTGCATTCCGCTATGGCGCGCGAGCGCGGCGCGGAGCCGCCGCGCGTTCGGCGTATCGGCGATGGGGGTAAGGATTTCGAGATAGCCGGATTCGAGCATCACGCAGCGATTCGCGGAACCCGCGGGCACGACCGTGCCTTCGGCATCGCGCGTGGATTGCTCGGAGAATGGAGTGAGAACGAATCCCAGCGCCTCGAGCGCGCGCGCCGCCGCGTCCAGGTCGGGCACGAAATGCGCGACGTGGTCGAGAACCAGGCGGCCCGGAGGTGGACGCTGCAGCGCTGCGACCAGATCGTTAGTCATGGTGTGAATCGCGCTAATATTACAGGCATGAACAAGCCCGTCGAGATCCAAGGTGTGACAGCGAGTGCGACGCTCACCGCCGCGGAGGCCGCCGTCGAGATGTTGCGGCTGCACGGCGTGAAAACGATCTTCGGCCTGTGCGGCGACACCAGCCTGCCGTTCTACGATGCGCTCGCGCGCCTTCCCCACGGAATGCGGCACGTGCTGGCGCGCGATGAGCGCCACGCGGCCTACATGGCCGACGGGTATGCGCGCGTCTCCGGCAAGGTCGGCGTGTGCGAGGGACCGAGCGGCGGCGGCGCCACTTACATCCTCCCGGGCGTCGTCGAGGCGAACGAATCCTCGGTGCCGGTGCTTGCAATCACGTCGGACATTTCAGTGTCGTCGCGCGGCCGTTACACGCTCACCGAATTGGATCAGGGCGCGCTGATGCGACCGCTCACCAAATGGAACACGGTGCTCGATCGCGCCGAAGACCTGCCGCGTGCGTTCCGCGCGGCCTTCAATGCGATGACCACGGGTCGTCCCGGTGCCGCGCATATCGGCCTGCCGTTCGACGTGCAGAAGGGCACGGTCGCGGCGAGCGACGTATGGGCGGACGCGAGCCTTGGAACCTATCCTGCGCGCCGGGTGGCGCCGGACGGGTTTTACGTAGAACTGGCGGTGAAACTGTTGCGCGGAGCAAAACGGCCGCTGTTCATCTGTGGCGGCGGGGTCGTGATCGCGGGCGCCGAAAGCGAATTGATGGAACTGGCGACGAAGCTCGGGGCGCCGATCGCGACCACCATCAGCGGTCAGGGATCAATCGACGAAGGGCACGCGCTCGCGGTGGGCGTGGTGGGATCGAACGGCGGCACTCCCGAGACACGAGGAATCGTGGACCAGGCCGATCTGGTGATCTTCGTCGGCTGCCGCGCAGGCTCGGTCACCACGGAGCGCTGGCGGCATCCGGTTCCGGGCGAGGTGCAGGTGGTCCACATCGATGTGGATCCGCAGGTGATTGGCGCGAACTACCGCGTCGACGTGCCTTTGGCGGGCGACGCGAAACTCGCACTTGCGGCGCTCAACGAGGAACTGGAGCGCATTGCCGCGCCGCGCTCAGGCAGCTGGCCGGCCGGCGCGGTGGATGACGCGAAGCGCGACAAGTTCAGTCGGTTTGCTGCGCTCGCCGTTTCGGACGAAATACCGGTCAAACCCGAGCGCATCGTCGCGGATCTCGCGCGCGCGCTCGATCCGGATGCGGTCGTCGTGGCCGATCCGGGCACGCCCTGTCCGTATCTCTCGGCGTATTTCCCCGTGCGCGGCACAGGCCGCAGGCTGTTCTCCAACCGCGCGCACGGCGCGCTCGGCTATGCGCTCGCGGCTTCAGTCGGCGCGCATTTCGGCCGCCCTGGCGTGAAATGCGTCGCGGTGATGGGCGATGGAAGCTTCGGCATGGCGGTCGGCGAGCTCGAGACCGTCGTGAGGCACAAACTGCCGATCACGTTCATCGTGATTTCCAATGCGGTCTACGGTTGGATCAAGGCCGGCCAGAAGACCGGCTATGACGAGCGCTACTTCTCCGTGGATTTCAGCGCGACGGATCACGCGAAGGTGGCCGAGGCCTACGGAGTGAAGAGCTGGCGCGTCACCGAGCCTTCGGACCTGGCCGGCGCGCTGAAGGCCGCGCTCGCGCATGGCGGTCCCACGCTGGTGGACATCGTCACACAGCCGCTGCACGAAGCGCGGGCGCCGGTTTCGGAGTGGGTGGCCTGATCAGACCACCAGCACCGCGGCGCCCTCGAGCCTGCCGGCGCGCAGATCCGCAAGCGCGTCGTTCGCCCGTTCGAGCGGATAGCGCTGCGTCTCGGTGCGGATCGGCGTTCGCGCCGCGATGCGCATGAACGCCGCGCCGTCGGCGCGCGTCAGATTGGCCACCGACTGCACGCGCCGCTCCCCCCACAACAGCGAATAGGGGAACGTCGGAATGTCGCTCATGTGAATGCCGCCGCACACCACGCAGCCGCCCTTTTTCACTTGCCGAAGCGCCTGCGGCACGAGACCGCCCACGGGTGCGAACAGGATCGCTGCATCGAGCGGGGCGGGCGGCGCCTCGTCGGAACCCCCGGCCCATTCGACCCCGAGCCTGCGCGCGAATGCCTGGGCGGCCGTGTCGCCCGGGCGTGTGAACGCGAACACCTTCCGGCCTTCCGCGGCCGCCACCTGCGCGAGGATGTGAGCCGCCGCGCCGAAGCCGTACAGGCCGATGCGCGCGGCGTCGCCCACCATCGAAAAGGCGCGATAGCCGATCAGCCCGGCACACAGCAGCGGCGCGGCCTCCGCGTCCCCATAGCGATCCGGAATCGGGACGCAAAAGCGCTCGTCGGCGACGACATATTCGGCGTAGCCACCCTCGAGGTGATAGCCGGTGAAGCGGGCTCGGTCGCACAGGTTCTCGCGCCCGGTCCTGCAGTAATCGCATGCGCCGCAGGCCCAGCCGAGCCATGGGACGCCCAGGCGATCACCTTCCCTGCAGCGCTCCGCATTCGCGCCCATCGCAACCACCGTGCCCACGATCTCGTGGCCCGGCGTGACCGGCAGCCTGCAATCGGAGAGTTCGCCATCGGCAATGTGCAGATCGGTGCGGCACACGCCGCAGGCGCGCACCTTGATGAGAATCTGGTGCACACCGGGCACGGGGGTCGGCACCGTGTCGAGCGACAACGGTTGGCGCGGTGCGTGCACCCGCGATGCCCGCATTCTGAGTTTCCTCAGCGATATACCAGTACCGGAAGCTTCGAATGCGTCAGCACCTTTTGCGTCACGCTTCCCAGGATGAGCCCCGCGAGGCCCCGCCGGCCATGCGAGGCGATAAAGATCGCGTCGCATTTCTGCTTCCTGGCGGTTTCGATGATCCCCTCGTAGGGCGTCTCAGCGATCGTCACAATTCCACGGAACGGAACGCCGGCCGCCTTGGCCGCCTTGGCGACGTGTTCGATTTTCCGTACGCCCATCTCTCTTGCGCGCTGCGTAAGGGTCTCGACGATTTTGTTGCTGCCGATCGTGTAACCCTCGCCATAGACCTGCGGGTGGATGGTCTCGATTGCATGGTAGCCGGTTACCCTGGCACGGAGATGCCTGGCGAACTGGATGCCGGCTTTCACCGCCTTGTTGGCGACCGGCGAGCCGTCGGTCGGAATCAGAATGTGCTTGAACACGGTCTTGTCCTTTCAATGGTCAGATCGCCTTCTTCTTTCTTGCCCGCGCCTTGGGCGCGACGGACTTCACCAGCAACACGGGGACGGGCGCCGTTCGGACGACGATCTCGGCATCGCTGCCCAGAACCAGGCGATTCATGCCTCGCCGGCCATGCGTGCCCATCACGATCAGATCGGCGCGCCATTTCCTGGCCTCGGCAACAATGAAGTCAGCAACGCGGCCGGCGACATTTTCGAAGATCGCCGCCTCGGCCGTGATGCCGTGCTTGCGAACCCGAGCCGCAGCCTTGTCAACCATCTTCCTGCCCGACTTGCGAAGAGAGTCGATCAGATCGCCAGCATAGTAAAGCGCCGTCCCGGAAATGTCGTAGCTTTGGTAGGCCACGTACTCGTCAACCACGTGCACCAGCCGCAACTTCGCGCGTTGATTCTTTGCCAATCGGATCGCCTCATCCAGTCCGGCGGTCGAAGTGGAGCTGCCGTCAACCGGCACAAGAATTCGTCCGTACATGATTGCCTCTCTTCCAAGATCAGGCATACGCCTGCAGCCCCGCTGCGGGAGCACGGTATCACGGCATTTCCCGCGGATCTTGATGCAAGTCAACGGCGGTGCTGGCGGATGCGAGCCTGATCGGCCTCGTTGGGAGCGCTGGTTGACCTGGGTCAAGTCGTTCCGCAGCAGGAACATTAGCGTCGAATAGTTGGCCGCCATCGGGCAGCCCAAAACGTGATCGAGGAGCGAGTCATGACCATGCTGAAAGTGATCGAAGTGCTGGCGGAATCGACGAAGAGTTGGGAAGACGCAGCAGCACAGGCGGTGTCCACGGCCGGCAAGACGGTGCATGGCATCAAATCCATCTACATCAAGGAAATGGAAGGAAAGGTGGAAAACAACAAGATCACCTCCTTTCGCATCAACGCCAAGGTTTCCTTCCTGCTGGAGTAGCCCGGCAGCCCGCTTGGAGCGGATCGTCGTATTCGAGCCGCACCTGAACCCATCGGAGATTCTGTGACGTGACGAAAACGAAGCGCAAGCGGCGGGCGAAGGCGGCATCCGGATCGACGCCGCCACCCGCTGCACCCGAGACTCTGGACGCCGAAGGCAGGCAGGCTCCGCCGCCCGACGCGAGCGTGCGCGCGCCGGAGGACGACGGTTCGGTGCAGGATCCGCTGGAAGACTGGCCCGATGACGATCAGGACCGCTGGCTGCGCGAGCGCAGCGGCGGCGACATCGAGAAATCCGACGAGTAGGCGAGGAGCAGCGAGCGCCCCGGATCCTGTCCATGAAACTCGACATCGCAACGCTCGCGTTCGCCCCCGTCGCCACGCTGCCGTTCGAGATCGTCGAGCGCAAGGGGCTCGGCCACCCGGACACGATCTGCGATGCACTGGCGGAGAATCTCAGCCTCGCGCTGTCCCGCTTCTACCTCGGGCGCTTCGGCGCGATCCTTCACCACAATGTCGACAAGGGCCTGCTGTGCGGGGGTGCGGCGCGGCCCGCGTTCGGCGGCGGCGAAGTGACCGAGCCGATCGAGATCTATCTCGCCGGCCGGGCCACGGCGAGCGTCGAGGGCGTGACGATCCCGGTCGGGGAGATCGCCGTCGAGCAAAGCCGCCGCTGGCTGCGCGAGCACCTGCGCCATCTCGATTCGGAGCGGCAGGTGCGCATTCATCCGCGCATCCGCCCGACGTCGCCGGATCTCGCCGCGCTGTTCCTGCGCCAGCGCCAGGCCGGCGCGCCGCTCGCCAACGACACTTCGTTCGGCGTGGGCTTCGCACCGCTCGATGCGCTGGAAAGCGCAGTTGTCAGCGTCGAGCGTTGCCTGAACTCGCCCGAGGTCAAAGCCGCGCACCCGGAAATCGG
Organism: Gammaproteobacteria bacterium; assembly: GCA_041476585.1. Lineage (GTDB taxonomy): Bacteria > Pseudomonadota > Gammaproteobacteria > Burkholderiales > SG8-39 > JADGRQ01. The sequence goes on along the minus strand of JBGOTT010000055.1, from coordinate 7,475 downwards.
CGAGGACATCAAAGTGATGGGTACCCGCACCGGCCCGGACATCGAGCTCACGGTGGCCTGCGCGCTCGTCGGACGCCACGTTGCCGATCTTGCCGCTTACCAAGCGAAGAAAGCGCGCATCCGCGAGCTGGCGCTCGCGGCTGCGCGTGCACAGACCGCCGGCCGCATCGACGTCGCGGTGAACACCGCCGATGGCGATTCGGCCGACAGCGTCTACCTCACCGTGACCGGACTTTCGGCGGAGGCGGGCGACGATGGCCAGGTGGGTCGCGGCAACCGTGTGAACGGCCTGATTACCCCCTACCGCCCGATGAGCCTCGAAGCCGCGGCCGGCAAGAACCCGGTCACGCACGTCGGCAAGCTCTACAACCTGACCGCGAACCGCGTCGCCCGCGCGGTGGCGGCGGAAGTCGCAGGGGTGCAGGAAGCCTACTGCTACCTGGTGAGCCGGATTGGCCGCCCGGTCACCGATCCGCAATTGATGGACGTGAAGGTGCGGCTGGCCGAGCCGCACGCGCTGGCGGCACTGCAGCCGCGCATCGCCGAGGTCGCGCAGGATCGCTTGAGCGGCATCGGCGTGCTGTGGCGCGAGTTGCTCGAGGGCCCGCAGCAGGTGTGGTGAGCGCCATGACGATGGAGGTCGCCCGCATCGTCGAGAGCATCACGCGGCTGCACCTCGGCGAGCGCGGCGCCAAACCGGCATTTGATTGAGATCAAGTCCAGAGCGCCAGCTCCCGGTATGGTGATCCGAGGGTTCTTTGGCAAACAAGACAAGGCGCAAGCAATGCAAGTACCTCTGCAAATCACGGTGCGGGACATGCCGCATTCGGACGCGCTCGATGCGCGCATCCGCGAGAAGGTTGCGAAGCTCGAGGAGTTTTACCCGAATATCACCAGTTGTCGCGTGACGGTCGAGGAGTTGCGCAAGCATCACCACCAGGGCCGCCACTTCCAGGTGAGAATCGACGTGCGCGTGCCCAGCCGCGAGATCGTCGCCAACCGCGACCATCACGAAGACGTGTACGTGGCGCTGCGCGATGCGTTCGATGCGGTCAAGCGCCAGCTCGAAGAGGAGATCCGCCTCAAACGCGGCGACGTCAAGACGCACGACGTGTCGCAGCACGGCAGCGTGGCGCGGCTGTTCCCCGAGGACGGCTACGGCTTCATTGCCACGCCGGACGGCCGCGAGTTCTATTTCAGCCGTGATAACGTCGTGCAGCCCACGTTCGACGATCTTGGCGTCGGAACCGAAGTGCAGTTTATCGAGGAGATGGCCGACGAGGGGCCGCAGGCAAAGCGCGTCAGCGTCGGCAAGCATGGCCCGCTGCCGTGATGCGACTGATGCGTACGTCGGACAACGCCAACCAGAACTGAGAGATACCACATGAAAGGCGAACGCGGAAGTTTCCGGATGCTCCGCAGGGAGCAACTGCTGCAGGGGTTCGAGCAGGACAGCTACAAGTTGAAGGGAAAGCTGCCCGAGCCGGCGCGCTGCCCGCGGTGCGGCGCCACGTATCACCACGGCCGCTGGACGTGGGATTCCGCGCCTGCGGGTGCGCACGAGCAGATGTGCCCGGCGTGCCATCGCATCCAGGACAAGTTCCCCGCCGGCTACGTGACGCTGAAGGGAGCGTTCCTCTCGCAGCACCGCGACGACATCCTGCATCTGGTGCGCAACTGCGAGGGCAAGGAGAAATCCGGGCATCCCCTGCAGCGCATCATGGCGATCGAGAACACGAAGGACGGCGTGCTGGTCACCACCACCGACCTGCACCTGGCGCGCGACATCGCCGAGCGCCTGCACGACGCCTACAAGGGCGAGCTGGAGTTCCACTACAACGCGGAAGAGAACCTGTTGCGCGCTACCTGGAACCGCTGAAGCGCTTCGCCGGCAGTCCACCGTCACCCATTTGACCGAAATCAACCCGGCTCGCCTCGGGGTGGGGTCTGATGAAGGCGTTCATTTCACAGGAGCGGCCATGACGAAGCATCCCCCGCAGGTCGGCGCCCCCGATCCCGAGCACAAGACGTCCCCGATCCTCGACGAGGTCGACGAAGATCTGCCCGTCGACATCGACATCGAGACCGGCGTCTGCTACTTCAACGACGTCGCCTACCGGCTCGGCGATTACGTGCTGAGCGGCAGCGAGATGCTCCGCTGCGAGGAGCGCGGGGTTTGGGTCCGCGAGGGCGAGATGCGGCCTGACTGACTGAAGCTCGCGGTCCTTGTCTGCCGGTAGGCCCCTGTCAACAGAAGTGTTCCGCGCGCGGGCGCTGCTGCTCGCGGCGCGGCTCGACGTGCGCAGCTGGCCGCAGGGCGAGACGCTGGCGCGCACGCCGCTTGCGGTGCGGGCCGACGGCGGTGGCGTCGCGGTGCTGTTCCGCTATGGCGTCGCAGTGCTGTTCGGCGTGACGCAGGATGCCGAGCAGACGTTGCGAACGCGGCTTGCGCCGCTGCTCGAGCAGCGATACGGCAGCCCCGAAGTCGAGGATCTCGAGGTGCGCGTCGATGCGGCGCGCGCCGAAGGGCTGCAGGAAGGCGCGCTCACGGTGCAGTCCGGGAGCGTCGAACGGCTGCAGCTCATCGCCGAGGCGCTTTCCAAGAGCGTGCTGCTCGGCCACTATGAAATGCGCCTTGCCGGCGACTTCGACCGCATCGAACCGCTTGCGCTCGAGCTCGAGCAGCGTGGCCGCGTGCGCGGCGGCACGCGCAGTCACCTGAAACGCATCGGCGCATTGCTGCTCATCGAACAGCGCATGGTGGGCCGCGCCGAGATCGGCGACAAGCCCGAGCTGCTGTGGGAGCATCCCGAGCTGGAGCGGCTCAACGCCGTTCTCGAAGACGAGTTCGAGATCCACGAGCGCCTGGCGGCGCTCGACCGCAAGCTCGAGCTGGTGGCCCGCACCGAGCGTACACTGGTCGACCTGATCAGCACCCGTCATGCGCTGCGCGTCGAGTGGTACATCGTCGCGCTGATCGTGTTCGAGATCCTGCTGACTCTCTACGGGATGGGCGCCGGCTGAGCGGCCGCTGCGCGGCGGCGCGTGATTCTCGAGAGGTTCGGTGAGTCCCGCACAAATTTGTGCGATCCGGGTTGATGGAGATCAAACTTGGCCGCGGGGCATGGCGCAAATTTGGATATGGGCGGTGGAGAATTGCTGCCCGTCCGCTACGATGCGATGACTACCGAGGACCAATAGATGAGACAAGTGATTCCCCAGAACCCCCGGGACTACGACCGGACGCGGATCACCGAGCGTCCGGACGGGTTTTACTGGCAATCGAGGGACAACCGCCGGGAATTCGGCCCGTTCGCGACGCTGCTCGAAGCAGAGCAGGACATGTTGGGCTACGACGAGGCGGCCCCCGAGCCGGGCGAAACGCCGCAGGAAGCGGAAAGCGAGATCGGTATCGCGGACTGGATCGACCCCGAGACCGGCGAGCCTGCCGAGGAAGAGCGGCCTCGCATCGAAGACCACTAGCATCCGCGCGACGGCCGGAGCGAAGAGCAGCTTCGCCGCTATGGCGCGCTGGGAGCATTACGACCACGGGGCGGACATCGGGGTGCGCGGATTCGGCGCGAGCCAGGCCGGGGCGTTCGAGCAGGCGGCGCTCGCCATGACCGCCGTGGTCACCGATCCGGCGAGCGTGGAGCCGCGCGAGCGGGTCGCGATCGCGTGCGAGGCGCCCGACGATGAGCTGCTCTTCGCCGAATGGCTGAATGCACTGGTCTTCGAAATGTCGACCCGCAGAATGCTGTTCGGCCGCTTCGCGGTGAAGCTCGACGGAACACGGCTTGCCGGCGCGGCCTGGGGCGAGCCGGTGGACGCGGCGCGGCATTGTCCCGCGGTCGAAGTGAAGGGGGCCACCTACACCACTCTGCGCGTCGCGCAGGAAAATGGCGAATGGGTGGCGCAGACGGTCGTGGACGTGTGAACCATGGACCTCGATCTTCTCCAGCGGCGTTCCGGGTACGAGTGGGAGATCCCGAAGCACGGCGCGATGCGCGTGCCGGCGCTGATCTACGCGAGCGAAGCGCTGATGCGCGACATGGACCGCAAGGTGTACGAGCAGGCGGTCAACGTCGCGATGCTGCCCGGCATCGTCAAGGCCTCGTATGCGATGCCGGACGCGCACTGGGGCTACGGCTTTCCGATCGGCGGTGTCGCCGCGTTTGATCCGGACGAGGGCGGCGTGGTCTCGGCGGGCGGGGTGGGCTTCGACATCTCCTGCGGAGTGCGCTGCCTGCATACGGACCTGAAGCGCGCCGACATCGTCAAGGTTCAGAACGAGCTCGCCGGCATGCTCTATCACCGCATCCCGGCGGGCGTCGGCAGCACCGGCGCGATTCACCTCGGCGACAGGGAGATGGATGCGATGCTCGCCGGCGGCGCGAAATGGGCGGTGCAGCGCGGCTGGGGCACCGACGCCGACCTCGAGAGGATCGAGGAGCACGGGCAGATGAAGCACGCCAAGCCGGGCAACGTCTCGCAACAGGCGAAGAAGCGGCAGCGCGACGAGATGGGGACCCTGGGCAGCGGCAACCATTACCTCGAAGTGCAGGAAGTGACTCAACTCTTCGACGCGAAGATCGCCGCGGCCTTCGGCCTGATGCAGGGCGACATCGTGGTGATGATTCACTGCGGCTCGCGCGGGCTCGGGCACCAGATCGGCACCGAGTTCCTGAAGCAGATGGCGATCGCCGCTGGACAGCACGGCATTGCGCTTCCCGACCGCGAACTTGCCTGCGCGCCGATCCACTCCGAAGTTGGCCAGGACTACCTCGGCGCGATGCGCGCGGCGATCAACTGCGCGCTCGCCAACCGGCAGATCCTCACGCACCTGGTGCGCGGAGTGTTCCATGACATCCTGCCGCAGGCCGAGCTGCCGCTGCTGTACGACGTCTCGCACAACACGTGCAAGGTCGAGGAGCACCGCGTCGATGGAGGAACCCGCAGTCTGTTCGTCCACCGCAAGGGCGCGACGCGCGCGTTCGGGCCGGGGCATCAGGACATTCCCGCTGCGTTGCGCGACGCCGGGCAGCCGGTGCTGATCGGCGGCTCGATGGGCACCTGCTCTTACGTGCTCGCGGGCACTAAGCAATCGGAGGCGTTGGCGTTCAGCTCGGCCTGCCACGGCGCCGGCCGCGCGATGAGCCGCCACCAGGCGCTCAGGACCTGGCAGGGACGGCAGGTGGTCGACGAACTGGCCGCGCGCGGCGTGCTGGTCAAGAGCCCGTCGATGCGCGGCATCGCCGAGGAAGCGCCCGACGCGTACAAGGACGTTTCCGCGGTGGTCGATGCCGCCGACGCCGCCGGCCTTGCGCGCAAGGTCGCGCGCGTGGAGCCTCTCGTCTGCATCAAGGGTTAGTTGTGATGCGGCCGATCGTCACGCCTGAACTGGTCAACGGCAGTTTCGGCGACCCGGCGCTGTATCTCGATTTCAGGTTCGAAAAGCGGGCGCTGCTGTTCGACCTGGGCGACCTCGGCGCTCTGCCGCCGAAGAAAATCCTGCGGCTATCCGACGTCTTCGTGTCGCACGCTCATATGGATCATTTTGCGGGATTCGACCGGCTGCTGCGGGTCTGCCTCGGCCGCGGCACCGCGCTGCGGCTCTACGGTCCGCCCGGCTTCCTCGACCGGGTCGAGCACAAGCTTGCGGCCTACACCTGGAACCTGGTCGAGAACTACCCTGCGGACTTCAGCATGCTAGTCCACGAGGTTGCGCCCAACTGGCAGGTGCGCGTGGTGCGTTTCCGTTCCTGGGGCCGTTTCCTGCGCGAAGCGCTGCCCGATCGGCGCAGCCCGGAGGGCGTGCTGCTCGACGAGCCCGGGTTCCGCGTGCGCACGGCGATCCTCGACCACGGCATCGCCTGCCTCGCCTTCGCGTTCGAGGAAAAGGCCCATGTCAACGTGTGGAAGAATCGGCTTGCCGAAATCGGCCTGCCGGTCGGGCCGTGGCTGAAGGAACTCAAGCGCGCGGTAATGGAGGATCTGCCCGACGATACTCCGATCCGCGCGTGGTGGCGCGACCGTGACGGCTCGCATGAGCGGCTGCTGCCGCTCGGCGAGCTGAAAGCGCGCGCGCTGCAGTTCGTGAACGGCAAGAGGATCTGTTACGTCACCGACATCGCGTACCACGCGGAGAACGAGGCGCGCGTCGCGCGGCTCGCGGCCGACGCCGACCTGCTCTTCATCGAGTCGGTCTTCCTCGCGGAGGACCGCGATCACGCGTCGCGCAAGCTTCACCTTACCGCCGAGCAGGCGGGATGGATCGCCCGGGCGGCTCGCGTGAAAAACGTCGTGCCGTTCCACTTTTCACCGCGCTACGCTGAACGCGAGGCCGAATTGCGCGCCGAGCTGGAACGCGCCCGCGGCGCGTGCTAGGCGGGAAGTCTCATGGCGGTGGGGTATCGTCGGGCTCGACGCTGTCGACTTTCGGCTCGTCGCGCTGCGGACTGCAGGCTGAGTCTCGGATATCTCGCGCATCAACCTTCTCCGGTAAATCCTGCAGTTTCAGAACGGCCGGCGACCAGCCTCGCCACAAGATCCGTGATGAGCGCGCACTCGATGCCGAAGGGCAGGTAGCCCGCGTAGCCGAGGAGCGGCATCTCGAAAAGGTGAAACCGCTGCACGTACGGGATGCTGTAGTGCCAGCGCGCGACGCTGCCGGAGTTCCACAGTTCCCAGAAAAAGCCGCAGAGCAGGCCGGCAAGCGCGGGTTGCAGGAGCGGCCGCCAGTCGCCGCGCGCGAGCGGCGCGAGCAGCGTCTCGCCGAGCAGCAGCTGCTGCAGCCCCGCCAGCACGAGCAGCGGCGCGAGCCACAGCATCGCGTACAGCGCCTCGGGCCACAGTCCGATTCCCGCCAGGGCGAGCGTGCCGGTGCCAAGCGCGAACCATGCGAGGGCGGGGTGGCCGCGAACCGGGGGCAGCGCGAGCCCCTCGATCCGTGGAAAGGTCCTGAGCCAGGCCCACGTGCTCGCCACCGCGGGCAGCACCGTGGAGAAAGGAAGGGTCGCCTGGAGGAAGTAATCCCAGTCGCCGCTCGCCGAAACGCCGCTGTAGTGCCAGTTGCCCACGAACTGGTTGAGGTGCTCGAACAGCCACCAGAATGCCGCGCTCACGGGAAAGAGCGCGAGGAATGATCCGGTGCGATGCGTGAGAAGTGCGTGTCCGCTCCGGCGCCAAGCCAAGGCGTTCATCGTGAGCACGTACCCCAGCCAGAGCGGCGTGAACACATGGCGTCGCCATTCCGGCGCCACGAGATTTTCGCTCCAGGCAAGGGCCCAGCCGGTCCCGATCAGGCCCAGGCCCAGCCACCCCCACCAGGGAAAGGGTTTGGCCGCGGCCCCGGCAGCGCGCGGCGGCCGGGCTCGGGCGAGCGCGGCGGCGCAAAGCAAGAGCGCGGCGAGCGCAGGCAAGGAGAGCAAGACGAACGCGCTCCAGGAGAAAGGCGCGTGCGGTACGTGCGCGGT
>JBGOTT010000054.1:0-16488 GCA_041476585.1 Gammaproteobacteria bacterium | reverse complement strand
TCGTACCCCCGGTGCCGCCCCGTAGCCGTCGTATAAAACGAAAGAATCGTATCCCCCACCACCACGAACCGCCCGTGCTGCGTGCCGATCGCCGGATTGGTCGCGATCCAGTGGGTCGCAAGCGAACCCGGCGCAAAAGGATTGATCTCGTAGCGGTTGGACGATTCGATGGTCTTCGCGCCGCGCAGCCGCATCACGCTCTCGAACAGCCAGCGGTCGGAAAGGTGCTTGATGCGCGCTTCTCCATCGGCCGGCGATACGCTGCCGTCTCCGGCAGTGAATTCCCCTTTCACCTGCCAGTCGCCCTCGCGAAACAGGAAAGTGTGCGCCACGCTCAGCCGTGAAACGCCATGCTGTCGGCAGGCGCCTGGGCCCGATCGGCGAGGGAATAGTCGCGTGTCACCTCGGCCACGCGCAGCCGGTAGGCACTGAAAATTCCGCCGCGGCCCTTCGCCTGCGCCTCCCGGTGCAACTGCACGTTGCGCCAGTTGCGCACAGCCTCCTGGTCGCGCCAGAAGGAGAGCGAGACGAACCGCCCCGGGCGGGTGAGACTTTCGTAGCGCTCGATCGAGAGAAATCCGTCAGCCCGGTCCAGTTCTGCGCGCAACGCGGCCGCCAGGTCGAGGTACTCCTGCAGGCGGCCTTCGGCCGGCGTCAGTTCGAAGATGACTGCGATCATGGGACCTCCTCCTCGCCTACTATACTTCGCGTCCATGGAACCCCGCCACTTCCGCTTCTGGCCGCCGCACCTCCCGCGCAGCCTCGCCGCTCCGCGCACGACCGTCCACGCCCTGCTGGAAGCTGCTGCGCTGCGCCATCCGGACAAGCCCGCGACGATTCATCTCGGCTCGATCCTGAGCTATGGGGAGTTGCGCCGGCAGGTCGACACACTTGCCGGCCATTTGCAGCGGGCCTGCGGTGTAAACCGCGGCGACCGCGTGATCCTCGACATGCAGAACAGCGCGCATTGGGTGGTCGCCTGCTTCGCGATCCTGCGCGCCGACGCGGTGGTGGTGCCGCTGAGCCCGATGAACATCGCCGGCGAACTCGCGCACTACGTCGATGACTGCGGCGCAAGAGTGGCCATCGCCGGCGAGGAAGTAGCGGCGCATTTTTCCGGCCTGCCCATCGAGCACCTGATCCTCGCGGGCGGAAAGTCCTGGGACGATGCGCTCGCCGCCGGGCACGATCCTGCACCATCCTTCGCTGAGCCCGGCGACCTGTGCATGATGCCCTACACCTCGGGCAGTACCGGGCAGCCGAAGGGCTGCTTGCATACGCATGCGACGATCCTGCACAACGCCGTCGGCTCCGCGCTCTGGAAAAACGTGACTGCGGATTCGGTGGCGCTCGCCACCGCTCCGTTTTTTCACGTCACCGGGCTGGTCCACAGCCTGCTCGCGCTCGTCTACGCAGGCGGCAGCATCGTCATCCAGCCACGCTGGGATCCACTCGCTGCGGCGAAGCTGGTCGAGCGCCATCGCTGCACCCACTGGGACAACGTGCCGACGATGGTGGTGGATCTGCTCTCGCACCCGGGGGCGCTCGAGCATGACCTGTCCTCGCTCAGGTTCATTTTCGGCGGCGGCGCGGCGATGCCCGAGGCGATCGCGCAGAAGCTCTTCGACATCTGCGGCGTGCACTATATCGAAGGCTACGGGATGACCGAGACCATTTCGCAGACCCACATCAATCCGGCGCAGCGTCCGAAGAAGCAATGCCTGGGAATCCCGACCTTCGACACCGAATCGCTGGTGATCGACCCGGAGAGCTTCGCAGTCCTCGGGCCGGGGGAACAGGGCGAGATCGTGGTGCGCGGGCCGCAGCTGCTGGTTGGCTACTGGAACAACGAGCAGGCCTACCGTGAATCATGGGTTGGGATCGAGGCAAGGCGTTTTTTCCGGACCGGCGATCTCGGCCGCATGGATGAGGACGGCTACTTTTTCATTTCCGACCGCTTGAAGCGCATGATCAACGCGTCGGGCTTCAAGGTCTGGCCCGCCGAGGTCGAAGCCGCGATGTACAAGCACCCCGCGATCCAGGAGTGCTGCATCGTCGCCAGCCCGGACGAGCGCCGCGGCGAGACCGTGAAGCTGGTGGCGGTGCTCAAACCCGAGGCGCAAGGCAAAGTCACCGCCGCCGAAATCATCGATTGGGCCCGCGGCCAGATGGCGGCCTACAAGATCCCGCGCAAGGTCGAGTTCTCCGATGCGCTGCCGCGCACGCCCTCGGGCAAGCTGCAATGGCGGTTGTTGCAGGAACGGGAGTTCGCCAGGTAGACCATGGCGCTCGTGACTCCCTCACCGGCAGGCCATGCAACGCCTCCCAACTCGGGCAGCGGGGCGGTTTGCACGCTCGAAGACCACGCAGCCCTGGTCGCGGCGCTGCATGCCCCGGGCTGCTTCGGCCACAGCGTGTCGCGCGTCGAAGTCATCGAGACGCACATTTCCAGCATCATCCTGACCGGCGAGTACGCCTACAAACTGAAGAAGCCGGTCAACCTCGGTTTTCTCGATTTCACCACGCTTGAAGCGCGACGGCGCTGTTGCGAAGATGAGTTGCGCCTGAACCGCCGCACCGCGCGTGACCTCTACCTCCGGGTGACCGCGATCTCCGGCACCCTCGGCAGCCCCGTTGTCGCCGGTACAGGTCCCGCGATCGAATACGCGGTGCAGATGCGGCAATTCGCGCCGCAGGACACGCTCGATTGCGTGCTGCGCCGCGGTGCGCTCGATGCCGCGTGCATCGACGCCCTCGCCGCCGCGGTCGCGGCGTTTCACGGCACGATCGGCGGCGCTGCGCAGGCGACCGACTACGGCGCTCCGGCGAGCGTTCGCGCGACCGCAATCGACAACTTCGAGCACATCGGGCGCCTCGCGCCGCATCCGGATGCCCGTGCATCCCTGGTGCGACTGCGAAGCTGGACGGAAGACGAGTTTGCACGCAAGCGGTCCATCCTCGCGCAACGCAAGGCCGACGGATTCGTGCGCGAATGCCACGGCGACCTGCACCTGGGCAATGTCGCACTGATCGACGCGCGGCCGGTGCCGTTCGACTGCATCGAGTTCAACGACAGCTTCCGCTGGATCGATGTCATGAGCGAAGTTGCGTTCATGGTGATGGATCTCGTCGACCACGCCAGACCGGGTTTCGCGTTCCGGTTTCTCAACGACTACCTGCAGGCCACCGGCGATTACGCCGGGATCGCCGTGCTGAGGTTCTACCTCGTTTACCGGGCGATGGTGCGCGCCAAGATCGCGTTGATCCGCGCGCGGCAGCCGGACCATTCCGTCGAGGTGGCGCGCCAGTCCCTCGAGACCTTCGACGAGTACCTGCGCCTGGCCGCTTCGCTGGCCGCGCCGCGACCCCCCGCGCTGATTCTCACCTGCGGCCTGTCCGGGTCCGGGAAGACGACCGTCGCGCAGTCGGCGCTCGAGGCGCTCGGCGCGATTCGCGTGCGTTCCGACATCGAGCGCAAGCGCCTGCACGGTCTGGCTGCGGATGCGCGCACCGGCTCGGCGCCCGATGCCGGCCTCTATGCAGCGAATAGCACGCGTGCCACCTACGAGCGGCTCGCCGAACTTGCGCGCTCGATGCTGCCTTGCGAGTTTCCGGTGATTGTCGATGCGACCTTCCTGCGCCGGGCGGAACGGCAGGCGTTCGGGGACCTCGCCCGCGCCGCCGGCGCGCGGTTTCTGATCCTCGCCTGCGAAGCGCCTCCGGCAGTACTGCGCGAGCGCATCCTCGCTCGCGCGCGCACGGGTTCGGATGCGTCGGAAGCGACGCTCGAAGTGCTCGAACGGCAGATCGCCGGGCACGAACCGCTCGACGCGGGGGAACTCGCCGATGCGATCGTTTGCGACACATCCGATGCCGCCCGGCAGGCGGCGGCCATTGCGGATCTCGCATCGGGCTTCAGATAGTGCGCCGCTTCGACGTGTTCAACGGCGACGCCGACGGGCTGTGCGCGCTGCAGCAGCTGCGGCTTGCCGAACCGGCGGATTCGGTCCTGCTGTGCGGCCCGAAACGCGACATCGAACTGCTTGCGCGCGTCGACGCTGAACACGGCGACATGGTCACCGTGCTCGATGTCTCTCTCGAGCGCAACCGGACCGCGCTCGAGCGCCTGCTGGCCCGCGGCGTACGGGTACGGTATTTCGACCATCACTACGCGGGCGTCATTCCGCGCGATCCGCTTCTCGAAGCCCATATCGAGACCGGGCCGGACGTCTGCACCAGCATCCTGGTGGACCGCCACCTCGAGGGCCGCTGGCGAGCGTGGGCAATCGTGGCCGCTTTTGGCGACAACCTGGCCGGAAGCGCAACCAGGCTTGCGCGGACCCTGGATCTCGAACCCGCAGCGCTGGACGCATTGCGCGAACTTGGCGAGGCGTTGAACTACAACGCGTACGGCGAGACCGAGGCCGATCTCACGATCGCTCCCGCCCGGCTGTTCGAACGCATGCGCGGATACGCCGATCCACTGCGCTTCGCCGCCGACGACCCGATCGTGCGGCAACTGGCGGCCGCCAAATTCGCCGACCTCGGCGCGGCGCGAGTAGTGGCCCCCTCGAGCGTCTCGGAAAAGGCGGCGGCGTTCGTGCTCCCCGATGCCGCCTGGTCCCGGCGTGTGCTTGGCGTGTTCGCGAACGAGCTTGCCGTTTCGGCGCCCGGCCGCGCGCATGCCGTGCTCGCGCCCGACGGGCAACAGGGTTACACGGTAAGCCTGCGCGCCCCGCTTGCGCACCCGGCGGGCGCCGATTCGTTCTGCCGCGATTTCCCAACGGGCGGCGGGCGCGCAGGCGCAGCCGGCATCGAGCGCTTGCCGGAATCGGAGCTGCCGCGATTCATCGCCCGCTTCATGCAGGCGGGTTGGCACTGATCGGCGCCGGCATTGGCGGCCTGACGGCAGCGGCAAGCCCGATCTGGCATCATCGCGACCTATGACCCTGCCCACCGCCGCCCAGCTCGACGCCCTGGCCACGCTGGACACGCCGACGATCTGCAACGCATTGGAGCTGGCGACACCCGAGCGCCGCGGTTACGGCTACACCGTGAAGCCGCTGGTGTGCTGCTTCCCCGAGCTGGCCCCGATGGTCGGCTACGCCCGCACCGCCACCTGCCGCGCGATGAGGCCGATCAGCCGCGACAAGGCGCAGGTGCGCAAGCAGCGCTTCGAGTACTTCGACTACCTCGACTCCGGCGGTCCGCTGCCGGCGATCAGCATGGTGCAGGACCTCGACGGGCCGAATATCGGCTTCGGTGCGTTCTGGGGCGAGGTGCAGACCAATATCCACAAGGCGCTGGGCTGCCTCGGGACCATCACCGACGGATCGGTGCGCGACATCCCGATGATGGCGCCGCGCTTCCAGGTGCTCGCCGGCTCGATCGGCCCGAGCCACGCGTTCACCCATCTGGTCGAGTTCGGCTGCGACGTGGTGATCCACGGCATGCACGTCGCCTCGAGCGACCTGGTCCACGCCGATCGGCACGGCGCGGTGGTCATCCCGCTTGAGGTAGTGCAGAAGGTGCTCGACGCCGCAGACCTGTTGGCGCGCCGCGAGGCGGTGATCCTCGAGGTCTGCAAGGCGCCCGGGTTCAGCGTCGCGAAGCTGAAGCAGGCGATCGGCCAGGCCGACGAGATCCACTAGGCCGCGACCCGCGGGGCCTTCTTCGCCGCCGCTACGCAGCCGCCATCAGACTGGCGGCTCGCAGGCTCTCGCGGCAATCGCGCACGATCCGCTCAAGCAGCTCGGCGCAGCTCGGGATGTCGTGGATCAGTCCGACCACCATGCCCGCGCTGACGATGCCGCCATCGACGTCACCGCTCCTGATCGCGACTTTGCCGCGCGCGCCGGCGACGAGGTGGCGTACCTCCTCGAATTTCGCACCGCGCTTCTCCATCGCGACGACCTCGTCCGACACGGCGTTTTTCAATACCCGCGCGGTGTTGTGCATGGTGCGGAAAATCAGGTTGGTGTCGCGCTCGGTGGCCTTCAACAGCGCCTGCTTGACGCTGTCGTGGATCGGCGCCTCCCTGGTGCACATGAAGCGCGTACCCATGTTGATGCCCTGCGCGCCCAGCGCGAGCGCCGCCGCCATCGCACGGCCATCGCCGATGCCGCCCGAGGCGACGATCGGAATTTTCAGCGCGTCGACGGCCGCGGGAATCAGGATCAGGTTGGGCACATCGTCCTCGCCGGGGTGCCCTGCGCACTCGAAGCCGTCGATGCTCACCACGTCTACGCCGTGACGCTCCGCCGAAAGCGCGTGACGCACCGAAGTACACTTGTGCACCACCTTGATGCCGCGCGACTTGAATGTGCCGATGAAATCTCTTGGATTGTTGCCGGCGGTTTCGACGATCCTGATGCCGCTGTCGACGATGACCTGCATGTACTCCGCGTAGGGCGGCGGCGTGATCGACGGGAGAATAGTGAGATTCACCGCGAACGGCTTGTCGGTCATCGTCCGGCAGCGCTCGATTTCCCGGCGCAGGTCTTCCGGTGTCGGCTGCGTCAGCGCCGTGAGGATCCCCAATCCCCCGGCATTCGACACCGCCGAGGCCAGTTCAGCGGTTCCCACCCACTGCATGCCGCCCTGGATGATGGGATAGCGAATGCCGAGCATGTCCGTGATCCGTGTTTTCATGTTGTCCCGTCGCTTGAATGGATGAAGTTTCCCGTATCCTGCCAGATATGAGCGACCGACCGGTGGTGCGGTTCGAACTACAGGATGGCATCGGCATCATCACGATTGACAATCCACCCGTGAACGCACTCGGACCGGGCGTGTCCGACGGCATCATCGAGGCGGTGGAGAAAGGCGGCGCCGATCCGCGCGTCAAAGCCATGGTGATGATCGGGGCGGGGCGAACTTTCATTGCAGGCGCAGACATTCGCCAGTTCGGCAAGCCGCGTACAGCCCCTGCGCGGCGCAGCTATGACGTCCTCGACCAGAGCGAGAAGCCGGTCGTCGCCGCGATCCATGGGTACGCGCTCGGGGGCGGCTTCGAAAATGCGCTGGCCTGCCACTACCGTGTGGCGGTACCCGGCGCCAAGGTGGGCCTGCCCGAGGTGCTGATCGGCATCATTCCGGGCGGCGGCGGCACGCAGCGCCTGCCGCGTCTGATCGGCCCGAAGGCCGCGATGGAGATGATCCTGTCCGGCCGGCACGTGCCGGCTGACGAAGCGAAAGCGCTCGGTATCGTCGACGAGGTCGTCGACGACAAGGATCTTCTCGGCGCGGCGATCGAGTATGCACGCAGGATCGCCGACAAGCGCCCGTTGCCGCGCGTGCGCGACCGGGCCGGCAAGCTGGCCGAGGCAGCGGCCGATCCCGACATCTTCGATGCGATGCGCAAATCCATTGCCCGGAAGGCCCGCAACCAGAGGGCGCCGTATAGCTGCATCGCAGCCGTCGAGGCGGCGGTGACCCAGCCGTTCGACGACGGATTGCAGATTGAGCGGCGGCTGTTTGCGGAACTGGAAAATGCCGACGAGGCGAAGGCGCTGCGCTACGCCTTCTTCGCGGAGCGCGAGATTGCCCGCATTCCAGGCCATTCCAAGGACATGACGCTGCCCGAGATCAGAACGGCGGCGGTCGTCGGAGCGGGCACCATGGGCGGGGGAATTGCCATGAGCTTCGCCGAATTCGGCTTTCCCGTGATGCTGCTCGATGCCTCGCGCGAGGCGCTCGACAGAGGGTTGCAGCGCATCAAAGACAACTACGCCGTCAGCGCGAAGCGGGGCAGTCTCACCCAGGCGCAGATGGATGAGCGGATTGCGCGCATCCAGCCTGTCGAAACCTATGAGGCGATTGCGGATTGCGATGTCGTGATCGAGGCCGTGTTCGAACGCATGGACGTGAAGAAGGCGGTGTTCGCCAGGCTGGATGCGGCAATGAAGCCCGGCGCGATCCTGTTGACCAACAGCTCATCGCTCGACATCGATCAGATCGCCGCCGTGACGAAGCGGCCGGAAGCGGTGGCCGGCGCCCACTTCTTCGCGCCCGCCAACGTGATGAAGCTGTACGAGGCCGTCAATGCCACGCTGACCGCCCCGGCAACGCTCGCTACCGCCATGAAACTCGGCCGCGCCATCGGCAAGATCAGCGGCTATGCCGGAAATTGCGACGGCTTCGTCGCCAACCGCAGCCGTGGACCGTTCAATATCGAACAGGGGCTGATGATCGAGGAAGGCGCGTTGCCCGAGCAGATCGACCGAGTGATGGTGGACTTCGGGTATCCGATGGGTCCGTTCGCGGTCAATGACCTGTCGGGCCTCGACATCAGCTACGACACGAGGAAGCGCCGCGCAGCCGCCGATCCTGGTTATCGCAAGATGCCGATTCCCGACCGCCTGGTGGAGATGGGGCGCAAGGGCCAGAAGACCGGCGCCGGATGGTACCGCTACGAGAAAGGCGACCGCACGCCGATCGTCGACCCGATCGTGCATCAGATCATCAAGGACGCGGCGAAGGAGCTCGGCATCGTACAGCGCACGTTTACCGACGATGAAATACTGCGCCGGCTGCTGTTCGCTTCCGTGAACGAGGCCTGCAAGATCCTCGAAGAAGGAAAGGCGCTGCGCGCCAGCGACATCGACGTGATGTGGCTCAACGGCTTCGGCTTCCCGCGCTATCGGGGAGGACTCATGTTCTGGGCCGATCAGATCGGCGTGCGCGAGGTCTACAACCAGATCGCGGCATGGCATCAGCGCTACGGCGAGCGCTGGAAGCCTGCACAGCTTCTGGCGGACCTTGCGCAGTCCGGGGGCTCGCTGCGCGAACTGAAGGCAAAAGCGTTGACGTAGTTTCGACGACCGGGGGAGAACGCCGTGGCAGAAGGAAAACGACCGTTGCCGCAGCCGACGCCGGAGACCCAGCACTTCTGGGATGGCGCCAGGGCCGGCGAATTGCGCCTGCAAGTCTGCAACGACTGCAGGCACACCTATTTCCCGCCGCGCCCGTTCTGCCCGAAGTGCAGTTCGCGCAACGTGGCCGTCACCAAGGCAAGCGGCAAGGCGAAGCTGCATTCCTATGTGATCCACCATCGCCCGTCGCCGGGTTTCGATCCTCCTTACGCAATCGCCGTGGTGGAACTGGCCGAAGGGCCGCGCATGATGACCAACATCGTCGGCTGTCCGCAGACGCCGGAAGCTCTGCAGCTCGACATGCCGCTGGAAGTCACTTTCGAGAAGCAGAACGACGCCATCTCGCTCGCGTTGTTCAAGCCCAAATGAAACCGAATTCGATTGCCGTTGTCGGGGCCGCCGAGACGACCGACCTCGGCGTGATCCCCGGTTTGTCGCAGATCCAGCTGCATGCCGACGCCGCGCTGAACGCCATGCAGGATGCGGGGCTCAAGGCATCGGACATCGACGGCATCGCCACGGCCGGCGAAACGCCGGCCACAGTGGCGTATTACCTCGGCATCACCCCGACGTGGGCCGACGGGACCGCCGTCGGAGGCTGTTCGTTCATGCTGCATGTCCGCCACGCGGCGGCCGCCATCAACGAGGGCCTTTGCAATACCGTGCTCATCACGCACGGCGAAAGCGGCAAGTCGCGCGTCGCCGTCACGCCGCGGCCTTCGTTCCCCGGCAGCCTGGCGGGCCAGTTCGAGGCGCCGTTCGGCGTCATGGGACCGGCGACCCAGTTCACGATTCCCGTGCTGCGTTACATGAAGACCTATGGCATCACCGAAGAACAGATCGCGATGGTCCCGGTCGTGCAGCGCGAATGGGCGGGCAGAAACCCGCGGGCGACGTTCAAGCAGCCGATCACGGTTGCCGACGTGCTGAACAGCCGCATGATCGCGTACCCGTTCCGGATCCTGATGTGCTGTCTCGTGACGGATGGGGGCGGCGCACTGATCCTGACCAGCGCTGAACGTGCGCGGGACTTCCCGCGCAAGCCGGTCTACATCGTCGGCACCGGCGAGAGCGTCGAATCCCCGATGATCAGCCAGATGGCGGATTTCACATCCAGCCGCGCGTTCCGCGTATCGGGAAAGAAGGCTTTCGACGAGTCGGGCATCAAGCACGGCGACGTCGACCATCTGATGATCTACGATGCCTTCGCCCACTTGCCGTTATATGGGCTTGAGGACCTGGGCTTCTGCAAGCCGGGCGAGGCAGCGGCCTTCATCGGCTCGCGCGCTACGGCACCTGGTGGCAGCTTGCCGCTCAACACCAATGGCGGCGGACTGTCCTACATGCATTCCGGAATGTACGGCATGTACGCCTTGCAGGAGAGCGTGCGCCAGATGCGCGGCATCGCGGCCGCGCAGGTCGAGGGAGCGAAAGTCTCCGTCTGCCACGGGGTGGGCGGGATGTTTGCGGCGAGCGGGACGATCATTTTTTCGAACGAGAAGATTTAAACAAAGGCTGCGCTGCCCGGCGTTGGCACGCGTCTCAGTATGAATATCCTATTGCTTCCGGCTAAATCCGGACGTTCGAGCCTATCGGCTTTGTACTCCCTGCGGGTCATCTGCTCCGAGTGCATAAAAGGCCATGGCAGGGCTGCGAATGTCGAGGCGCTCGAATCTCGTAAAGCCGGCGTCGTGTGCCATGGCCTGGGCACGCCCTTCGCCCCAACATGCGCCCAGGCCCGGCCCGCCCTGCGCCAGCGATTGCGGCACGCAATGTAGGCAACTCATGGCGTAGAGCATACGCGCAAACGGGTTCTGGACGTTCTTCTCCAACTGGTCGGCCACCTTGGGCTCGACCATCAGATAGGTGCCGCCTTCGTTGAGCGCGGAACGGATGCGTTTCATCGCGCCCAAAGGGTCGGGCAGATCGTGGATTACGTCGAAGGTGCTGATGAAGTCCCAGCCAGGTTCGGTGGGCAAAACCTCGACAGGCTCGGCAAGGAACGTGATTCGGTTGCCCAGGCCGGCTTCGCGCGCATAGCCGCGCGCGATGTCGATCGAACGCGCGTCGAAATCGAGCCCGGCGATGGTCGCGGTTGGGAAGGCCTTGGCCAGCGTGACCGGCACGACGCCGGTGCCGCAACCCACATCGAGCGCGCGACCCCCGGCTCGCAGGCGCGCCACCACCTCGGGCATGGCGGGCAGCCAACTGCGCACCAGGCGGTTCTCGTAGACCGAGCGGTTCATCGCCTCCAACGCTCCGGGCAGTTCCGCACCGAAATCGGAGAACGAAACACCGCCGCCCGTCTTGAACGCAGTGACCAGCCGCGGCGCCATCGCCAGCAATCCGGGCAGGCCCTGGAACAAACCGCCGAGGTAGTACTCCGATGACGCGTCGGCCAGGAACATGGCGTGTTCGTCCGGCAGCGCAAACGTGTCGGCGACGGGGTCATGCTCGACATAACCCGCGCCGGTCATTACGGCGAGCCATTCCTCGACATACCGGGAAGACGCCCCGGCGCGCTCAGCGAGCGCATCGGGACTCAACGGCCCGGCCCCGGCCATGGCTTTGAACAAGCCGCTGCGATCGCCAACGAACAGCAGTCCGGCAGCCAACGCAGTGCCAACATCGCCAACCAGCTTCAACATGAACTGGGTGGATTTCTCCTTGTCCATTAGCGTCTCCTGAGATGTCGCCGCAGCATCGCGGTGGCACGGCACTCTGAGCGGCCGCAAAGTTGAGCGTCGGTGAGTGCCCGGTTCGGGTCAAAGGCGCCCAATGGTGAATGTCAGCTCTCAGCCGAGGCTGTGTAAAAACGCAGGCGCTCGATTTTTCCGTCGTTCAAAAGTTGGCGTATCGACATCTACAGCGCCTTCTCGACCTGCCGCAAAAACTGAGCCTCTCGGACAAGACTTCATGCGTTTGCCCTCGGAAAGTCGCGTGTGTCGATGCCGTCGGAAATTCAGCCGATTGCGCGTAGCCGGCTCCATCGAACATGACAATTCCACTCAACCACCTATACCTCCCGCTTGCGACAGGCGCGGTTCCTCGAAAATCGATTCGAGTTCTTCCTTCGCTTGCACATGTGATGCCTTCTGCAATTGTTGAAAATATCCGAGTTTCGTAGGGTTTCCCCAATCTCGTATCCCGCGTTGCTTCCAGCATCCGCCTTGAACCGAGGTCCCTTCCCTCCAGCGGCATTACCCGACTTCAACGGTAACACGGACCTCTCCGCCACACCGCCTCGCCCGGCCTATCCCTCGCGGGCTTCCGGTTGGTCGCACGCTCGACCACGCGACGGGGTTTCCCGTGTTGCAGACGCTTTCCTTATGTGCATGCTGTCGCCACTACCCCGGCGCAGCGACTGGGCTTACTGCTTCGCTCATCCACCCAGTCGTATCAGCCTTCCCCGATATGGCTGTCGGGTCGGCCTGCGCATGGTCCTTTTCGAGGCTTGCTCGGCGTTCACTCGCGTTACGGCCTGCACACTCGCGCTGTCACCGTATTTCGTGACACGCTCATCCGAAGGCTTCAACCATTTCGTTACCTCCATAGTTGCTCCGGTTGCTTCCGGCTGGAGCCGTTGCCGGGTGGGACTTGCACCCACTGGAACGCGCCGCCTTTGCACGGCGCACGCCACAAGCGGTCATTCGCAAGCTGCGATTTCTCGTTTAAGGGTCAGTCGGGAACGAAACCATCACGGAACCAGCAGATCAGTGCTGTAGCAGGCTCCACAGCATCGTCGTCGCGAGCGCATACAGCAACACCGCGAAGATCCGCTTGAGCACTCCTGCACGAGTGCGATGTGCAACTCTCGCGCCGAGCGGCGCCATGATTACGCTTGCGATCACGATCCAGAATACGGCCGGCAGATAGACGAAACCCACACTATGTTCGGGGAGACCGTCCGCGCCGATGCCGGAAACGACGTAGCCCAGCGTGCCGGCGAATGACAAGGGCCAGCCAACCGCCGCAGCCGTACCAATCGCTTCGTGCATGCGGACGTTGCGGCGGACCAAAAAAGGTACTGTCAGCGAAGCGCCAGCTAGGGCTGCGAGACTCGAGAGTGCGCCAATAACACTACCCGCGAACCACATGCCCACCGTGCCCGGCAGACCGCGATCGACTTTTGGATTGATGTCGAACAGCAGTTGGGTTGCGTTGAAATACACGACTGCGGCGAACAAGACGCCCAGGACAAGCATGTTGAGGTAACCCGCGAGCAACGCGCCACAGAAAGTGCCCGCGACAACGCCTGGAACCAGGTCGCGCAAGATACGCCAGTTCACGGCACGGTGCCGGTGGTGGCTTATTACGCTGGCAGCCGATGTAAAAAGGATGGTAGCCATTCCCGTGCCTAGCGCAATATGGACGACATGGGTCGGCGCAAGCTGCTTAGCGGCGAAGATGAACGTCAGAATCGGTACCATCGCGGAGCCACCGCCAATGCCGAGCAGGCCGGAGAAGAAGCCGACGAAAATGCCGAGCGCAAGATATGCCCACCACCAATCCATCAGTCGACCCTCATCCTAGTGATCGATAGCCGGAATTGCCGCAAGTAGACGTAGAGTCAATGCAAAGTGTCAATAACCATAACTATCAGTCATGCAGGGTTTGAGCCCGCCTCACCTGCCCGACCGGGACTCAAACCGGGGACCCGGATCAACAGTCAGCGGGAATGATCGCTTTGAGTCGGAAGCTGACGATAAGTGCGTATTCGCGTGCGCGAGCTGCCGCGCCGACGGCTAGGACGCGATTAAGGCCAAGACCGCAGCTCTCCATTCGGTATCAGGGTAGAGGCCGCGCAGTCGGGCGTCTATTAGGGCGGCGGCGATCAGCGCGCCATCGGTGGTAAAGCATGCCAGGTCGGCCGCGTGAACTTTCACCCGGCCCCACATTAGCGCAAACACCAGGCGGCGCAGCACACTTGCGTCCGTGGCACTCGCATGCTCGGCAAGGTAGCGTCGCGCGGCCGAGAGCGGATCACGAACCTTGGCCCTGCCCGCGACGCGGTGCTGTAGCTCTCCGAGAAGGGCAGCGAGCTCCATGGGCGGCTCTACGTAGTGGTTAAGCGGCGGCGCGCGATCCACGCGCCGTCCGTCTTGAACGGCCGGTTGGGCACGATCACTCGCTGATCGTCAAGGAGCAAAGTTACACCAACTTATTTCCGTGAACGCGGAAGCACAATTAGTTGGGCAGTCATTGACGGTCTGTGATGATGACAAATGATCTCAAAGATGCCCGCCTTATTGGCTTTGAACGAGACAGTGGTAATTTCGCCTCGTTTAACAACATATTTGAGATCGTATCCTTCGATAGACACCGCATGCTCTGCACCGTTGATTCCCGCCACGTGCAAGGTGACTTCATCCCCTTGATAGACCGTGATCGATCCTGGTAACCAGGCGTAGGTCTCGACTTCCCACTTTCCTTCTTTATCGGGCGCTTGCAACCCATATCCGCCGCCAGCAGGTAATGCGGCTTTGGGAAATGGTTCTTTCTCCACGGTCGTGGACCCTTTGGGTTCGATCGCTGCCATGTAGATCGTCCGTTTCATTGGTGGAGGAACGGACGCCGCTGAGCTTTCCATAGAATTACAGATCGATAAACTAGCCATGAGGCTGACTACTAACGCTCCCTTCTTGATGCTAAACATAGGACCTCCTTCGGTTTCTTTGAAAATATTGCTGTTGACGAACCACCGCGCAATAAACTGAGCGGACACTCGATCACGAGATTCTTTCCCTCGACATAGCCAAGATCGCGCATCCCGCGCACGAACTCGTCATAGCAGGGATCGGGGTTGGAAGCCTAAATAGACAGTGTCTCACTTGCAGCGCAAGTTGCCACCATCGAGCACGATGGGCTTGGTGCAGTCCTGCTCGTTGATGTTGCGCGATCGATCGAGCTCGGGCAGTGGGCCGTAATACCTAGCGTACCCGCCGCTGCCGCCCGAGCGCCTACTGGATCCGCCGCCTCCCAAAGAAGAGGTGCCTGAGGTAGACCGGGTGGTGCTGCTCATCGTTGCAGTTGAAGCCCCAGAAGACGAGGAGCCGCCCTTGCCTGCACTCAACGTAATGGGCGCGACCGAGAAAGCGAGGATGAGGATATACGTGAGCAGTCGTACCTTACTGCCAAAGAAAGGTGTGCTTGCAAACGAGAAGGGGTCCATATACGGTCATTCGCCCGTAGCTATCGCGTGAGCGGATATTGAAGCTGCTTCACTACATCGACGAGGGAGTTCTGCGCGTCTCCCTCAATCTCAAGCTCCGCGAACCTTTTTAGCGCAAGCTCATGAACCACCATGGAGTGCGCGACTTCCCATTCATCCGGCAGCGCGGCCGCTTCGATCGCGCGAAACTTCTCGAGATACCGGTCGGTGATGCCGACGAGCTCCTCCATGTGCTGTCGCCAGGACTTGGACGCGTACGTCCTCGCAAATTCGGCTACGCGTTCAGGTATGGCTTCCTGTATGACACTGAGGCCGAGGCGCGCTAGAAACGGTCGCAATCGGGCCTTCGTCTCCGTCTCAAGCTGAAGGCACGTTGCCCATTTGTGCCTCCGTCCTGCATCTTCTTCGAGTGCAACGTAGCTGGCGAACAACGCCTCGCCCCGCACCTCCCCCTGATAGAAGAATTCGTTCACGGCACTTAAATATTCCGAGCGATTCATGTTCATCAGTCCCTAAACATTGCGTATTTTTACCGGAGGTACATAATCTATTCATTGTGGTCCGCAAAAATTCGCGCCGCGGATTTTCGACTACTTGAGCGACTGCTGGCGAGCACGGAATCTGGCATGATGCGCGCATGTTGGACTTGGCGCGAGCAATCTTCGGGTTACTCTCGGACGTCTTGAGGCTGGGCATTCTGTTCTTGCGTCCGTCCGCGGCAATTCGCGCCGAGAACCTCGTCCTTCGCAGACAACTTGCCCGGTATCTCGAGCGGAATATCAAGCCTCGACGTGTGGATCACCGGACTCGAGTCAGCCTCACGGTGTTCTCCAGACTATTCAATTGGCGCGATTCGATAGTGATGGTGCGCCCAGCGACCATCGTGCGCTGGCACCGACTGGGTTGGCGGATCTTCTGGCGCTGGAAGTGCAAGGCAGGTCGTCCGCCGATTCCCGTAGAGCTTCGAGCACTGATTCGCCGGATAGCCAGGGAGAACCCACTCTGGGGTGAGGAACGGATCGCCAGTGAGCTGTTGGTGAAGCTCGGCATTCGGGTCTCGCCGCGAACGGTGAGGAAATACATGCCCACGAGTCCACCGGGAGTGCCTCGCGGTGATCAGCGCTGGCCGACCTTCCTGAAGAATCACGCGAAGGGTATTCTTGCGTGCGACTTCTTCGTCGCGGTTACTGCGACGTTCCGGATGTTGTATGTCTTCGTGGTGATCGAGCACCGGCCGCGCCGGCTGGCGCATGTGAACGTGACCGCGCACCCGACCGCCGACTGGACGCTACAGCAGTTGCGGGAGGTGATCGGTGAAGATGGCAGCCACAGGCATCTGATCCACGAGCGGGATCGGATCTTCTCGAAGCACCTGGACGATTCGATTAAAGCGCTGGGACTGAAGGTGCTGCGATCGCCGGTAGCGAGTCCGAAAGCAAATTC
>JBGOTT010000053.1:0-16654 GCA_041476585.1 Gammaproteobacteria bacterium | reverse complement strand
GCGTGGTCGAAATGGTGCGCGAAGACCTGCGTCTTTCAAAGATCCTCACCAGGAAGGCCTTCGAGAACGCGATCCGCGCCAATGCGGCGATCGGCGGCTCCACCAACGCGGTGATCCATCTGATCGCGATTGCTGGTCGCATCGGCGTCGAGCTTTCGATCGACGACTGGGACCGCCTCGGCCGCGGCGTGCACACGCTGCTCGACCTGATGCCCTCCGGCAAGTACCTGATGGAGGACTTCTACTACGCCGGCGGGCTGCCCGCGGTGCTGCGCGAACTGGGCCGCAACGGCAAACTGCGCAAGGACGCTCTGACCGTCAACGGCAAATCGATCTGGGAGAACAACAAGGATGCGCCGTGCTGGAATCGCGACGTGATCCACAGCTTCGACAAGCCCTTCAAGAAGAATACCGGCATCGCCGTGCTGCGCGGCAACCTGTGCCCGGGCGGCGCCATCATCAAGCCCTCGGCCGCGACACCGAAACTGATGAAGCACAAGGGCCGCGCCGTGGTGTTCGAGAACATCGAGGACTTACACAAGCGCGTCGACGACCCGAAACTCGACATCGACGAACGCTGCATCATGGTGCTGAAGAACTGCGGGCCGAAGGGCTATCCCGGCATGGCCGAGGTCGGCAACATGCCGCTGCCGCCCAAACTCCTGAAGAGAGGCATCACCGACATGGTGCGGATCTCCGACGCACGCATGTCGGGGACCGCCTACGGCACGGTGGTTCTGCATGCAGTGCCTGAAGCGGCCGCTGGCGGGACCCTCGCGCTGGTGCAGAACGGCGACATCATCGAGCTCGACGTGGCAAAGCGCCGGCTCGAGCTGCTGATATCGGAGGACGAACTCGCCAGGCGGCGCAAGAAATGGAAAGCCCCCAAGCCCCCGCTCGAACGCGGCTACTGGAAGCTTTACTTCGATCACGTGCTGCAGGCGGACCAGGGGGCCGACCTGGATTTTCTGGTCGGCAAGAGCGGCCCGCTGGTGCCGCGCGACAATCACTGATGACGCGGCCGAACACCGACGTAATGCGGTTTGCAGCCCTGGCGGCCGCGCTGGCGCTCGCCGGGTGCGAGATGCTGCAACCACAGCCCGAGACGGTACCGCCCAGGTCGCAACCCGCCGCTCCGCCCCCGGTGGCGCCCGCACCGGCGGCGCGGGCCGCGGCACCCGAGCCCGATCGCCCGGGACTGACTTTGCGGGAATACAAGAAAGAGGTCGCCACCGCGATCGTGCGCGCGAGCGTCGACGAAACGTTCCGGGGCAAGCTCCCGCCGCTGCTGCGTTCTGTGATCGTGTTGCAGGTTTCGATTGATGGCAAAGGCATGCCCGCGCAGGTCTCCCTGTTCCGTTCCAACGGTTTCGCGGACCTGGAGAAGAGCGCGATCGCCGCGGTATATCGCGCCGCGCCGTACCCGATCCCCGGCCGGTCGCTGCTCGCCGGGCATTCGAGCATCACGTTCACCGAGAGTTTCCTGTTCCGCAACGACGGGCGCTTCCAGGTGCGCACGGTGGCCGAGGAGCAGTCGACCGAGGTCGAACCGAAACCGCGCGCCGGGCGCAAACCAGCGTGTTGCGAGCCATCCGGCCAGAAGAAGTGAGGCCGTGGACGATCAAGCCAAACAGCCTCCCGGCCCCGGCATCGAGGAGCACGTCCTCGGCGCGGATGGCCAATTTCACGTCGAAGACGCGCCGATCGACCTCTCCGGACACGGCTGGGAGGACTGGTTCGCGCTCGCCACGTTCTGGGTCCTTGCGGTGGTCGTCTTCATCCAGTTCTTCACGCGTTACGCCCTCAATGACTCTGCCGGCTGGACCGAGGAGATCGCGCGCTACCTGCTCATCTGCACGGTATTCGTCGGCGCCTCCATCTCGGTGCGCAAGAACAACCACGTCCAGGTGGACGTCTTCTACCAGTTCATGCCGCGGCCGATGGCGCGCTTCCTGTCCACCACAGTGGATATCATCCGCATCGTCTTTCTCGGCTATGCGGCCTACCTGACCTTTGTGCTCATCACCAAGATCGGGCGTCAACAGATGGCGATCATCGACTGGCCCATCGGGCTGATCTACGCGTTCGTGCTGCTCGGTTTCGTCATGATGTGCTTCAGGGCCGTGCAAGTCGCCGTCCAGAACTGGCGGCGCGGCTACAGCGTGCTAGAACGGCCTGAAATCGGCATCACGGAGACGCTGTGACCGGCACGCTTCTCGCCTCCTTCATCGCGCTGATGGCCTCGGGGCTGCCGGTGGCGCTCGCCATGTCGGCCGCTGCGCTGATCTACGTGATGGCGACAGGGACCATCCCGGACTACGTCGTCATTCACCGCATGGTCAATGGCATCGATTCCTTCCCGCTGCTGGCCGTGCCCTTTTTCATCTTGGCCGGCAACCTGATGAACACCGCCGGCATCACCAACCGCATCTACAACTTCGCGCTCGCCCTGGTGGGCTGGACGAAGGGTGGACTCGGGCACGTGAACATCGTGGGCTCGATGATTTTTGCGGGCATGTCGGGCACCGCCATCGCCGACGCAGCCGGGTTGGGTACCATCGAAATCAAGGCCATGAACGACCATGGCTATCCGATCGAGTTCTCCGTTGGGGTGACCGCCGCCTCGGCGACGCTCGGGCCCATCATCCCCCCTTCGCTGCCGTTCGTGATCTACGGCATGGCGGCCAACGTATCCATCGGCCAGTTGTTCCTCGGCGGCGTGCTGCCGGGCATCGTGATGTCGATTTTCATGATGCTCACCGTGGCCTATTACGCCCACAAGCGCGGCTACGGCTCGGACAGCGTGTTCTCGTGGCTCGGCCTGTCGAAGGCGACCCTGGAGATCGTCGTGGTGCTCGCCTTTCCCTTCGCCATCTGGCTGATGTCGCTCGCCGAAGTGCCCATCAACTGGGCCGTGGGCGGAGCTTTCGGGGTGCTGCTCGGGTCGGACTGGCTGTTCAACTTTTCGGCCGTAATGGCGCTGATGGCGCCGGTAATCCTGATCGGCGGCATGACCATGGGTTGGTTCACGCCGACCGAGGCCGCGGTGGCGGCCGTGGTCTGGGCGCTGTTCCTCGGGCTGGCGCGCTACCACACGCTCTCATGGCGGATGCTGGTCAAGGCCTCGATGGACACCATTGAGACGACTTCCACGGTGCTTCTGATCGTCGCCGCCGCCTCGATCTTCGCCTGGCTGCTCACGGTGACGCATGTGGCCGACGCCATCGCGAGCGCCGTGCTCGGGTTCACCGACAAACCGGCGGTGTTCCTGCTGCTCGCCAATCTGCTGATGTTGTTCGTCGGCTGCTTTCTCGAGCCAACCGCGGCAATCCTGATCCTGGTGCCGATCCTGATGCCGATCGTGCTGAAACTGGGTATCGACCCGGTGCACTTCGGAGTTGTGATGGTGCTAAACCTAATGATCGGCCTGTTGCACCCGCCGCTTGGCATGGTGCTGTTCGTGCTGGCGCGCGTCGCAAGGCTCTCGGTCGAGCGCACCACCGTGGCCATCCTGCCCTGGTTGGTGCCGCTGCTGGCCAGCCTGATCGCGATCACCTACGTTCCAGAGATCACGTTGTGGCTGCCGCGGCGGTTCTTCTAGCGACGGTGTACCCGCATCGGGCCATAGTAAGATAGTTCCCAGCCCCATCCGCTCCGGGATGGCGCACCGATGCGCGGAGCATCCTCATGCTGCAAGCTGCCGACCTGACCATCCGCCTCAACCCCGCCGACGACGTCGCCATCGCGCGCATCGAGATCCCCGCCGGCACGATGCTCGTCAAGGAGGGCAACGTGCGGCTCGCGGCGAGGGTGCCCGCCGGACACAAGATCGCGGTGCGCGACATGCAGGCGGGCCAGCCGGTGCGCCGCTACAACCAGATCATCGGTTTCGCCTCGCACGGCATCAAGGCGGGCGAGCACGTGCACGTGCACAACCTGGCGATGGGCGAGTTCGAGCGCGACTACGCGTTCTGCGCCGATATCAAGCCGACCCGGCACATCGAGCCGCAGGCGACGTTCCAGGGCATCGTCCGGGCCGATGGGATCAATGCGGGCCACGTTGCAACGCGCAATTACATCGGCATCCTCACCAGCGTCAACTGCTCGGCGACGGTCGCGCGCATGATCGCGCGGCATTTCGAGGGCCGGCTGGATGCGTATCCCAACGTCGACGGCGTGGTGGCGCTCACGCACAAGTCGGGCTGCGGCATGGCGAGCGACGGAGAGGCGATCGACCTGCTCAGGCGCACCATGGCAGGCTATGCGCGCCACCCGAACTTCTTTGCCGTGCAGGTGGTGGGCCTGGGTTGCGAGGCGAACCAGCTCAACACTCTGCTCGCGACGCAGAAGCTGAAACGCAGCGATACGCTCTCGGCCTATACAATCCAGGAAAAGGGCGGCACCTCGAAGGCCGTGCGCGAGGGCATCGCCAGGATCGAAGCCGTCCTCGCGGAAGCCAACAAGGCAAAGCGCGAAACCGTGGCCGCGAGCCATCTGACGCTCGGCCTGCAGTGCGGCGGTTCGGACGGCTACTCCGGCATCAGCGCCAATCCGGCGCTCGGCGCGGCGGCGGACCTGCTGGTGCGCCACGGCGGCACCGCGATCCTCTCCGAGACGCCGGAGATCTACGGCGCGGAGCATCTGCTCACGCGGCGCGCGGTATCGCGCGAGGTGGGCGAAAAGCTCATCCGCCGCATCAGGTGGTGGGAGGAGTACACCGCCCGCAACGGCAACGAGATGAACAACAACCCCTCGCCAGGCAACAAGGCGGGTGGCCTCACCACCATCCTGGAGAAGTCGCTGGGCGCCGTCGCCAAAGGCGGCACCACCAACCTGGTGGACGTCTACGAGTACGCGGAAACCGTGACCGCGAAGGGCTTCGTCTACATGGACACGCCGGGCTACGACCCGGTATCGGCGACCGGCCAGGTGGCAGGCGGCGCCAACATGATCTGCTTCACCACCGGACGCGGTTCGGCCTACGGCTGCAAGCCGGCGCCGTCGCTGAAACTCGCCACCAACACGGCGCTCTATGTCCACCAGGAAGAGGACATGGATTTCAACTGCGGCACCATCGTCGACGGCAAGCAGTCGATCGAGGAAGCCGGCGCGATGTTCTTCGAGCTGATCCTGAAGACGGCTTCCGGGCAGCAGACCAAGAGCGAAGCCTTCGGCTACGGCGAAGACGAGTTTGCCCCCTGGGTGCTCGGCGCCACCATGTAGGTTTGCCGATGCCGCGAGCGTTGATCGCGTTGCTGATCGCAGGCACGCTACTTTCCTCCGCGCAGGCGCGCGAGTATTCGCGCAATGCGCTGCACGGTGCAATCGCCTATCACGGCGAAACTAACAGTTCGGGCTACGCCGTCGATCGCAGGACCAGCCGCGAAGCGCGCGTCGAGGCGCTCAGGCAGTGCGGCCACCCGCGGTGCGAAATCGTCGCGACGCTGCGCAGCGATTGCGGCGCTGTGGCGAAAGGCGCCAGGAAGATCGTTGCCCAAAAGGGCGCGACGCGGCCGGAGGCGGAGACCAAGGCGCTGCGCCGTTGCGGCGAAGGCTGCGAAATCGTCGTCTGGGCGTGCACCCGTTGAGCGCATGGACGCGCTGCTCCGGCATCTTCCCGAGATCGCGCTCGCATCCGCGCTTGCCTGGGGAAGCGGGCTGCGCCTCTACGCGACGCTGTTCGCGCTCGGCGCGGCCGGATGGCTCGGCTGGATCGAACTGCCGCAGCACCTCGAACTGCTCGCGCATCCGCTGATACTCGGGGCCAGCGGCTTCATGGCGCTGGTCGAGTTCGGCGCGGACAAGCTGCCATGGCTCGACAGCGTATGGGACGCTGTCCACACCTTCATCCGCATTCCGGCCGGCGCCGCCCTCGCCGCTGCGGTATTCGGCGACGGCGCGGCTGCCCTGGCTGCGGCCATTCTCGGCGGAACGCTTGCCGCGGGCACGCACCTCGCGAAGGCCGGCAGCCGGGCGCTGATCAACGTCTCTCCCGAGCCGTTCAGCAACTGGGCCGCTTCATTTACGGAAGACAGCGCGGTGCTTGGTGGCCTGTGGCTCGCGATCGCCTGGCCGGCTGCATTCCTGATCGTCCTCGCGCTGCTGATCGGTCTGGCCCTGCTCCTGTTCGCCTGGGTGAAGAGAAGGCTGCGCTAGCATGCAGAACACGCCCTACGGCCCGCCGCGGCAATATGTCGCCGCGCGCCTGCACAGCGGATCGAGCGTCGAGCTCGATGAGGCGACCGCGCACCACGTCGCGCGCGTGCTGCGCATGCAGGCCGGCGATGCGCTGGTACTGTTCGACGGCACAGGCGGCGAGTATGAAGCCAGCATCGCCTCGATCGGGAGGCGCGCTGTGCGTGTTGCCGTTGGCGCCCACAACGCGGTCGAGCGCGAAGCCCTGCTTGCGGTTCGAGTGGTGCAAGGCATATCGGCCGCTGACCGGATGGACTACACGGTTCAGAAGACGGTCGAGCTGGGCGCCTTCGCGATCCAGCCGGTGCTGTGTGAACGTTCGGTGGTGCGGCTGGACGCTTCGCGCGCGTCGAGCCGCGTGGAGCACTGGCGGCGGATCGTCATTGCCACCTGCGAGCAGTGCGGGCGTAATCGCCTGCCGGAGGTGCGACCGGTGATCCGGGTCGCGGAGTACAGCGCGCACCCTGACCCGGTCACGCCGCGCCTCCTGCTGTCCCCGGAGGCCCGGCTAAGGCTGAGTGAAGTCGCTGCCGAAGTCCGCGACACGGCAGTGATTGCGATAGGCCCGGAGGCGGGATTCAGTCCAGCCGAGGATGCATTGCTCTTGAAGACCGGATTTGTTCAGGTGCGTCTCGGCACGCGCATCCTGCGAACCGAGACAGCGGCGCCCGCTGCATTGGCGGCGCTGCTCGCCCTCAAAGGCGAGTTCTAACCCGCTGTTTCAAGCGGCCGGACGATCGCCGGATTGCCGGTGTCGAACGAGGCGGCGCAGTGTACGTTGATGGACGCGCAATCGACAAACCATTCATGACGCGGGTCATCCGCTCGTCGGCAACAGCGCTCAGCGCTTGACACACGAGGACTGTTTTCGACAGCGGTATGCGAAACGTGGGCAACGCCCTTCAACAACCGTCTGTGATTGCGTGGTTTTTTGCTCCCGTCGTAGCAGCCACCCGGCAGGCTGTAGAACGCGCCCTTTCGACAACCGTGCGATGTCGATACAACGGGTTGAAGGAAAGAGGATTTGCCGGCCGTGGCGCGTGAGCGGGTTCGCTATTCGTCAATCGGCAATGGGGTTTAGATAACGCCTATTGCACCACCGATACGATCCTGTCCGTTCCGCGCCACTCCAGTTACACAGCGTACTCCCCCCTTTTCGCTCAAGCAAGACCACCCAAGCCCGCCCACCCAACGCTCCCGCGACGGGCCGCGCCCCTCCCTATTTGTGCTGGCGATAGGGTGTACTCGATCGGGGCGCAGGCCGGATGTGCTCGTCCACCACCCATCCGTCGGGCGTGTTCACGAGCAGGTACGTATGACGGTTGGTCTCGCGATACGGATAGCGGTACCTCTGTTCGACGGTGCTCCACCACCGCAGGTACCAGTATTCCGTCGTTCGCACGACCGCCTCGTTACCCCGTATTTCCTTCACGTCGATTGCGAGTAGCCGCTTGGTCGAGGGGTTGGAGGGGTTGGACAATACCCATCCCCGCCGCTTGAGCTGCGTCAGGGTGTCCACGATATCTCGGTGCGCGCCGCTTTCCCGCCGCACCCATCGCAGCAACGGCGTTTCGTCGATGTACGGCAACGCCTGTTAACCGTGGTTCGGCGCTCGGAGTAACATCCATCTGCCACTTCGAGAGGTGGCGTCATGCAACAGTCGTCCGTTGTGCACTCCGATCCCGACATCCTGGGTGGCACCCCGGTGTTCGTTGGAACGCGCGTTCCTGTTCAGGCGCTGATTGACTATATCGAGGGCGGACACTCCCTCGAAAAGTTCCTTGATGACTTCCCAACCGTGAGCCGGGAAATCGCGGTGGCTGCTCTCGAGCAGGCGAAAGCGCACCTACTCGCCGATGCGCGTGCTGCTTGACGAGTGCTTCCCCCGGGCCTTACGCGGAACTTCCCGGCCACGAAGTCACGACTGTTGCTGAAGCCGAGTGGGCCGGCGTCAAAAACCGCGCGCTTTTGCAACGTGCTGCCACGCGGTTTGAAGTTCTCTTGACCGTTGATCGCAACCTGGAGTATCAGCAGAACTTTTCCGGTCTTACGATCGCTGTCATCGTCGTTGACGCTCCAAGCAACGATATTGAGGTACTTCGGCCATTGATGCCCAAGGTCCTCGAAGCGTTGCCCAAGACCAAGCCGGGAGTCGTGACGCATGTTCACTGACCCGCCGGCGAGATGGCCATCGACCGCGCTGCGGATTTGCTCGGCGAGCTTCTCACACTGCGCGCGGATCAATTCGATAGATCAGCAAGAACCGAAAGCCGCCGCCGGCGGGGTGGACATCCACACTTCGGCCAAGGTCACGAGGACCAGCTGCGCATAATCGAGCCGCACTACGCGAAACCCCTCCGCAACGACGCCCGAAAGCGTTGAACCGGATCGCGTTCGCCTGAGCACCTTGGCTGTATTATCAGCTCTGATAATATGATGCTCAAGCAGGTGAAGTGGCTCGGCGACAGCCTGGAGCGGATTCGGGCGTTTCCGGACGAACCGCGGCGCGAGGCTGGTTACCAACTCGAGCGGGTCCAGGCCGGGAAGGAAGCGAAGGACTGGAAGCCGATGCCAACCGTTGGGCTTGGGGTCAACGAGATCCGCGTGAGCGTGGCGAGTTGCTTTCCGGCTGATCTACGTTGCACGGTTCGTGGAGGCGGTGTACGTGCTGCACGCCTTCCAGAAGAAGGCGCGCAAGACTGCGAAGTCGGACATCGACCTTGCACGGAGGCGGTTCAGGGCATTGGTACAGGAGAGAAAGCGGCGATGAGCGAGAAACTGAAGATCACGCGCGGAAGCGGCAACGTGTTCCGCGACATCGGATTCGACAAGGACGAAGCCGAAAACCTGAAGCTGCGTTCCGAGCTGATGATGCGCATCGAGGACTACTACGAGAAAAGCGGCCTGACGCAAGCTGCGGCGGCCAAAGCGCTCGGACTCACCACGCCGCGATTCAATGCGCTGCTCAAAGGGAAGATCGGGCTGTTCAGCCTCGACGCGCTGGTCAATATCGCGACGCGCGCCGGGTTGAGCGTGCGGCTGCTGGTGAAGAAGGCGGCATAGGAATATCAGAGAAAAGGACGATGCCGATGACACGCATGCACAAGCCGCCGCACCCGCATTAACGCCGGACAGCGCCACGGGGTTGCATCCGTGGCCGCTGCGATATCATTCGCCGGACACTCGCCTCACTATATGCCAAATCTTCCCAACCCGGCGCAGTTCGTGCAATGGTTCCGCGAAGCCGCGCCTTACGTGCACGCGTTCGGCGGCCGCACCTTTGTAGTCGGCTTTTCCGGCGAAGTGGTCGCAGGCCGCGGTTTTTCCAAGCTGGTCCACGATTTCAACCTGCTCGCCGCGCTCGGCATCCGGCTGGTGCTGGTGCACGGCGCGCGCCCGCAAATCGAGGCCGAACTGAAGGCCAGGGGCCTGCGTTCGCGTTATGCAAAAGGCCTGCGCATCACGGATGCCGCTGCGCTTACCTGTGTCAAGCACGCCGCGGGAGCCCTGCGCGTTGATATCGAGGCACAGTTCTCGCAGGGGCTGCCGAATTCGCCGATGGCCGGGAGCCAGATCCGCGTGGCCTCCGGAAACTTCATCACCGCGCAGCCGATCGGCGTGTTGAAGGGTACCGACTACCAGTTCACCGGCAACGTGCGCAAGGTGGACGCAGTTGCGATCGCGCGCCGGCTCGATGCCGAGGAGGTGGTGCTGATATCCCACATCGGCTACTCGCCCACCGGCGAGGTCTTCAACCTGGCGTGGGAAGGCGTGGCCGAGGCAGTTGCGGTTGCGCTCAAGGCAGACAAGCTGCTGATGCTCACCGACCACCCGCCAACGGACCGGCGCGGCAATGTGCTGCACGAACAGACGGCACGCTCAGCGCAGGCGCTGCTCAGCAAAGGCGGGCTCTCGACCGAAACCAAGCGCACGCTCGAGCGCGCGTTGCGCGCCCTGGCTGCCGGCGTGGGCCGGGTTCACCTCGTGTCGCGCCTCACCGACGGCGCGACGCTGCTCGAGTTGTTCACGCATGCCGGGGTCGGCACCATGATCACGGCCGATGCGGTTGAAAAGCTGCGCAC
Organism: Gammaproteobacteria bacterium; assembly: GCA_041476585.1. Lineage (GTDB taxonomy): Bacteria > Pseudomonadota > Gammaproteobacteria > Burkholderiales > SG8-39 > JADGRQ01. The sequence continues at coordinate 6,377 of JBGOTT010000053.1, read as the reverse complement.
CGCGCGCATCGAAGACGTCGGCGGAATCCTCGGACTCATCGCCCCGCTCGAAGCCGAAGGCACTCTCGTCAAGCGCAGCCGCGAGGTGTTCGAGCGCGAGATCGAGAATTTCCGCGTCATCGATCACGACGGCCTGATCGTCGGCTGCGCCGCGCTGTACCCGTTTCCCGAGGAAAAGACCGCCGAATTCGCCTGCCTGGCCGTGGCGCCCGAGTACCGCGGCGCCGATTACGGCGAGCGGCTGCTGGAGGCGTGCGAAGAGAGAGCGCGCGCGCTCAAGTTGAAGCGCATGTTCGTGCTGACCACGCGTGCGGCCCACTGGTTCCAGCTCCACGGCTTCGCACCAGCGACGCTCACCGCTCTGCCCGCGCGCAGGCAGTCGCTGTACAACTACCAGCGCAACTCGAAAGTGCTGGTGAAGAAGCTGTGATCGCTGCCCCGGAACTCAGCGCTTCGCCGCAATCGCGCGCACACCGCCGGATTCGCCCAGCAGCAGCACATCGGCGCGCCGGCGCGCGAACAGGCCGTTGGTCACCACGCCGGCGATCTGGTTCAACTCGGCCTCGAGCCCGGGCGGATCGACGATGGTGAGGCCGCGGCAGTCGAGGATCAGGTTGCCGTTGTCGGTCTTGAAGTTCGCGCGCAGCTCGGGCTGCGCGCCGCGCTTCAGCATCTCGCGCCCGACGTAGCTGCGCGCCATCGGAATCACCTCCAGCGGCAGCGGATACTTTCCCAGCACGCTCACCAGTTTCGAAGCGTCGCAGATGCAGACGAACTTGCGCGCCACGGCGGCGACGATCTTCTCGCGCGTCAGCGCCCCGCCGCCGCCCTTGATCATGTACAGGTGTTCGGTGACTTCGTCGGCGCCGTCGACGTAGAGCGGCAGCTCGCTGACATTGTTCAACTCGAGAATCTGGATGCCGTGTTTCCTGAGACGGGCCGCGCTCGCCTCGGAGGCCGCCACCGCGCCGTCGATGCGCCCCTTGATGGTGGCGAGCGCGTCGATGAAGAAATTCACCGTCGAACCCGAGCCTACGCCCACCACGCCGTCGCGCACCTGCTTCAACGCCTCGTGCGCGACCTGCTGCTTGAGTTCGTCCTGGGTCATTTCTTCCTCGAAAGCGGCAGGTCGGTGCAGACGCCCTCGAAGAGTTCCGCGGCCATTCCAACCGATTCGCTGAGCGTCGGGTGCGGATGAATGGTCTTGCCGATATCGGTCGCGTCCGCGCCCAACTCGATTGCGAGCGCGATTTCGCTGATCAGATCGCCAGCCCCCGTACCGACGATACCGCCGCCGATGATGCGGTGCGTCTCGGCGTCGAAGATCAGCTTGGTAAACCCCTCGTCGCGCGCATTCGCGATGGCGCGCCCGGAGGCCGCCCACGGAAACTTTGCAACGCCGACTTTCACGCCGGTCTTGTTTGCCTCTTCTTCGGTGATTCCGACCCACGCGATTTCCGGATCGGTGTAAGCCACCGAGGGCACGACGCGCGCGTCGAAGTGCGATTTCATGCCGGCCGCGGCCTCCGCGGCGACGTGACCTTCGTGCACCGCCTTGTGCGCCAGCATCGGCTGCCCGGCGAGATCGCCGATCGCGTAGATGTGCGCCACGTTGGTGCGCATCTGCGTATCCACCGCGATGAATCCTCGAGCATCCACCGCCACGCCCGCGTTCTCCGCACCGATGCGCCCGCCGTTGGGCGCGCGCCCGACTGAAACCAGGATCATGTCGTAGAGCTGCGCTTCGGCGCCCTCGAAGCTTGCCAACAGCCCGTCCTTGCGCGCCTCCACCATCGTGGTCTTCGTCTTCAGCATAACTCGGTCGAAGCGCTTCGCATTGAACTTCTGCCATACCGCGACCAAGTCGCGATCGGCGCCGAGCATCAGACCATCGAGCATTTCCACCACATCGAGGCGCGCACCGAGCGTCGAATACACCGTGCCCATTTCCAGGCCGATGATGCCGCCCCCGATCACCAGCAACTTTTTCGGTCGGCTGCGCAGCTCGAGCGCGCCGGTGGAATCCACGATGCGCGGATCGGAGGGCAGCTCATTTCCTCCGAGCCGCAATTTCGCCGCCTGCGATCCGGCAGCGATGATCGCGCTGGCGAAACGCACGGACTTCGCGCCGCCCGCCGTTTCGACCTTGAGGTGATGCGGATCGAGAAACGCGCCCACGCCATGCAACACCGTGACCTTGCGCATCTTGGCCATGCCGCTCAGTCCGCCGGTCAGCTTGCCGACCACTTTCTCCTTGAATGCGCGCAGCGTTTCGAGGTCGATCGCGGGTTCGCTGAAGCTGATGCCGTGGACGACAAGCTCGCGCGCAGCATCCATGATCGCTGCCGTGTGCAGCAGAGCCTTGGAGGGAATGCAACCGACATTGAGACATACGCCGCCGAGCACGGGGTAGCGCTCGACGAGGACCGTTTTCAATCCGAGATCTGCCGCGCGAAAGGCCGCCGAGTAGCCGCCCGGGCCCGAGCCGAGCACCAGCACATCGCACTCGACATCCGCCGTGCCGGCGAACGCTCCGGCGGGGGCTGGACCCGCTGCGGCGGGCGCCGGAGCCGGCGCGGCGGGTGCCGGAGCGGGTGAAGCGGCGACGGCTGGCGCAGCGACTGTAGTGGGCACAGAGGCGGGCGCAGCTGCGGCACCTCCCTCCGCCAGTTCGAGGCGCAGCACGGACGAGCCCTCGGAGAGCTTGTCGCCCAGTTTGACCACTATTTCCTTCACGACCCCTGCTTCGGGGGAGGGGATCTCGATCGACGCCTTGTCCGACTCGAGCGTGATCAGCGACTGCTCTTTGGCGACCGTGTCGCCGGGCTTGACCAGAACCTCGATGACCTCGACGTCCTTGAAATCGCCGATGTCGGGGACTTTGACCTCGAAGAGTGTGGTCACAGCAATGTGCGCCGGATGTCGGAGAGGACGCCGGACAACGTGCTGGTGAAGCGCGCCGCCACCGCGCCATCGATCACGCGATGGTCGTAGGACAGCGACAGCGGCAGTATCAGCCGCGGAACGAACTGCCCATCCCTGAACACGGGACGCTTCGCCGACTTCGAGACGCCCAGGATCGCGACCTCCGGCGCATTGATGATCGGCGTGAAAGCAGTGCCGCCGATGCCGCCGAGACTGGAGATCGAGAAGGTGCCGCCCTGCATGTCGCCGGGCTTGAGCTTTCTGTCGCGCGCCAGCTTCGAAACGGCCGCAAGTTCACGCGCCAGGTCGAACACGCCCTTGCGGTCCGCATCGCGGAGCACCGGCACCACCAGGCCGTCAGGCGTGTCCACCGCCACGCCGATGTGGAAATATTTCTTCAGCACCAGGTTCTCGCCGTTCCGGTCGAGCGAGGAATTCAACTCGGGATGCTGGCGCAGCGCCGCCACGCAGGCCTTCACCAGGAACGCAAGCATGGTGAGCTTGAATCCCTCTTTTTCCGTCACCGCCGTGTTCTGCTTGCGGAAATCCTCGAGGTCGGTGATGTCCGCCTCGTCGAACTGCGTGACATGCGGGATGCCGATCCAATTGCGGTGCAGATTCGCGCCCGAGAGCTTCTTGATGCGCGAAAGAGGCCGCGTTTCGACCGGGCCGAACTTGGCAAAATCCACCGTCGGCCAGTCCGGCAGATTGAACGGCAATCCGCCGCCCGCCGCGCTCGTCGCGGCCGGCTTGACTGCGGCCAACGCACCCTTGACGAAGCCTTGCACGTCTTCCCTGAGGATGCGGCCATTCGGACCCGAGCCTTTCACTTTCAGCAGATCCACGCCGAGCTCGCGCGCGAACTTGCGGATTGACGGGCTTGCGTGCGGCTTGGAGATAGTCTCCTCGCGCGGTTCAAGCGGTACCGGGCGCGCATCCGGGACAGGCCCGACGGGCAGCACCGGTGCTGCCGGCTGCACGGGCAGCGCCGCAGCCTGTGCAGGGGCCGCGCGCGCCGGCGCGGGGCTTTCGGCGGGTGCGGGCGCGGGCGATACCGCCTCTTCGCCCGAGGGCTCGAGCATCAGCACCAGCGAGCCTTCGGAAAGCTTGTCGCCGATCTTGACCTTTACTTCCTTCACGATGCCCGTGACGGGCGAGGGAATCTCCATCGAGGCCTTGTCGGACTCGAGCGTGATCAGCGATTGCTCGGCGGTGACGCGGTCGCCCGCGGCGACCAGCACTTCGATCACCTCGACATCCTTGTAGTCCCCGATGTCAGGCACCAGCACTTCGGTCGGCGCCGCCATGTCTTCAGACTCTGGTCGGGTCCGGCTTGTTCGGATCGACGCCGTATTTCCTGATCGCCTCGGCAACCGCCTTCGGCTTGCCTTCTCCGGCATCGGCAAGCGCCTTGAGCGCCGCGATCGCCGTGAAATAGCGGTTGACCTCGAAGAAGTGGCGCAACTGCGCGCGCGTGTCCGAGCGGCCGAAACCGTCGGTGCCGAGCACGCGGAACTCGCGGCCCTTCGGGATGAACGCACGGATCTGGTCGGCCAAGACCTTCATGTAATCGGTGGCGGCGATCACCGGACCCGGGTGTTTTTCGAGGCATCGGGTCACGTAGGGCAGATGCGGCTCGTCTTCCGGGTGCAGCAGGTTCCAGCGCTCGCAGGCGAGCCCGTCGCGCCGCAACTCGTTCAGGCTGGTCGCGCTCCAGACATCCGCCGCCACGCCCCAGTCTTTTTCAAGCAGTTGCGCCGCGGCGAGCACCTCGCGCAGGATGGTGCCGCTGCCGAGCAGCTGCACGCGGCTTTTTGCCTTCGAGCCCGACTCGCGCAGCAGGTACATCCCCTTGAGGATTCCCTCCTCCGCCCCGGCAGGCATCGCCGGATGCTCGTAGTTCTCGTTCATCACGGTGATGTAGTAGTAGACGTCTTCCTGGTTCGTCACCATGCGCCGCAGGCCGTCATGCACGATCACCGCCACTTCGTAGCCGTAGGTCGGATCGTATGAAACGCAGTTCGGGATCACCGACGCAAGCACTTGCGAGTGGCCATCCTCGTGCTGCAGGCCTTCGCCGTTCAAAGTGGTGCGTCCCGCGGTTGCGCCGACGAGGAAGCCGCGGGCGCGCTGGTCCGCGGCCGCCCACGCCAGGTCGCCCACGCGCTGCAAGCCGAACATCGAGTAGAAGATATAGAACGGCACCATCACCACGTTGTTGGTCGAGTACGAGGTGGCCGCAGCGATCCACGAGGACATCGCGCCCGCCTCGTTGATGCCTTCCTCGAGGACCTGCCCGGACTTGTCCTCGCGGTAGTACATGACCTGGTCCTTGTCGACCGGCGTGTATTTCTGCCCTTCGGAAGAATAGATCCCCAATTGGCGGAACATCCCTTCCATGCCGAAGGTGCGCGCCTCGTCGGGAACGATCGGTACCACGTGCTTGCCGATTTCCTTGTCGCGCACCAGCGCGGTGAGCACGCGCACGAACGCCATGGTGGTGGACATTTCGCGGCCCTCGCCCGAGCCCTTCAGAAGCGCGTCGAATGCAGTCAGCGCCGGCACCGCGGGCACGCTGTCGGCCTTGCTGCGGCGCTGCGGAAGGAACCCGCCGAGCGCTTGCCGACGCTCGTGCAGGTACTTCATCTCGGGACCATCCGCCGGCGGCACGTAGAACGGCAACTCCTCCAGCTTGTCATCGGGAATCGGGATGTTGAAGTGGTCGCGCATCTGCCGGATGGTCTCGAGGCCGAGCTTCTTCAGCTGGTGCGTCGGGTTCTGCGCCTGGCCCTGCCGCCCGAGGCCGAAACCCTTGATGGTCTTGGCGAGGATCACCGTCGGCTGGCCCTTATGCTTCACGGCTGCGGCGTAGGCGGCGTAGGCCTTGTGCGGATCGTGGCCGCCGCGGTTCAGCCGCCAGATGTCCTCGTCGGTCATGCGCGACACCATTTCCAGCAGCTTGGGATGCTTGCCGAAAAAATGCTTGCGCACGAACGCGCCGTCGTTGGCCTTGAAGTTCTGGTATTCGCCGTCGACGGTCTCCTCCATGATCTTGCGCAGGATGCCTTCCTTGTCGCGGGCAAGCAGCGGGTCCCAGTAGGAGCCCCAGATCAGCTTGATCACGTTCCAGCCGGCGCCGCGAAAATCGCCCTCCAGCTCCTGGATGATCTTGCCATTGCCGCGCACCGGACCGTCGAGGCGCTGCAGATTGCAGTTGACGACGAACACCAGGTTGTCGAGCTTCTCGCGCGCCGCCATGCCGATTGCGCCGAGCGATTCGGGCTCGTCCATCTCGCCATCGCCGCAGAACGCCCACACCTTGCGTCCGGCGGTTTGCACCATGCCGCGAAGTTCCAGATAACGCATGAAGCGCGCCTGGTAAATCGCCATCAGCGGGCCGAGGCCCATCGACACGGTGGGGAACTGCCAGAAGTCCGGCATCAGCCACGGAT
>JBGOTT010000052.1:0-17294 GCA_041476585.1 Gammaproteobacteria bacterium | reverse complement strand
GTGCGAGACGATGCGCGTGCCCGGCGCCAGCGCGAGCAGCCGCGGCCGCAGCTTGAGGTTCACTTCAGGCAGCAGGTACATCGTGATCACGCTCGCGCGCGACAGGTCGGCATCGAACAAGTCCTGCGCCAGGAATTCCACGCGGCTCGCGACGCCCGCCGCCTGCGCGTTCGCCAGGCTGCGCGCGATCAGGCTCGGATCGATCTCGATTCCGGTGCCGCGCGCGCCATACTTCTGCGCCGCGCGGATCACGATGCGCCCATCGCCCGAGCCGAGATCGATCAGCCGGTCGCCGGGCTCGACCTCGGCGATGCGCAGCATGCGCTCGACCACCTCGTCGGGCGTGACCACGAACGGCGCCGTGCCGTCGTCCCACGCCCAGCTCTGCGCCGCGACCGGCGCGGCTGCGAGGATGAATGCGAACTGCGCGAGCAGGCGGGCAGCGGAACGCAACAGCAACATCGTGATCCTGCTTTGGAGCAAAGCGCGCATGGTAGCCGATACAATGGCAGCCCGCGCCCCGATAGCTCAGTGGATAGAGCAGCCCCCTCCTAAGGGGCAGGTCGGACGTTCGATTCGTCTTCGGGGCGCCAGATCGTTTGCGCGTCTACGCTATACTTTTCCCCGCTCTAATCCCTGTCAGCCGAACTAGGAGAATCCCATGACCCGCTCGACGCGCAATTCCCGCCGCCAGTTTCTCGGCACAGCCGGCAACGTGATCGCCGCCGCTGGCCTCGCCAGCGCGTTGCCGCTGCTGGCGCGCGCCCAAGCCAAGCCGATGACGGTGGGATTTCTCTACACCGGCGTACGCCAGGACTACGGCTGGAACCAAGCGCACGTGGTTGCGGCGCGGCAGATCGCGAAGCTCGATGGCGTAAAGCTGATCGAGCAGGAAAACGTGCCGGAGACCGCCGAGGCCGAGAAGGTCATGGAGAGCATGATCCGCCTCGACGGAGCGCGCGTGCTGTTCCCGACGTCGTTCGGGTATTGGCCGTTCATCATGAAGACCGCGCCGAAGTACCCCGAGGTGCTGTTCGTGCATGCGGGCGGGCTGTGGAAGGACGGCGACCCGAAGAACACGATCGGCTACCGCGGGTACATGGAAGAGCCCCACTATCTCTGCGGCATCACCGCGGGCCACATGAGCAAGACGGGCAAGATCGGGTTCATCGGCGCAAAGCCCGTCTACTTCATCTTCAACAACTGCAACGGCTTCATCCTCGGCGCACGCTCGATCAACCCGAAGATCACCTGCCAGGTCGTCATTACGGGCGACTGGAACAACCCGGTCAAGGAGGCCGAGACGGTCAACAGCCTGGTCGATCAGGGTGTCGATGTGATCGTCGGCAATTGCGACAGTCCGAAGGTGGTGATCGAAACCGCGGAGCGACGCGGCGTCTATTCGTGCGGATACCACACCGATCTTTCCGCACTCGCGCCGAAGGGATTTCTCACCGGCGCCGAGTGGAACTGGGGCAAGGGCGCCGATTTCGTGCGCGCCTGGCAGACCCAGGGCCCGTATCCGAACCTGCTGCGCGGCGGATTCAAGCGCGACATGGTGAAACTCTCCCCGTTCGGCGCCGCGGTGCCGGAGCGCGTGCGCACCGAAGTGCTGCAGGCGCGCCAGGCGATGGCGGACGACCGGCTGGCGCTGTATCACGGTCCGCTCAAGGACAATGAAGGCAACACCATCCTCAAGGCCGGCGAGACGATCGGCAACGAGGACAACCAGTTCAAGCTCGGCGTGAAGTTCCTGGTGGAAGGCGCAATCGGAAAGACCGGCCTGGCCCGCTGATGCGGGCCCGCGCCGAGGCCGCGGCCATCACCGCGGGCGCGATTGCCGTCGCGCTCGCGATATTCGCGCTGTTCCTGTTCGCCAATGGCCTCGATCCGCTGGCGGTCTACGCGGTGCTCTGGCTCGGCGGTTTCGGCACGCCGTTCTCGCTGCAGGCAAGCCTCACGCAGGCTGCACCGCTGATGCTCACGGCGCTCTGCACCGCGATCCCGGCGCGCGCGGGACTGCTGGTCATCGGCGGCGAGGGGGCGCTCGCGGCAGGCGGCGTGTTCGCGGTGCTGGCTGGCGTCGCAGCGCCCGCCCTGCCGAGCGCGCTCGGCACCGTTGTGGTCTGCGCGGCGGGTGCGGCGGCTGGCGCAGCGTGGATCGCGATGGCTGGGGCGCTGAAGCACCTGCGCGGTGTCAACGAGACGATCTCCACACTGTTGCTCAACTACATCGCGCTGGCCCTGCTCAATCACCTCGTGAGCGGCCCGATGCGCGATTACGCGGTCTCGCTCAAACCCACCAGTTGGTCGATCCCGCAGGCCTACATGGTCGGCACGCTGCCCGGCATCGGCGTGCACTGGGGCCTCGCGCTCGGCGCGATCGCGTGCGTGATCGCTTTCGCATTGCTCAAGTACACGGTGTTCGGTTTCGCGGTCGGCGTGGTGGGCGGCAATCCGCGCGCGGCCCAGCTGGTCGGACTGCCGATCGGGCGGTTGACGCTGCTCTCCTGCGCCCTGGGCGGCGGGGCGGCGGGACTCGCGGGGGCAGTCGAAATCGTCGCCGTGCACGGCGCAGCAAGCAACTCGCTCACGGTCGGATTCGGCTACGGCGGGATACTGGTGGCGTTCCTTGCGCGCCAGAATCCGCTCGCGATCGTCTTCTTCGCGTTACTCGTCGGCGGCATTTCGGCCAGTGGCGGGCTGATGCAGCGGCGCTTCGACATGCCCGACGCTGCGACGCAGGTGCTGCAAGGCATCATCTTTTTCTGCGTGCTTGCTTCGAACGCGCTGTATGGACGGATCAGGTTGTTCCGCGAACCGGGCGTTGCCGCATGAGCCCGGGCGAGCTCGGCTGGTGGGGCGTGGCGATCGCGATTCTGGGCGGGGCGATTCGCGTCTCGACGCCTTATCTTTTCGTCAGCCTCGCCGAAACGCTCACCGAGAAGAGCGGGCGGGTGAACCTCGGGCTCGAGGGCACGCTGCTGATGGGCGCGATGAGCGGCTATGGCGTGTCGTACCTGAGCGGATCTCCGTGGCTCGGTGTCGCCGCCGCGGCCGGTGCAGGCGCCGCATTCGGGCTGCTGCACGCCGCTGTCTGCAATCTGCCGCGCGTCAACGACGTCGCGGTCGGCATCGCGCTGTTCATCTTTGGCACCGGACTCGCGTTCTTTCTCGGCAAGCCCTTTGTGCAACCGCAGGCTCCAAGGCTGCCGACATTCGAACTCGGCGGATTCAGCAGCGTGCCGGCGATCCGCGCGGCGCTCGACGTGAGCCCGCTGTTCTTCGCCGGCATCGCCGCGGCATTGATCATGCGCTGGGCGTTCGTCAACACGCGCTGGGGGCTCATCGTGCGCGCCGTCGGCGACAACGCGGAAGCCGCGCGCGCCGCAGGCTACCCGGTGAATCTGACGCGCACGCTGGCGACCGCGACCGGCGGACTGCTCGCCGGAATCGCCGGCGCTTTCCTGTCGCTCTCATATCCGGGGACCTGGGCCGAAGGATTGTCGAGCGGCCAGGGCCTGATGGCGGTGACGCTGGTGATCTTCGCCCGTTGGCGAGCGCTGAATTGCATCTGGGTATCGCTGCTGTTCGGCGGCGCCTCGGCGCTCGGACCCGCGTTGCAAACGGTAGGCGTGGCGGGCTACTACTACCTGCTCGGCGCAGCGCCTTACGTGTTGACGCTCGCCCTGCTCATCGCCAGTTCGTCGCGCCGCCATCGTCTGGTGGGGGCCCCGGGCGAGCTCTCGATCAACCGTTGACGCGATGAATGGTCGTCCGCCACCGCTCGTCGAAGCGCATGACATGCGCAAGCGCTTCGGCAACGTGCAGGCGCTCGACGGCGTATCGGTGCGCTTCGAGCCCGGTACGTTTCACGCGCTGCTGGGCGAGAACGGCGCGGGCAAAAGCACGCTCGTCAAATGCCTGATGGGTTTTCACGCCGCCGATTCGGGAGTCATCCGTATCGACGGCGAGGCGCGCGCGATCCCGGACCCGCGCGCCGCGCACGCGCTGGGTCTCGGCATGGTGTATCAGCACTTCACGCTGGTGCCGAGCATGACGGTCGCCGAGAACCTTCTGCTTGCGCGCGCCGATATCGCCGGCCTCATCGACTGGCGAGCCGAGCGCCGCGGCATCGACGCATTTCTCGCTCGCATGCCGTTCAGCCTCGATCCGGATGCGCCAGCGGTGACGCTCGCCGCGGGCGAGAAGCAGAAGCTCGAGATCCTGAAGCAGCTCTATCTCGGTGCGCAGGTGCTGATTCTCGACGAGCCGACCAGCGTGCTGACGCCGCAGGAGTCCGACGAAGTGCTGTGCCACGCGCGCCGGCTCGCCGACGCGGGCGTGTTGACGGTCGTGCTGATCACCCACAAGTTCCGCGAAGTGCGCGCCCATGCACGCGAGGTGAGCGTCATGCGCGGCGGGCGAAACGCGGGCGGCGGCCCGGTCGCCGCCCTCGACGCCGATGCGCTGGTCGAAATGACCTTTGGCGAACGCCCGGTCGCCGGCTCCACCAGGCGCGGCGATCGCACGACCGGGGAGCGCTACCTGGAATTGCGCGGTATGTCGGCACTCAACGACCGCGGAGCCCCGGCGGTGCGCGAGCTCTCGCTCCAGGTGGCGGCGGGCGAGATCGTCGGCGTCGCAGGCGTTTCGGGCAACGGCCAGCGCGAACTGGTCGAGGTGCTTGCCGGCCAGCGCGAACCTGAGAGCGGCGAGATCACGGTCGCCGGGCGAGCCTATCGGCGCACCAGAGCAGAAATGCGCGCGCTCGGCGTTTTCCTGCTCGCCGAGGAACCGCTCGCCTCGAGCTGCGTACGCGCGCTGTCCGTCGCCGACAACCTGGCGCTGCGCGACTTCGATGCGCCCCCGTTCGCGCGCGCCGGCTGGCTGGTCGACCGGGCGGCGATCGAGCGTCGCGCACGCGATCTGATCGGGCGGTTCAGCATCCGCTGTGCCGGGCCGCATGCCCGAGTCGATACCCTCTCCGGCGGCAACGTGCAGCGCGCGGTGCTTGCCCGTGAACTCTCAGGCGACGAGCGGTTGCTGGTCGCGCAGAACCCCTGTCTCGGGCTCGACTATGGCGCGACCCGGGAGATCCGGTCGCGCATACTCGAGGCGCGCAACCGCGGCGCTGCGGTGCTGCTTCTGAGCGAGGACCTCGACGAGTTGCTCGAACTGGCCGATCGCATCGTGGTGATGCTCGACGGACGCCTGGTGTTCGCGACCGAGCGCGCGCAGGCCGGGGCATCGGAGATCGGCAGGCACATGACTGGACACCATGCCGCCAGCGTGACCGCCTGATCGATCGCCGCTGTTTACGAAGGAGGAGACGCCATGAACGATCGCCGCAGCAAGGTGGTGCGCAACGGGTGCGTGCTCGCGTCGGGTGCGTTGCGCGCCGCGCCGCTCGATCTTCTGATCGAGGAGGGCCGCATTTGCGAGGTCGGCCCGCCCGGGATGGCGGCGCCCGCGGATGCCGAGTTGATCGACGCGCATGACCGGCTCATCATTCCCGGGTTGGTCAACTCGCACACCCACGCGCACGGCGGCCTCGGCAAGGGCGCGGTAGGCGACCGGCTTCCGCTCGAAGCGTTTCTCACCGGCAGCGGCGCCTTGAACGGATCGCGCACGCTCGAGGACAAATACCTGAGCGCGCAGTTGAGCGCCGTTGAAATGCTGCGCAAGGGCTGCACTGCGGCCTATGACCTGTTCGTCGAGTACCCGATACCGTCGATCGAGGGAGTCGATGCGGTAGCACGCGCCTACCGCGATGTCGGCATGCGCGCGGTCATCGCGCCGATGATCGCCGATCGCACGCTCTACCAGGCGTATCCCGGGCTGATCGATGCACTGCCCGAAGGGTTGCGCGACACCGCGCGGCGCGCGGCGGCCGCGCCGTATGCCGAGACCCTGCGCGCATGCCGGGGAATCCTCGAGAACTGGTCGTTCGACCGCGATAGCGTGCGCCCGGCACTGGGACCGACCATACCGATGCACTGCTCGGACGAATTCCTGGCCGGCTGCCGCGACCTCGCGCACGAATTCGAAGTCGGCGTCCAGACCCACCTTGCCGAGTCTGCGGCGCAGGCGGCAATCGCGCGACAGCGCTACGGCGAGAGCCTCACCGCGCATCTCAGCGGGCTTGGCCTGCTCGGCGAGCGCTTCAGCGGCGCGCATGCGATCTGGATCGACCGCGACGACATGCGCCGGATCGCGGACGCCGGCGGCGCGGTCGCCCACAATCCCTTGAGCAACCTGCGGCTCGGCTCGGGGGTTGCGGCGGTGCGCACGTTGCTCGATTGCGGGCTCTCGGTAGGCATCGGCACCGACGCTGCCAACACCTCGGACACACAGAATATGTTCGAAGCCGCGCGCCTCGCGTCCTACCTGTCGCGAATCAGAGGGCCCGGGTATCGCGAGTGGCTCTCGGCCGAGGAAGCATTCACGCTCGCCACGGCCGGCAGCGCACGCGTGCTGGGGTTCGCCGGGAAACTGGGCGCCATCGCACCCGGCGCGTTCGCCGACCTGTTGTTCGTCGACCTCGGTCATATCAACTACGTGCCGCTGCGCGACGCGCTGCTGCAACTGGTGAACGGCGAAAGCGGCACGGCTGTCGAGGCCGTGATGATCGGCGGGCGCTTCGTGCTGCGCAATGGCAGGCTGCTCACGGTAGACGAAGCGAAACTGCGCCGCGACGCGGAATCCGCCCGCGATCGGCTGGACAGGGCCAACGACGGCGCGCGGCGTATCGCGCGCGCACTCGAGGACTGGGTCGGAGAGTTCTGTATCGCCCAGGCGCGCCATCCGGGGTTGCCGCAGCGCCGCCTCGCGTACGACTGATTTTCATCAGACTGACCGGAGGGCGCCGGCACTGCGCTCGCCTACCTCGAGCACGCGTCAGTGCCGCGTTGACCTTGGCACGCACCTTGCCGCTCACTTTGGGCCCCCACACCACGGACGAGACGGCCATGGCCAAGAATGAACTCACCTCCGCCCGCGGCATGCGCCAGTCCTACGGCATGATGGTGAGCTATCGCTACGAGCGCTGTAGGAGGCGCGGTCACCCGCGGGACGTGATCGGGCCTGGTACTGCGGGGCGCGTGTCACAAGACACGCGCCCCATGCAACTTCTCAAACTCTGCAAATAGCCGGCAACCCTAACATCTGTTCGCGCTTATATTGCCGCTGAGCACGATGGCGCTCACGGCTTGCACTTCCCGCCATCGCCAGGCTGATTGCAGACGTTGCTCGCTATAGCCTGGTTGACCAGCACCGCCCAGTCGTCCGGGAACCCCGCCGGGATGGAGGTAGTGCATTTCGCACCCATCGCTGCGGCGGCCGGCCCAGCAAGCAAATAACCTTGGCAAGCCGCATTGTCCGCAGCCGCCCTCACCGCCGCGACATAGCCGTCGTGTGTGACGTAGCGCTCTTCGAGCGACGGGCGCGGGTCACCGTTGGCGAGGCGCTGCGCCTTGGTCTTGGCAAATGGCACCATGCCGCCAACGTAGTTGCACACCTGCCCGGCGTGGAATGGCCTCGGATTAACCAGATCATAGTGGGGGTCGCCCGGGCCGGCGGTGATGTTCCAGCCCAGATACGTCCCGAGCGGCGCATCGCGCAGCACAGTCGGCACGCCGCCGAGCTCGTTGCCGTCCCCATCGACGCGCGGCACCAGCATCTTGATCACGCTTCTGATCGGCGGCGGGACATTGGTGGGATTGCCTGTCGCATCGAACTCGTCGAAATCCGGACCCCAGTCGTAATCGAGCACCGGATTGACGAAGTTCTCCGCGAGGAAAATCGAGTCCGGAATGCCGGGCACCCCGCTCGGGAATCCCATCGCCGCTTTCGTCGGCTCGACCAGATTGCGCTCCTTCTTCGGCCCCAGGAGCAACGGCCAGCGGCTGGACGGCGGCGGCGTGTCGTGCATCACCCACTCGCGCAGCGCCACCCGCAACCGGTTGACAAGCTGCGTGGCCGGTACTGGATTGGCTCTCAACGTGCCATTGCCCCAGTTGTTGCCGGGGCAGCCGACCGGGAGGACGGTCGGGACGTCCGGTATGGCCTCGTTGAAGCCGCCGCCGCCGCCGCCGTGCGTGGAGCTGGGGAGATAGTAGCGGCGGACGTTGTCCGGAAGCGGGATGTCGTTCTTGGGATCCGTGCCGACCCAGGAGGTCGTCATCTTCAGGGCGAAAACCTCGGCGCCGCCGAAGGTCTCGATGACTTTCGGGCACGTGTCGGTCCGGCTGCAGCGGTCGAGAATGCCGCCGGGATGCAGTTTGCGGGCACGGTCGGGGAAGCTGTGCCACCACTGCGGACCTTCGCTGCCCATCTGATAGAGTTCGAGAACGCCATCCGGCTGCCCCCAACGCGAGTTGTTGGAGACGCGTCGCCCTGCGATCAGCGGCCAGGCGCCTTCGTGCACGATGCGGCCGGCCTCGTCCTCGTTCATGCCGAGGTGGATCAGATGGCGCGTAAAGTTCCCCGATTGCGAAGAGCCCCGAATGATCGCCCGGTTGATCTTGCCGGCGAGCGGGTTCGGCGTTCCGAAATCATCCCCGGCCTCGTATCTGAAGAACGATTGGACGTCGCGAAAGGCCGCGGTACCGGCTCCCAGCACGTAGGGATCCTTGACCGAATATGTGAGCTGATAGAGCTTGGTGGCGTCGAAGCCATCCTTCAGGCAGAGCCGGACCGGCAGGGTTGTCACCGCCGTTGGCGCTGCAAACGTGCCGCCGCCGCAGAATTTCCAGTCGCTGTTCGGGATCGTTCCACCTTCGGTCACGACGCCGGTGAGGGTCTCTTTCGTATGTATTTTCAGCGTCGCTCCCGAGTTGTCCGAAGCAGGAAAGTACGGGATCGGATTTCCCATGACGTTGAGCGGCTGCGCGCCGAGACCGCTGCGATTGATGATGCGGCCGAGGATTTGTCCGGTCACGCCGGTTAGCACCGGCGTCTTCACCCACTCATTGCTGCTAGGGGCAACGGGCACAAGAGACGATGCGTTAGCGGGAACAGCCGTCGCGGACGCGCCAGCATTGTCACCCTGCCAGCCGCTGCTCAACCCCACGTCTTTTTGGCCGCGCAAATCGGAAGTGATGGTGATTCTGCCGCCGCGATTGGGCACGTCATGCCACATCAAACCGCTGGCCTGTGACATGTCGACCGGCTTGACGATGAAGAAGCTGGCGATGTACTCGACTTTGCCGCGCGCGTTCCTCGGCGCCAGGGCGATATCGGTAATGAGATCGTTGTGCGGGTCCAGCGGATCCAGTTCCCCGAACGCGCGCCCGGTGAGCGTCTGATACGTTGCGTCCGCGGCGAGGGGCGTCGGCCCCGCATCGATGATGATCCTTGTTACGCGCGCATCCGACGGTGGCGTCCACGCGAGCGATACGGCGGCAGCTACGCCGACCAAAGCTGATCTGCGAAACAATTGGTTCATGTCATTCCCCTTTTGTTCACTTTGTCTTGTGGCACTGCGTGTCTTGTGGCACTGCGGGACTACCGACTGAGGCGGCAAGTGGCCAATGTATATATGCACTGCAAGTCCGTCAACGGCTTTCTTGATGGTCAGAGCCTTTCTCTTTTTCTTGGTTGGCGCTCGACCTTATAGCCGTCGCTTAAAGGTGTTGTCAACGCCGGGCGGTTGTACGGAAAGTGCCGAAAGGTTTTCTTCGCTAGCCACGACCCATGGTGCAGCGCGGGATGCGTTTCGCGACGCGTGCCGTTTCCGTCACCGTTCCGAGGTAACAGCTCATTGTACAAGACCTTGCGGGAGGCAGTTATTGCCCACAGAAAAAAATGAAGTGCGAGGCCCCCCGGCCCAACCGCGCATCATTATTCGTTTGCTACAAAACCGGACAGTTCTATTTGCTCGCGACACCCCAAGCATACTGTTCCATGGGGACGGTGGTCGAAGCCGACGGAAAGATGCTGGTGGCGGCGAAACCGCCGCTCACGCAAACCGTCTGATCCAGCGCCGGTCGATCCAGTCCTTCAGGCGCCACAGCCACTCACCTTCAAGCACCCAGTCGCCGCGCGTGGCGAGGCAGTATTTGCGGCCGACGCTGATCAACGCCAGTGCTTCCTTCTGCGGGATGAAACGCTTCAACGTTCCCCCGGCCAGCGTCGCGCGAAGATTGTGCTCAAGCACGCGCGCGTGCTTGATCGCATAGACGCCCGACTTCGGATGCGCGGCGCCGTCGAGGGTAGCGCTGTCCCCGACCGCGAAAACTTCCGGGTGCGACACGCTACGCAGGGTGCCATCGACAAGGACGAATCCGCTTGCGTCGACCCGCAGCCCGCTTTCACGCAACCACGGCTGGGGCGCCGCGCCCCCAACCCAGATGATTGCGTCGCAGGCCTCGCGTTTGCCGTGCGCATCGGTCACAGCGCCGGCCTCGACGCGGACGATGCGGGTATCGACGCGCAGCTCGACGCGCTCCATGGACAGGAGCCGCGCGATGCGCCGCTGCGCCGCAGGCGCATGCTCGGGCAGCGCGACCGGACGGTCGGAGAAAAGCACGATCTCTGCCGGGGTACCGCCTGTGGCGAGCGCAAATCGCATCGCCAGCGCCAGCTCGACGCCCCCTGCTCCCGCACCGACCACTCCAATTCGCAACAGTCGTTTCGCCGCTTCGGCGCGCAGCGCATCCCACGCCGCAAGAAATGTTTCGAACGGCTTGACCGGGATTGCAAAATCGCTTGCGCCGGGCACGCCGAACCAGTTCGGCAGCGAGCCGAGGTTGAGCGACGCGAGGTCGTACTCGAGTTCGCGCCCTTCGCCGAGCGTCACGCGGCGCCGGGCGGCGTCCAATGCAACGGCCTTCCCGAGCAGCAGTTCGACGCCGGCGCGGGGCGCGAGCGCGGCGAGGTCGATGCGGATTTCCTCCGGGCGGTAATGGCCTGCGACCAGCCCGGGAAGCATTCCGGAGTAAGTCTGGCACGGCTTGGGCGTCACCAGCGTGATGCGCGCACCCGCGAGCGGCGCCGCGATCAATTGGAGCAATAGCGCGGCATGCGCGTGGCCGCCCCCGAGGAGGAGGAGGCTTCTCACTTGCCCGGTTCGCGCCGCTTCGCCTCTTCGCGCAGTCGCAACTGCTTGCGTTGCACCTTGCCGGTCGTGGTCATCGGCAGCGCGTCGATGAACTCGATTTCGCGCGGGTACTCGTACGGAGCCAGGCGTCCGCGCACGTGCCTGCGGATGTCTTCCTCGAGCTGTTCTGAAGGCGATTGCCCGGGCTGCAGCACGATGAACGCCTTGATGATCGCGCCACGCGCCTCGTCCGGCTTGCCGATCACGGCGGCATTGGCCACCGCCGGGTGCTTCACCAGGCAGGATTCGATCTCCGCCGGCCCGATGCGGTAGCCCGAACTCTTGATCACGTCGTCCGATCTCCCCTGGTACCAGATGTAGCCGTCCTCATCCATACGCCCCTGGTCGCCGGTGCAGCCCCACTCGCCGACGAATTTTTCCCGGGTCGCATCGGGATTGTTCCAGTACTCGAGAAAGAACACCGGGTCCGGAACTCCGTCGACCGCGCGCATCACGGCGATCTCGCCGAGCTCGCCGCGCGGCGCTTCCTCGCCGCGCTCATCGATGATCGCAACGCGATGCCCGGGATACGCTCGCCCGATCGCGCCGGGTTTCACCGGCCACGCCGCCTGGCAGTTGCCGACCACGTAATTGATCTCCGTCTGGCCGAACATCTCGTTGATCGTCACCCCGAGCCGTTCGCGCGCCCACTCGATGACGGTCACCCCGACCGACTCGCCCGCGCTCATGATCGAGCGCAGATCGATCTGGTATCGCTGCCTGGGTTGCGGCACCGCCTTCATCATCTGCTTGAGCGCGGTCGGGAACAGGAACGCATTGCGTATGCCGTATTTCTCGATCAGGTAATAGGCCCGCTCTGGGTCGAAGCGCCCGCGGTAGCCGAGAATGGGCTGGCCGAAATGCCAGGTCGGCAGCAGCGCGTCCATCAGCCCGCCCGTCCAGGCCCAGTCGGCAGGCGACCAGAACATGTCTCCGGGCTGCGGGAAAAAATCGTGCGAGTGCACGAACCCCGGAATGTTTCCGAGCAGCACGCGGTGCGCCTTGAGCGCGCCCTTTGGCGGGCCGGTGGTACCGCTGGTGTAGACGATCAGCGCCGGGTCGTTCGCATGCGTATCGATGCACGCGAACCGGCTTCCCGCCCGGGCGAGCAGTTCATCCCACGGGTGGACACCGGCTTCGACTGCGCCGCCGACGCCGATCACAACCTTGAGCGCCGGCAACCGGTCCTTGACCGCCCAGAGATTCGCGATGGTGGTCGGCTCCACGATCGCCGCGCAGGCCTCGCTGTTCTGCATCCGGTACTCGAGCGCTTCCGGGCCGAACAGGTGCGACAGCGGCAGCGCAATCGCGCCCATCTGGAAGATCGCGATGTAGGCGATCGCGGTCTCCGGACGCTGCGGCAACAGGATCGCGACGCGCTCGCCGCGCACCACGCCGAGCGCGACGAGCGCGTTCGACAGGCGATTGGCCTCGCGTTGAACGTCCCAGAACGAATAGGCGCGCGTTTCGCCGGACTCGTCCTCCCAGTACAGCGCGAAGCGCGTCCGGTCCGGCGCCCACTGCCCGCAGCAGTTCCACCCGAGATTGAAGCGATCGGGAACCTGCCACCTGAACTCGCGGTACAACTCGTCGTAACGGTCCGGTGGATTCACTGCGCGCGCGGCTTGGCGCTTTTTTCGGGATGCTGCGGGATCGCCGTTTCGATCGATTCGGAGAACTTGAGTTTTTCAACGTTGACGGTCGGCTCGCGCGGGGCAGGCCGGGCGGCCGGCGCCGTAGCCGCGCCCCTGATCCGCCCTTCGGCGTTGCGGTTCGCACGCGCCTTTGCGGCCGCTTCGTACGCGGCCGGCAGCGCAATCGGCGGCGGGTGGATCTGGAACGCGAACCACACCACCCAGCCGAGCGCGAACAGCAGAGCGACGGCGACGAAGCGCCAGAGAAACTCCCAATCGCCGCGCACGCGCGGCTCCGGCGTTGCGGCGGCCTGCTCTTGGGGTTGCGGTTGCGCCGCCATGCGATCGATGATCGTTTTCTCCCCAGTTCATCCGGTGTTTGCGGGCATAATAGCATCGTCTTTCGACGCACCGCCCCCTGCGAGCATGTCCCCGAAAGCCCTCGTTTTCGACGCGTACGGCACGCTGTTCGACGTCCATTCCGTGATCCGGCGTTGCGAACAGTTTTGGCCCGGCAAGGGGGAGCGGATTTCGCAACTCTGGCGCGGCAAACAGCTGGAATACACCTGGCAGCGCAGCCTGATGCGCCGCTACGAGCCGTTCACGCGGGTCACGCGCGACGCGCTCGAGTACGCCTGCGAGGCGATCGGCGCCGCGCTTGGGCCGAAGCAAGCGGATCAGCTGATGGGCGACTATCTCGAACTCGCGGCCTATCCCGATGTTCCAGCGGCGCTCGAACGCCTGTCGGAGCGCCGCCTCGCGATACTTTCGAACGGCTCGCCCGACATGCTTGGTCCGCTGGTGAGGACGAGCGGGTTGGAGCGCCGCTTCGCCGCGGTGATCAGCGTCGATGAGCTCAGGCTGTTCAAGCCGGCACCCGAGGTGTACGAACTCGCGGTCCGCAAGCTGAAACTCGACGCTGGAGAAATCGGCTTTGTGTCCTCGAACTGCTGGGACGCGATCGGCGCGAAGGCGTTCGGCTTTTCCGCCTACTGGATCAACCGCAGCGGCGCGCCGGTCGACCGGCTCGGGTTCGCGCCCGACCGGGTCATGACCGGTCTGGGCGAGCTGCCGGCGCTGCTCGAGCCATAGCGGTTCTCGCCCGGGTCCGATGCTGAAGTTCTGCTCCAACTGTGCCACGCCACTGGTGCGCCGCGTGCCTCCAGGGGACAACCTGCCGCGCTCGGTGTGCGATCAGTGCGGCGTGATCCATTACCAGAATCCCAAGCTCGTGGTGGGCGCGATTCCCGAGTGGGACGGGCGTTTGTTGCTGTGCAAACGCGCGATCGAACCGCGTTACGGCTACTGGACCTTGCCCGCCGGCTTCATGGAAAACGACGAATCCACCGGCCAGGCCGCTTCGCGCGAAACCCTTGAAGAGGCCGGCGCGCGGATCGAGTTGGGCGATCCGTTCTCGATGCTGTCGGTGCCTCAGGTCAGCCAGGTGCACCTGTTCTACCGCGCGCGGCTGCTCGATCTGGATTTCCAGGCTGGCGAGGAAACTCTCGAGATTGCGCTGCTCGAGGAGAGCGAAGTGCCGTGGAAAGACATCGCGTTCCGCACCGTCGGCCTGACTCTCAAGTATTACTTCGCCGACCGGGCGAGGGGCGCGTTCGGCTTTCACGCCGGCGATATTCCGCCCCGGTAGCACGGCAGGAACCGCCCTCCTGCGGGGATCTACTACTGGTGCGAATCGCGCCCGGGGTTGCCTGAGATCTTGTGGATCGCGAGGTCGGCGCCGTTGAACTCGTCTTCCTCGTCGAGCCGGATTCCGCTCGCTGATTTGATGACGCCGTAGATGATCCCGCCGCCCACCACGGCGATGCCGATCCCGAGCAGCGTGCCCGTGAGTTGCGACGCGAAGGACACCCCGCCCAACCCGCCCAGCGCCTTGGAGCCGAAGATGCCGCAGGCGATTCCACCCCACGCCCCGCACAGGCCATGCAGCGGCCAAACGCCGAGCACATCGTCGATCTTCCAGCGGTTCTGCACGATCGTGAACATGTAGACGAACATTGCTCCGGCAACCGATCCGACCACGAACGATCCCGCAGGATGCATCACGTCGGAGCCCGCACATACGGCCACCAGGCCCGCGAGCGGTCCGTTGTGCACGAAGCCCGGGTCATTCCTGCCCGCGATCAGCGCCGCGAGCGTACCTCCAGCCATCGCCATCAAAGAGTTCACCGCCACCAGACCGCTGATCTTGTCGACTGCCTGCGCGGACATCACGTTGAAGCCGAACCAGCCCACCGACAGGATCCACGCGCCGAGCGCGAGGAACGGGATCGAAGATGGCGGCGTGGCGCTCCCGCTGCCGTCCTGGGCATACCGCCCCTTGCGCGCGCCGAGCAGCAGCACCGCCACCAGCGCGGTCCAGCCGCCGAACGCATGCACCACGATCGAGCCGGCGAAATCGTGGAATTCCGCTCCGAAGCTCGTCTTCATCCAGTCCTGCACGCCGAACTTATGGTTCCACGCAATGCCTTCGAACAGCGGGTACACGAGCGCCACCAGCAGGACCGAGGCAACCAGCTGCGGATAGAACTTCGCGCGCTCGGCGATGCCGCCGGAGATGATCGCAGGGACCGCGGCCGCGAATGTCAGCAGAAAGAAGAATCTCACCAAGTCGTAGCCATTCTTCTGCGCCAGCAGATCGGCGCCGACGAAGAACGAAACACCGTAGGCGACGCCGTAACCGATGCAAAAATATGCGACGGTCGACGCGGCGAAATCCGCCAGGATCTTGACCAGTGCATTGACCTGGTTCTTGGCGCGCACCGTACCCAGCTCGAGGAAAGCGAATCCCGCATGCATTGCCAGCACCAGAATCGCACCGACCAGCACGAACAGCACATCGGACCCGGACTTGAGCGATTCCATGGCGCTTTCCCCCGTGTTCTTGTCGTTGTAGACCAGCAGGTAGATATTATGCCGAAAACGCGCAATCAAGACCCGGCTTGGCAATTCCGGCTGCAGATGCTAGCGTCGCCGCAACGATGGAACGCCGCGATTTCCTCAAGCTCTGCGCAGCCACGGCGACACCTGTGCGGCCCGCCCACGCCTATGGTGAGTCGCGCCGCTACGCGCGCGTAAAGCTGGTCGAGCCCGGGGACCGCCCGCTGCGTGCAGAGGAACTGCCGACGGATCGCAACCTGATCTTTCATTATCCGTACGCCTCGACGCCGTGCTTCCTGCTGAATCTGGGCAGGCCCGTGAAGCCTGCGGCCCGGTTGAAGACGGCGGAAAACCGGGAATACGAATGGCACGGCGGGGTGGGTCCGAACCGTTCGATCGTCGCATATTCCGCGATTTGCGCGCACCAGCTCGCCTACCCCACGCGCGACATCAGCTTCATCAGCTACCGCGCCGAAACCAGCGCGCGCAACAAGCACGCGCATGTGATCCACTGCTGCGCCGAACACAGCCAGTACGATCCCGCGGAGGGCGGACGCGTCGTCGCCGGCCCTGCGCCCCAGCCGCTTGCTGCGATCCTGCTCGAGCACGACCCGGCCGGCGACGAGCTGTACGCGGTAGGCACGCTCGGGGGCGAGATGTTCAACCAGTTCTTCGCAAAGTACCAGTTCAAGCTTGCGATGGAGCAAGGCGGCGGCGCCCGGCAGGCCGTGAACGGAACCGCCACGGTGAGCCAATTGGAAACCTATTGCAAGCAGCAGGTGAAGTGTTAGCTTGCGCGCGTGATTCCCTGGCTAGAGAAGCACACGCCTTTCCCGCCGGTTGAGCGCGCGCTTGCGCAGCCCAACGGACTGCTTGCGGCCGGCGCGGACCTTTCCCCGCCGCGCCTGCTCGACGCCTATCGCCGCGGGATCTTTCCCTGGTACTCCGACGGCGAGCCGATCCTGTGGTGGTCGCCCGACCCGCGCATGGTGCTGTTCACCGACGAGCTGAAGGTCTCGCGCTCGCTCGCGAAAAGCGTGCGCAACAAGGGTTTCGAAGTGCGCTTTGACACCGCGTTCGCGGCCGTGGTGGACGCTTGCGCGGCGCCTCGCGGCAGGCAAGGGGGCACCTGGATCACCGGCGAGATGCGCGCCGCCTACCTTCGCCTGCACCGGCTCGGCCACGCGCATTCGGCGGAAACCTGGCGCGACGACGAACTGCGCGGCGGGCTGTATGGGG
Organism: Gammaproteobacteria bacterium; assembly: GCA_041476585.1. Lineage (GTDB taxonomy): Bacteria > Pseudomonadota > Gammaproteobacteria > Burkholderiales > SG8-39 > JADGRQ01. The sequence goes on along the minus strand of JBGOTT010000052.1, from coordinate 422 downwards.
TTTCGATCGGCCGAATGTTTTTCGGCGAGTCGATGTTCGCGCGCGCAACCGACGCCTCCAAGGTTGCCCTGGTGGCGCTGGTAGCGCATTTGCGCGAGCGCGGCTGTCCGCTGATCGACTGCCAGATGGACACCCGACACCTGGCTTCGCTCGGCGCGCGCACGATCCGGCGGGCCGAGTTCTTGCAGAGGCTGGAGGCATTGGTACACTACGGCGCTCCACCCGGTTCGTGGAAAGGATACAGGCAACACGCAGATGTCGCGTCTTAACGATCTGCCGCATGCAGTACTGCAGTTCTACGTGACTGCGCCGTATCCGTGCAGCTATCTTCCGGATCGCATGGCGCGCTCCCAGGTGGCGACGCCATCGCACCTGATCAACACCGAACTGTACGGCGACCTGGTCAAATCGGGCTTTCGCCG
>JBGOTT010000051.1:0-17529 GCA_041476585.1 Gammaproteobacteria bacterium | reverse complement strand
GTTTTCCGAGGATCGCGACGGCAAACCAATTACCCGTCCTGCACGGTTCAGCTTTGTCTACCGGAATCGCGACGGGCGTTGGTTGATCGTAGACCATCACTCGTCCGCGGTGCCTGCTCAGTAGGCGGCCACAGGAGCTGCGTGACGTGTTCAGCCGGGCGTGGCTCGATGCAGCCCGTAACCGTCGCCGAACAAACGCATGCAGCCGACGGCGCGCAGGGCGCGCCGCGGCTGATACGTCACGTTAGGTTTGTGATGGACGTCGAGCAGCAACTCGACGAATTCGAAGGAGACAGTATGCAGGTTCAGCCATTGGAAAGTGAGAAGATCGACAAGAGGCGCACGCTTGTTATGATCCTTGCGCTCCTTGCGCTCCTCGCGATTCCTCGCGCTGCTTTGGGACAGCAAGTGCGCAAGGTGTATCACGTTGGGGTGATCGAGCCTGTCTCCGAAGTACTGAACGCCGCCAGCTTCGACGCATTCCGACAAGGTTTGCGGGAGCGTGGATATGTCGAAGGGAAAAACCTCGTCATCGAATATCGATCGGCCGACGGTCGCGCCGATCGGTTCCCGCAGTTGGCAGCAGAGCTCGTTGGTCTGAAGGTTGACGTGATCGTTACAAGAGGAACGCCGGCTGCTCAGGCTGCCAAGAATGCCACTGGATCAATTCCCATTGTCATGGCGGCGATCGGTGATCCCATCGGGGTCGGCGCCGTCGCAAGTCTAGCGAGGCCCGGTGGTAACGTCACGGGACTCAGTGCGTTTGTCACCGTACTCTCGACAAAACGGGTTCAGATGCTCAAAGAGCTACTTCCGGAACTAAAGCTAGTTGCTGCCCTGCTAAACATGGGCAACCCATTTTCTCCACCTCAGTGGAAGGAGATTGAGGCGGGGGCTCGCTCCTTAGGCATCGAGGCGCAGCTCCTTGACGTGCGAAAGCCCGAGGACTTTGGACCCTTATTCGAGGCCGCCATTAGGCGCCGTGCCGGCGCGGTCATCGTGAGCCCAGACGGACTTGTGCAGGCGCACCGGCGGCTTATCATCGACACCGCATCGAAGTATCGTCTGCCGACGATGTTTCCATCCAGGGAGTTCGTCGACGACGGCGGAATGATCTCCTATGGCGTGAGCTATCCTGATCTGTACCACCGTGCCGCGGGCCTGGTGGACAAGATTTTCAAGGGGACAAAGCCTTCAGAGATTCCCGTCGAACAGCCCATGAGGTTCGAGTTGGTCGTCAATCTAAAGACAGTCGCTGCGCTCGGCATTCGCATCCCGCCGTCGCTGATGCTGCAGGTAGATCACGCTGTCAAGTGATCGTGTATTCAAAGGCGACCGTGCGTCGGGGCAGCTTTGGGAGGTCTCGCGGCATTGAGGGCAACCGAAAACCTAACCCGCGCATGCACACGGACCTTCGCCAGCGGGCTTTGCCCACCGGCTTCGGCCGGTGATGCGCATCGTTAGAGCGCAATGGAATCGAAGTGGAGGCAATCACCATGAGCAGTCCCAATACCGACAAAGTCTTCACTGGCTCAATTCCGAGGCTTTATGAGACGCATTTGGTTCCGCTGATCTTCGAGCCCTACGCTGCGGACTTGGCGAACCGGCTAGCTTCGCGATCCGTTACTCGCGTGCTCGAGATTGCAGCCGGCACGGGCGTCGCAACTCGTAGTCTGGCATCCGTTCTACCCGATAACGTCTCCATCGTCGCCACGGACCTGAATCAGCCGATGTTGGACCAAGCTGCTGCGATCGGAACCAAGCGCCCCGTGGAGTGGCGTCAGGCAGACGCCATGCAACTGCCCTTCCGGGACGGAATGTTTGACGCCGTTGTATGCCAGTTTGGAGTCATGTTCTTTCCCGAAAAGTCGAGGGCGTTTTCGGAGGCACGTCGAGTGCTCAGGTCGGGAGGCGTTTTCATCTTCAACGTGTGGGATCGGATCGAAGAAAACGAATTCGCCGACACCGTGACGACGGCACTCGAGTCCCTGTTTCCCAAGGACCCGCCGCGCTTTTTGGCTCGCACGCCCCACGGCTATTACGACCATGCGACCATCGAGCGAGATCTTGCAAATGGTGGGTTCACCGCGTCGCCCCAAACCAGCACGGTTGCCGCGCGCAGTCGCGCAACATCTTCCCGGATCCCTGCGGTCGCGTATTGCCAGGGGACGCCATTACGAAACGAGATCGAGGCGTGCGACGCCTCGGGGCTTGGCGAAGCAACCGACATCGCCGCGGAAGCTATCGCCCGGAGCTTCGGGCGGGGGGCTGTCGACGGCAAGATTCAGGCACACATTGTCACCATCGAAAACTGACGGTCGCGAATTGAGCGTGTTGCGCTCTAACCCCCGGTTGCAAGGCGACGCGCCAGAAGCGGCGCGCGCCTGAACCGGAACGTGTGTGCCGGGCATGGCACGTAACTATGTCGGTGGGAGTCCGACAGCCAGGTTTTCGCAGAGCCGAAGGCTAGGGAAACGGTAAGGGCGTCACCGTGAGGTGGGGTCTGAAGGAAGCCGAACCCAAAGCTGCGGGGCGATGAACAAAAACCGGATATGAGGCGTGGTGCATCCGGGGTGAGCGGGCACGTGACCGCGAAGCCCTCCATCTGCGGCTGGGATGCACTTTGTAAATCCGGCGCTCGTGCAGCGACAGTGACGTGTCTTACCCCGGGAGATCTCCCCGGTGCTTCGGAGGATCGAAGCTGGGCGCCGAGCGATTGGCGCTGAATGCCGAGGAGAAGTCAGCAAACGGCATAGTAGGCCGGGTGGCACCGGCCGAAGGCCTGAACGATGGAAGACGAAGGAGCCTGCGTGAAGGGTGGCGGGAACGCATCTGAGAACCGGCGAGAGCTGGCCGTGGAAAATTCACGGGATGAACCTGCGACCGGAGAACGCGAAGCGCCGGAGTCGATTGCGAACGAAGCGTTGCTCGAACGGGTGCTGGAGCGCTCGAACCTGCAACGTGCCTTGAAGCAAGTACGCCGGAACGAAGGCGCGCCGGGCATTGACGGCATGACGGTCGATGAACTGCCAGCGTACCTGAGACACCATTGGCCGGAGCTTCGCGCGCGACTGGTAGCGGGGACGTACCGACCGCAACCGGTGCGGCGCGTGGAGATACCGAAACCTGACGGACGCAAACGTCTGCTGGGCATCCCGACGGTGTTGGACCTCGATCTGGAAGCGTTCTTCGACCGGGTCAATCACGACCGGTTGATGAGCAGGCTGAAGCGGCGTGTGGGTGATGTATCGCTGCTGCGGCTAATCAATCGCCACCTGAAGGCCGGGGTTCGCGTTGATGAGCGCACGGAAGTCACGACGATGGGCGTGCCGCAAGGCGGCCCGCTGTCGCCGGTGCTCGCCAATGTAGTGCTCGATGAACTGGACTGGGAGCTGGACCGGCGCGGCCACCGCTTCGCCCGCTACGCAGACGACTGCAACATCGTGGTCGCGAGCGAACGTGCGGGTGTGCGGGTGATGGCAAGCGTGAAGCGCTTTGTCGAAGACTCACTGCGGCTCACGGTGAATACGCGAAAAAGCGCGGTGGATCGCCCGTGGAAGCGCAAGTTTCTGGGCTTCACGGTCAGCCGCAACGAAGCCAAGCTCAAGGTGGCCGAGCAGGCCATCGAAAAGCTGAAGGCGCGGGTGCGCGAGCTGACCCGTCGTACGAGAGGCCACCGTTTGGCCAATATCGTGGCAGAACTGAGAGAAGCCCTGCTTGGATGGAAAGCGTACTTCGGCATTGCCGAAGTGCTGAGCCCTCTGCGCGATGTCGACAAATGGATACGACGCAAATTACGCTGCTATCACTGGAAGCAATGGCGACGAGCGGGATACCGGGAATTGCGACGACGCGGGGTGAGCGTGCGTGAAGCATGGAACACCAGCAAGTCGGCGCATGGCCCGTGGCGCCTGTCGAAGACCCCGGCGCTGGCGCTGGCACTCCCGGCGCGGTACTTTAGCAACCTGGGGCTGCCGAGTTTGGCGGCGCGTTAGCAATTCAATTCATCGAACCGCCGTGTACGTGAACCGTATGCCCGGTGGTGTGGGAGGGGGGCACTGAGAGGTGTCCCCCTATCCCGATTACCCCGTCCCCAACCGACCCCGAACGACTGCGGTAATCGTATTCAGCAGAAACAGTGCAAGCGCGGCGGCATTCAATGCTGCGCCGGCTTCCCGCCATGCGGGCATCACCGCAAGATCGCCGATCACCCGCACCGCCAGCCCGGCGTGCAGCAGGACGAGGTGGGCGTAGAACGCCGGCGTGTACGGCACCGCAAGCTTCACCACCGCCGGGAAAATGATCGGCGCGTGGCCGAACACCATCGAGAATACGAAGCCGAGCAGCACCGCGTGCAGCGCCGCGTCGCGCGGGCCCGAGAATGCCGCGACACATCCGCCCACGGCGAGCCACACGTAACCGGACAGCAGGCACACGGCAATGTAACGCGTGAGTCCGCGCTCGCGCACCGTGCGCCGCGCCACGTCGTAGCGCGCGAGCCACGCGGCCAGCGCGAGCAGCGCCGCGCCGAGGAGCGGCGTGTACTGCGCCGCGAGCGCCGCCAGCAGCGCAAGGACGATCGCGAAGAACAGCGGCTGCGCATGCGTCGGCCGACGCAGCAGGCGCGAGAGTTCCAGCCGCTCCCCGGCGATGGTCAGCACCAGGAACGCGATCCACCACGGCGCCAGCTCCGGGGCTGCCGTTCCCGCGAGTCCGGCTACGCCCGCAACCGTCCAGCATGCCGCGCCCAGTACCAGCGTGAAGGTGTGCGCGGCGTGTTGCATGCGCCAGCCCTTCACGCATGCGGCGAGCATGAACAGGCTCGCGGCGAATGCGAACGCGTGCGGATAGAGGGGTGGCGCGCCCGAGAGCGCTGCGATCGCGCCGATCGCAGCGAGCAGCGGACCGCCGTAGGTCCACCACGCACGCAGAGCCACCGCGCGCTCGAGCGAGATCACGGTGCCGAAGAACCCGGACACCATCAGGAAGCCGTGCGACGCCACGCTCGCTGGCGAGAGCACGGGCACCTCGAGGCCGAGGCGCGCCAGTCCGCCGCTCGCCCCGAGGATCAGGCTCGCGAACCCGGCTACGAGCAGCGGCAGACGGTAGACGCGTTCCAACGTTACCAGCCGAAGAACTTGCGCGCGTCCTCGTTCATCCGGTCCGGCGTCCAGGGCGGATCCCAGACCAGTTCGACCTCGACATCCGGCACCTCGGGCGCGACGCGGCGGACCGCATCGCGAACCGAATCGACCAGGTAGTCGCCCATCGGGCAGGTCGGCGAGGTCATGGTCATCGTCACGCGCACGCGCTCGGGCGAAACCTCGACGCCGTACACCAACCCGAGCTCCACGATGTTCATTCCGACCTCGGGGTCGTTGACCTCGCGCAACGCATCCCGGACGGTTTCTTCGTCAGCCATTTGCATCGTCCGGAACGACGGCCGTGGCCTCGATCTATACTTTCGCGCCGTGCTCGACGAACCCGGCGATCTGCACCGCGGTCATCACCGGAAACACGCGGCCGATGACATCGCGGTAGGCATCGCCGATGTCCTTCAGGCGCGCGTTGTACTCGTCCTTGTCCGCAAGGTACCAGGTCATGCGCACGATGTGCTCCGGCCTGGCGCCGCCTTGCGCAAGGATCGCGACGACGTTCGCAAGCGCCTGACGCACCTGGCCCGCGAGGTCGTCGGTGCGGAACTGCTCGCTTGCGTCCCAGCCGACCTGGCCGGCAACGAAAACCATCGTGCCGCGCGCGGCGATGCCATTGGAATAGCCCTTCGGGCGCTTCCAGCCAGGCGGTTGCAGGATTTGCATGGTGAGCTCCGTTTGTTGACCCAGGCCAACTCCGTATCCCGTATTCAAGGGGCTGGTAACCGAGCGACGTTTGATACACATCAAAGAATCCGGATGTTCGAGGGTTTGGAATGCGACAATGCGTACAGCACACGGTATACAACACCGGGCAGCAGCGATGAACTCGAGCATGGAATCCCTCAGACCCCTGGACCGCCCGGTCGCGCTCGGCGACCAGGTCTATGCGGCGCTGCGCGAACGCCTGCGCGACGGCCGGATCCGGCCCGAACAGCGGCTGCAGGAAGAGTCGCTCGCGGCGACGCTCGGCGTATCGCGCACGCCGGTGCGCGAGGCGCTGGGGCGCCTGGCGAGCGAGGGGCTGATCATCTCCGACGGGCGCAGCTTCATCGTCCCGGCGCATACCGACGGGGATATCGAGGAGATCTACCAGGTGCGCGAGCTGCTGGAGCCCGAAGCGCTGCGGCTGGTGGCGGAGTCGCGCCCCGACGCCCGCGCGCGCGCTCCGCTGCACGATGCGCTCGACGCGATGGCGTTCGCGCATCGCTCGTCGGACGCGCAGGAATTTTCCGCGGCGAACGCGCGGTTTCGCACCGCGTGGCTGGCGCTGGTGCCCAACCGCAGGCTGGTGCGGCTGATCGAGCTCTATGCCGACCACGTCTGGTACCTGCGCGCGCTGACGCTTTCCGACGCCGGCGTTCGGGAGGTCGTTGCGCGCGGCCTGAGGGGTGTCCTCACCGCGGTCGCGGCGGGCGACGGCCGAGCGGCGGCGCAGGCGATGCGCGAGCACCTCGAGGCCGCAAAAGGATCGCTGCGCCGCGCCGTCGGCCTGAACGGCAATGCGGGCGTCGAGCCCGCCTGAATCAGGAGAACCGGCATGTCATCGACCGATCGAGCAGTTGCCTACATTCCTTACGGGGCGTACTGGAGCACGCCGTTTGCGCGCTGGCAGGGCAGCTTCGCGCAGTTGAACAGCGTGGAGTTCGCCGCGCACGTCACGCGCAGCGAACTCGCCCGGCGCAAGCTGCCGGGCGAGTCGTTCGATTATGGCGTGCTCGGCATCACCGTCCCGCAGCACCACAGCTTTTACGGGCTGCCATGGTTCGCCGGACTCGCGGGCATGCCGCATCTCGCAGGGCCCACGCTGACGCAAGCCTGCGCGACCGGGGTGCGTTGCCTTGCGGCGAGCGCCGAGGCAGTGCAGACGGGCGCGGCGACTTCGGTGCTCAATGTTACCTGCGACCGCACCTCCAACGGCCCACACCTGTACTACCCGAATCCGCGCGGTCCCGGCGGCACCGGCGGGCACGAGGACTGGGTGCTGGACAACTTCAACTGCGATCCGCTCGGCGGGCATGCGATGATCCAGACGGCCGAGAACGTCGCCGCGAAGCACGGCATCTCGACCGCGGAGCAGCACGAAGTCGTGTTGCGCCGCGAGGAGCAATACAGGGCGGCGCTTGCCGATGGGGCGGCTTTCCTCAAGCGCTTCATGACGCTGCCCTTCGAGGTGCCTGCGCCGAATTTCAAGAAGGCGCTCAGCACGCTGGAAGGCGATGAAGGCGCGGGCCATTCGACCGTGGAGGGCCTTGCCAGGCTCAAGCCGGTGCAGCCGAACGGCACCGTGACCTTCGGCGGGCAGACGCATCCGGCGGATGGCAACGCAGGAATCATCGTCGCCTCGGCCGGGAAGGCCCGCGAGCTCTCGAACGACCCGAAGATCGTGGTTCGCATACTCGGTTTCGGCCAGGCCCGCGCGCCTCTTGGCTTCATGCCCGAAGCGACCGTGCCGGCAGCGCACCAGGCGCTGGAGCGCGCCGGGCTCGCGATCCCCGACATGGCGGCGATCAAGACCCACAATCCGTTCGCGCTGAACGACATCTACTTCGCGCGCCAGACCGGCGCGGCGCTCGGGAACATGAACAACTACGGCTCGACGCTGGTGTGGGGACACCCGCAGGCGCCGATGGGCACGCGCGCGGTGATCGAGCTGATCGAGGAACTGGCGCTGCGCGGCGGCGGCCGGGGCCTGTTCACCGGTTGCGCGGCGGGCGACAGTGCGATGTCCGTGGTGCTTGAAGTGGGCGATGCGTAGGGGGCGGGAATGGGACTGAAGATCGGCATCGATGTCGGCGGCACGTTCACCGATTTCATCGTGACGCGCGACGGCGCGGAGCCGAGCCTGCACAAGGTGCTCTCGACGCCCTCGGATCCCTCGATCGCGGTAGTGCAGGGGCTTGCGGAAATGGCGGCCGGGCAGAGCCCGAGGCAGGCCCCGTCCGATTTCGCGCGCTCGATCGACGTGATCGTGCACGGTACCACCGTCACGACCAACGCCACGCTCACCCGCACCGGTGCGAAATCCGGGCTGATCACCACGCAGGGCGTGCGCGATGCGCTCGAGATGCGCCGCGGCGTGCGCGAGCAGCAGTACAACAATCGCTACACCAACGTCAAGCCGCTGGTGCCGCGCTACCTGCGAATCGGGGTGAAGGGGCGCCTCGACCGCAACGGCCGCGAAATCGAGCCGCTCGACCTGTTGGCGGTGCGCGACGCGATCGAGCTGTTCAGGGGCGAAGGCGTGCAGGCCGTGTCGATCTGCTTCATGAATGCGTTCGCCGATCCGGTGCACGAGCGCCGGGCCGCGGAACTGGTGCGGCGCGAACTGCCCGGCGCCTATCTGACGGTTTCCACCGACCTGCTGCCCTCGATCCGCTTCTACGACCGCGTCAGCACCACCTGCCTGAATTCGTACGTGGGGCCGAAACTCAACCACTATCTTGCGCAGCTGACCGGCCGCCTGAAGGAGCTCGGCTTTGGCGGCGTGCTGCTGGTGATGCAGTCCAACGGCGGCGTGATGACGCCGGCGATCGCGCGCGGCAAGGCCGCGCTCACGCTGCTCTCCGGGCCGGCAGGCGGTCCCGCCGCGGGTTTGTTCTACGCGCGCGCACATGGCCAGAACCGTTGCATCACGACCGACATGGGCGGCACCAGCTTCGAGGCCTCGATGGCGATCGACTCGCCCGCCCTGGTGAACGATGGCGAGATCGACCGGCTGCGCGTCGCGCTGCCGATGCTCGGGATACATACCATCGGCGCGGGCGGCGGCTCGATCGGCTGGATCGACGAAGGCGGGCTGCTGCGCATGGGCCCGCAGAGCGCGGGCGCGGACCCGGGCCCGGCGTGCTACGGCAAGGGCGGGACCCGGCCCACCAGCACCGATGCGAACCTGGTGCTCGGCTACCTGAATCCGGAATTCTTCGCCGGCGGGCGCATGCGGCTCGACGCGCGGGCCGCGCATGACGCGCTCGAGGCGCATATCGCCAGGCCCCTCGGCATGAGCGTCGAGCAGGCGGCTGCGGGAATGTACCGGGTGGTGTGCAACAACATGGCCCAGGGCGTGCGCGAGGTCACGATCAAGCGGGGCGCCGACCCGCGCGAATTCCCGTTCATCGCGGCCGGCGGCGCAGGGCCGCTGCACTCGTGCCTGATCTGCATCGAACTGGAGATTCCCTTCCAGATCGTGCCGCGCGAAGCCTCGGTGCTGTGCGCGATGGGGATGCTGCTGTCCGATCTCCGGCACGATTTCGTGCGCACCTTCGTGGCGCGCATGGACAGCCTCGACTGGGCGCGGCTCGAGACCCTGATCGACGCCATGTCCGCGGAGGGCGACGCGCAGCTGGCCGAGGAGCGCATAGAGCCCGAGGGCCGGCGCCATGAGGTCAGGCTCGACTGCAGGTATCTCAAGCAGTACCACGAGGTGTCGGTCGCCGTGCCGCGCGAAACGATCGCGCGGCGCGACGCGCAGGCGATCGCAAACGCATTCCACGCCGAGCACAACCGCCTGTACGGGTATTCGCTCGAGACGGAGAGCGCGCCGGTCGAGATCATCAACCTGCGCGTGCAGTCGCTCGGCCTCACCGACAAGCCGCGCTACGCCGAAGAGGCGTTCGCGGGGGAGGACGGCTCGCACGCGATGAAAGGCGAGCGCAACGCCTACATCCCCGAAGCGGCCCGCTTCGCGCGCGTGCCGGTGTACGACGGGCGCGCCTTGCGCCACGGCAACCGCCTGCAGGGGCCCGCGATCATCGAGGAGGTGACCACCTCGGTGTTCGTCAGCGCTTCTTACGACTGCGTGGTCGACCGGTACGGCTCGTTCGCCCTTTACAAGAAAGGCCGCGCGGACCTGGCGAGCGGCATGCGAGACGCCAAAGCGGAGGCCTGTGCATGAACATCGACCCGATCCTGCTGTCGGTCTATGCGCGCACCTTCAAGTCGATCACCGACGAGATGAGCATCTCGATGCAGCAGACCACGCGCTCGCCGATCCTGTGCGAGGCGAAGGACTTCGTCACCGGCCTGTACGACGGCGCGGGCCGCATGCTCGAGCAGACCGAGAACCTGCCGATCCTCGCGTTCTCGCTCGCGCCCGTGTGCAAGCGGATCCTCGAATATTTCGGCGACGACATCCACCCCGGCGACGTGATCTTCCACAACGACGTGTTCAGCCTGGGCAACCAGAATAACGACGTCGCGGTGTTCAAGCCGGTGTTCTTCGAAGGCAAGCTGGTCGCCTGGACGGCGGTGAAGGGCCACCAGGCCGATATCGGTGGTGCGGTGGCGGGCGGCTACAACCCGAACGCGACCGAGGTCTGGCAGGAGGCGCTGCGCATCCCGCCGGTGAAGGTCTACGACAAGGGCAAGCTGCGCAAGGACGTCTGGGACCTGATCTTCGCGAATATCCGCTTCGACATCGTGCAGCACGACATGAAGGCCGAGATCGGCGCGGCGACCATCGGCGAACGCCGCTTCGTGGAGCTGCTCGGGAAGTACGGCGTGGAGAGCCTGGAGGCGCACAAGCAGGCGCTGTTCGAGGCCACCCGGAGGATGATGGAGGCCGAGATCGCGAAGATTCCGAACGGCCGTTACTCGGGCGAGGGCTATGTCTACTACGACGGCAAGAACGAGGGCAGCAAGTACACGATCCGGGTCGACATCGACGTGACGGACAAGCGCATCCGGTTCGATTATTCGAGGACCGACGCGCAGACCAACGGCTTCGTGAACGGCACGTACACCTCGAGCGCCTCGGCGACCATCCTCACCCTGCTGCAGATGGTCAACCCGGACATCCCGCACAATGAAGGCATGGTGCAGCCGATCGAGATCGTGATTCCGGAGGGCACGCTGCTCAACGCGGCTTACCCGAAGGCAACCACTTTCGGCAACCACCTGTGCCCGCCGAACGCCGACGCGATACAGCGCGCGCTCGCACCGGTGATGCCCGACCGCGTCACCGCCGGGTGGAACAACCTGCTGTGCTCGCTCACCACGGGAATCGATCCGGGGAACAACGACAAGTACGTCGATATCGGCTTCATGGGCCTGAAGGGCGGTTCCGGAGCGATGCGCGGCACCGACGGCTACGACCACATCGGCATGATCGACGCATCGGGCGGGCTGCTCGACCAGGACTACGAGATGTTCGAGCAGCAGACGCCCCACCGGCTGATCAGGCACGAACTGCTCGCCGACTCCGCGGGCCCTGGCCAGTGGCGCGGCGGGCTGGGCGTGGAAACGATCTACGAGATCGGCTCGGACGACACGCAGATGGTGACTTTCGGCGACGGCGATTTCGAGCCGGCGTTCGGCCTGTTCGGCGGCGCCGACGCGGGACTCAACTTCATCCGGCTGAAGTATCCCGACGGGCGCGAGGTGACGCCGCGCAACAAGGACCTGATCACCGGCGTGCCGAAGGGAACGATCTACCACCAGGTCGCGGGCGGCGGCGGAGGCTACGGGGATCCGAAGCTGCGCGATCGCGCGCAGCTCGCTTGCGAAGTGCGCGACGGCGTGGTGTCCGAGCTCGCGGCGCGCGAGCGCTACGGATTCGACCCCAAGGGCGGAATCACGTGAGCGCCGGCTTCAGCCCCGAGGAACTGCAGATCCGCGATGCGTTTGCGCGTTTCTCGGATCAGGAGGTGGCGCCGCGCGCGGCGGCGCTCGACGATGCGCACGCGTTTCCGCGCGAGCTGTTCGCGCGCCTGGGCGAGCTGGGATTCTTCGGCATGCGCTATCCGGAAGCCGACGGCGGCAGCGGCGCGTCGCTCACTGGTTTTTGCCTGGCGCTGGCGGAAATCGCGCGCGGCTCGATGTCGCTCGCCGGCTGCGCCGCGATGCAGTCGCTGATGGGCACCAAGTTCCTGCACATGCTCGGCAATCCCGACATCGTCGAGCGGCTGTTCAGGCCGGCGCTGCGCGGCGAAAAAATCGGCGCGATCTGCATGACCGAGCCGAACGCCGGTTCCGATCTCAACTCCATCGCCGCCTCCGCGCGCAAGGTCGAAGGCGGCTATGCGTTGAACGGCCAGAAGATGTGGGTGACCGCGGCGCCGGTGGCCGACTTCTTCACCGTGTTCGCCAAGGCGGGGGAGGCGCGCAAGCTCAGCATTTTTCTGGTCGAGCGCGATTTCAAGGGCCTGGCGGTCGGCCGCTCGATCGAGAAGATGGGCGTCTGGGCACTGCCCACTTCGGAAGTCGCGTTCAACGACTGCTTCGTGCCCGACACGCATCGCCTGTCGAAGGAAGAGGGCGACGGCGAGGGTCACCTGCGCAAGCTGCTCGCCGAGATCCGCATCATCACCGGCGCGATGGCGCTCGGCACCGCATGTGCCGCGCTCGCCGCGGCGGTGGGCTACAGCGCCGAGCGCAAGCAGTTCGGCAAGCCGATCAACCGCTTCCAGGCGATCCAGCTGAAGCTCGCGGAGATGGCCACCGAGCTGGAGGCCGCCACGCACCTCGTCTACCACGCGGCGCGGCTGCGCGACGCGTTCGCGCCGCACCACAAGGAGGCGGCGATGGCGAAGCTGTTCGCCACCGAGGCGGCGGCGCGCATTTGCGACCAGGCGGCGCGGGTCTACGCCTCCTACGGCTATGCAATGGAATATCCGGTGCAGCGCTACCTGCGCGACATCCGCTTCACACTGATCGGCGGAGGCACCAGCGAGATCCTCAAGCTGATCATCGCCAAGGAGGTGTGCTCGTGAGCGAGCGCAGCCGTCCGATCCGCGTGGTGCTGGCCAAGCCCGGTCTCGACGGGCACGATCAGGGCGCCAAGGTCGTGGCGCGGGCGCTGATGGACGGCGGCTGCGAGGTGATCTACACCGGCCTGCGCCAGACGCCGCAATCGGTCGCGCGCATCGCGCTCGACGAGGACGCCGACGTGATCGCGCTCTCGAGCATGGCCGGCTCGCATCTGCCGTTCTGCACGAAACTGCGCACCCTGCTCGTTGAGGCGGGTCTCACTGACAAGTTGTGGGTGATCGGCGGCAACCTGCCGGCGCGGGACCACGCGGAGTTGCGCGCGCTCGGCTTCAAGGGGATTTTCCCCTCGAGCTCGCGGCTCGAGGACATCGTCAACTACATTCGGACCAACGCGCCATGAAACCCAAGGACCTGCCGGAAAAGGCAATGCGCCCCGTGGTCAACGAATCGGGGATCGAGGTGAAGCCGCTCTACACCGCGGCCGACGTCGAAGCGAGCGGCGGCGCCGGCATGATCGGGCTGCCCGGCGAGTATCCGTTCGCGCGCGGCATCCATTCGATGATGTACCGCAAGCAGCCTTGGACGATGCGCCAGTACACCGGTTTCGGCAACGCGGCCGACACCAACAAGCGCTTCCACTACCTGATCGCCAACGGCCAGACCGGGCTGAACGTGGCTTTCGACCTGCCTACGCAGTGCGGCATGGATTCCGACGACCCGCAGGCCGAGGGCGAGGTCGGGCGCGTCGGCATGGCGGTGGACACGCTGCGCGACTTCGAGATCGCCTTCGAGGGCGTGGACCTCGAGCGCATCACGGTCTCGCTCACCATCAACGGTGCGGCCGCGATCCTGATCGCCATGTACCTCGCCATGGCCGAGAAGCGCGGCTACGATCTCACGAAACTGCGCGGCACCGCGCAGAACGACATCCTGAAGGAGTTCGTCGGCCGCGGCACCTGGGTCTATCCGGTCGAGCCCTCCATACGCCTCGTCGGCGACACCATCGAGTACTGCGCCGAGCACGCGCCGAAGTACAGCCCGGTGTCGGTCTGCGGCTACCACATCCGCGAATCCGGCGCCGACCCGGCGCAGGAGATGGCCTACGCTTTCTGCATCGCCAAGGCCTACGCCGACGACGTGATCCGGCGCGGGCTGCCGGTGGACGAATTCGCCGGTCGGCTGTCGTTCAACTTCAATTGCTTCGGCAATCTGTTCGAACAGGTGGCGAAATTCCGCGCCGGCCGCAGTCTGTGGGCCAAAATCATGAAGGAGCAATACCACGCGACCAAACCCGGTTCGATGTGGCTGCGCATGATCGCGGGCGGCGGCGGCGGCGGGCTGACCTTCGAGCAGCCAGAACTGAACATCGTGCGCGGCGCCTACTACGCGCTCATCTGCGCGCTCTCCGGCACGCAGACCATGGCGCTGTGCTGCTATGACGAGGCCTACACCATCCCCTCGGAGTACGCGCAGCGGATATCGCTCCGCACCATGCAGATGCTGATCGAGGAGATGGGCCTCACCGACACCGTCGATCCGCTCGGCGGTTCCTATTATGTAGAGACCCTCACCAACCAGATGCGCGCCCGGATGGAGACCATCATGGCGGAGGTCGACGCGCAGGGCGGCATCGTCAAGCTCGTCGCCGAAGGCGCGATCCAGGCCAAGGTCTCGGCCCAGGCCTACCGGCACCAGCGCGACGTTGACGACGGAAACTTCCGCAAGGTGGGCGTCAATTGCTACCGCACCGAGGACAAGACCCCGGAGATGGAATTCCATCCCTACAAGGACGAGGACGCGCGCGCGCAGATCCAGGCGCTCGACCGGGTGCGCGCCGAGCGCGACGCGGCGCGCGTGCAGGCGGCGCTGGCGCGCGTGCAGGCGGACGCGCGCTCTGGCGCGAACCTGATGCCCGCGATCATGGAGGCGATCAAGGCCTATGCCAGCGTCGGTGAGATCACCGGCGTGCTGGTCGGCGTGTTCGGCCGCTTCCGCGAACCGGTGAGGTTCTAGATGGCGGACACTTCTTTAATCGCCGACGACTCCGCAAGAATCCGTGCGGGTCGCAGCACTATGCGTCAAAGTACCCACAGCTACACAGACATTACGATTGCCAAGCGCTTATTAGCATTGTGTTGGCTTGGCCAACTTGCGGAGCGCCTAACGTGTCCACCAATTTGACTCCGACAATCTGTGTCAGCTTGCGGCCTCGTATGTGTCGCGGTTAATTGATCCACCATGCGCGATTTTGTCGAATTCGCCCAACCCGTTGAAGCTGTTCGAAAGTTAACCGGACGCTACTGATGCCGAGCATCGAACAGTACAAGGCGCCGACTTCGCTGGACGAGGCGGCCGGGATCCTGCGCGCGGGCAATGTCACCGTGCTTGCGGGCGGCACCGATTTGATGCCGCAGACGCAGGCCGGGCGGGTGTCGTTCCAGCCGGTGCTGATGAACGTGCGGCGCGTGCCCGAGCTGATGGGCATCGCCGAGCAGGGCGCCGTGGTGCGCATCGGCGCCCTCGTCACGATCACCGAATTGCTGGAAAGCGCCCTGGTGCGCGAGCGGCTCAACCTTCTCTGGCAGGCTTGCGACCATTTCGCGAGCGACCAGATCCGCAACGTCGCGACCGTAGGCGGCAATCTGTGCAACGCTTCACCGGCGGGAGACACGCTGGTGCCGCTCCTCGCGCTGGACGCGCGCGTCGTGCTCGCCGCCAAGCCGAACGGCGCGCTGCAGACCCGTCGCGTGCCGCTCGCGGAGTTTCTGCTCGGGCCGGGGCGCAGCTGCCGCGCGCCGGCCGAGCTTCTTGCCGCGGTGGAAGTGCCGCTGCCGCCGGCGGGATTCACCGGCGAGTTCTACAAGCACGGCACGCGCCCCGGCCTGGACATCGCGGCAATCTCGATCGCGGCAGGTGCGCGCAGGGACGGCGCGGTGCTGCGCGATGCGCGCGTTGCGTTCGGCGCGGTGGCGCCGACCGTGATCCGCGCACCGCGCACCGAAGCCGCGCTCGAGGGCCACGCGCCGGACGCGGCAACGCTGGAGGCGGCGGTGCATGCTGCGCTCGAGGAGGTCCATCCCATTTCGGACGTGCGCGCCTCCGACTGGTACCGGCGCGAGCTCATCCGCAACATGTTGACGAGGATTCTGACCAATGTCTGCAAACTGTGACATCGCCTTCACCCTCAACGGGGTGAAAAGGGAATTGAGCGTAGCGGCGGGCATGAGCGCGCTGGCGATGCTGCGCGAGCGGCTCGGGCTCACGGGCACCAAGTACGGCTGCGGCGAGGGCGAATGCGGCGCCTGCACGATCCTGGTGGACGGTAACAGCCTGAACGCCTGCCTGCTGTTCGCGGCCGACTGCGACGGGCGCGAGCTGGTGACGATCGAAGGCGTGGTGCAGAGCGAAGCGGGCGAGCGCCTGCGCAGCGCCTTCGTCGCGAGTGGCGCCGTGCAGTGCGGTTTCTGCACCCCCGGCCTGATGGTGCAGGCGAGCCACCTCATCGAGCGCCATCCCGGCGCCGATGAAGCGGCGATCCGCCGAGGCATCGAGGGCAACCTGTGCCGCTGCACCGGCTACCGCAAGATCATCGATGCGATCGCGTCGGCCGCCAAGCAGGGAGGCGAACATGGGCGCGGCTGATAAACCCGTTGCGGGTGAAACCCTGATCGGCAAGCGCATCGCCAAGATGGATGCGCCGGACAAGGCGAGCGGCAAGACGCGCTACATCCAGGACCTCGACATGCCGGGCGCGCTGCACGCGAAAATTCTGCGCTCCACCCAGGTGCATGCGCGCATCCTCTCCATTGACACCAGCGCAGCGAAGACGCTGGCGGGCGTGCACGCCGTGATCACGGCTGCCGACGTGCCGTGGCAGCGGCCGATCGGCGTCGGCAAGGACCACCTGCCGCTCAAGACCGACCGTGTGCGCAGCTTGCGCGACGAGATCGCCGCGGTGGCCGCCGATAGCGAGGCGATCGCCGAGGCGGCGCTCAAGCTGATCAAGGTCGAGTACGAACCGCTGCCGGTGGTCGCCACCACGCAGGAAGCGCTCGCGCCCGGTGCGCCGCTGATTCACCCCGAACCGCATGGCGCGGACTCGGGCGAGCACCTCAAGACGGCCGGGACGCCCGTGGCCTTCGCCGGCAAGCCCGACAACGTGGCGATGACTTTCGAATACGCGCAGGGAGACCTCGCGCAGGGCGAGGCAGAGTCCGACGTGGTGATCGAGGACGTGTTCCGGCTGCATTACGTGACCCACTGCTGCATGGGCGTCTCCGGCGTGATCGCGGAGTTCGACCCGGGCGGCAACCTGCTGCTGTACTCGAACACGCAGGTGCCGTTCCTGCACAAGCGCGAGTTCGCCGAGATTTTTGCCATGGACCCGGCGCGCATCCGCATCATCCAGCCGCCCATCGGCGGGGGCTTCGGTTCCAAGCTGGACATCTATCCGTTCGAGCCGATCTGTGTCTATCTCGCCAAGGCAACTGGCCGGCCGGTGAAGCTGGTCTTCACGCGCGAAGAGGAGTTCATTGCATCGCCCACGCGCCAGCCGGTGCTGCTGAAACTGCGCTCGGGCTGCAAGAAGGATGGCACGCTCACGTTCCGCACGGTGGACACCCTCCACGACAACGGCGCCTACACGTCCTGGGGCGCAACCACGCCGTTC
>JBGOTT010000050.1:0-17655 GCA_041476585.1 Gammaproteobacteria bacterium | reverse complement strand
CGCGCCCCGGGACTGACGGAGCCCGACGCCGAGCACCTCGCGCCCGCCCGAGCTCCCCCGCGGCACCCCGAACAGGACCGCGAACGCCGCCCCGGGCGCTTCCTGCTGACCGGCTCGGCCACCGTGTTCCTCGTGCCGCGCGTGTCCGAGTCGCTCGCCGGCCGGATCGAGATCCTGCCGCTCTGGCCGCTTGCGCAGGACGAGCTCGGCGGCAAGCCCGCGAATTTCGTCGACCGGCTGTTCGCGGATACGCCGTGGCGGACCTCCCGGTACGCGGTGGACCGGGAGGACGTTTGCCGCCGCATCGTGGCCGGCGGCTTCCCCGAGGCGCTGGCGCGCGAGAGCCCGGAGCGCCGTGACGCGTGGTTCCGCAGCTATCTCGCCACGCTGATGCAGCGCGACATCCGCGACCTGGCCCGCATCGACGCGTTGACGGACCTGCCACGGCTGATCGCGCTGCTTGCCGCGCGCGCCGGCGGGCTAATGAACGCGGCCGAGGTCTCGCGCTCCGGCGGGATCGCGCACTCGACGCTGCGCCGCTACCTGACGCTGCTCGAGGCGGTTTTCGTCCTGCAGCCGCTGCCCGCGTGGTCGACCAACCTCGGCAAGCGGCTGGTGAAATCGCCGAAGATCCACCTGCTGGATTCGGGCCTGACGGCACATTTGCGGGGAGAGACCGACGCAGGCGCGCTCGCGCGCTCGGCTGCTCTCGGCCCGCTGCTCGAGACGTTCGTCGTGCAGGAAGTGCGCAAGCAGCTCGGCTGGAGCCGCACCTCCGCCCGCCCGTACCACTTTCGCACCGCGGCCGGGCGCGAGGTCGACCTCGTGCTCGAGGGTCCGGCGCAGAACGTGGCCGGTATCGAGGTCAAGGCGGCGGCTAGCGTCGATGCCCGCGACTTCGACGGCCTGCGCGCACTCGCCCAGGCGGCCGGCAGGAAATTCGCGAGCGGGACGCTGCTTTACCTGGGCGAGCACGCGCTGCCTTTCGGCGAAAAGCTGTGGGCGGTGCCCATCGCGGCGCTCTGGAGCCCGCGCTGAGTTGTCACCCGCAGGCGAGCCCGCTGCAGACTCAGGCGACTTCCAATTTGAGCTGCTTGAGGTCTGCCTCGGGCACTCGCCGCTTGAGATCAAGCACTTCGATTCCGACGACCTGATTGTCGGCGTTGAAGTCGAGCACGATGCCCGGCTTGACCTCTTCCGACTCGACGACTTCGGAGTCATCCAGCCTGAGGTACAACGCGCCCACTTTTTCGTCGTAGTGCATTTTCATGGCTTGCCCTTCTGTCCGCGATCGAAGCTTGGTCGCGCGGGAGGCAGATGCGCCGCCACATGGGCGGCATAGCGAAGCGCGGTCAGTACCTGCTCGCGACTCAGGCTGCAATTGCGCTTCACTTCCTCGCAGCTCTCACCGGCCCCAAGCGCCGCAACTACCGTTGCGACGTCCATGCGGGTGCCGGCGATGCACGGCTTTCCGAACCGCACTCCCGCATCCACCGACACACCTGGGAAAACTTCCATCAGCAGCCGCTCGCGTTCTCGAACCGCTTCGGCGGCGTAATGCAATGCCTCTTGGATGTCGGCTGCCGCAAGGTCCGGGAGGCACTCAGGACTTCCGCCTCGGCCATGCCATCGGCCACCATGCCAACCACCGTGGCGACCGGGGATGCGCAGGCCACGGATGCAGGGCACTCCGCCCATCTGTTGGTCATTTACGGTAATGCGCGTGAATTTCATGCCGCTTTTCGACGCTTCGCCGGATGGCGTGTTGAGACTAAGACGGCGTCCGGCTGGGTGCCGTCATCGAAATGGCAGCGCACCGCATCGCGCACCCGCGCTTGGAGCTTCCCCATCGTGGCGGCTTGGGTGAAGATCGATTCGCCGAGCGCGTGCGCAGCCAGCCCGCCTTCGGGGGAGCCATCGTCAAGAAGCTCACCAAAGACGTCCGCGCTTATAGACCTGCCCAGGTCACTTCAAAGAGGTTGGCGGGCACGCTTGGAACAAGAGGCAAGAAACGGATCAGCAGGAAAAGACCGTCTCGATAGAAGAACCGGGATATGCACTTTTGGCGGCTGCGAGAAAGCCTCGATCCACAGGTCATGCGAGCTTCTTGTACACCCAACGCCATTTCTTGTGAGCAAGCTCCATGCACTTGTCGAACGCCCTATCAGAGCGGAGGAAGCTCAGATTTCCCTCAGCAACCTTGTCCGCATAATCCCGGTCGCGCATTAGCTCCGATAGAAGCAGCCTAACTCGAATGGTCAGCGTTCCCATGTCACCGAACCGGGGATCGCCCTACTTCCCGCCCCCGGCCTTCGCCAGCAGGCGCAGCCCCCGCTTCACGTTGCCTGCGCCGCGCGCCGCCCGTGCGCGAAAGCGCGTTTCGGCGTCGTACTCGGCAATCATGACGGTGGCCATTTCATCGAACAGCTTGGTGACGCTCTGTTTGCGCGCGCGCGCCAGGTCCTTCAGGCGTTCGCGCTTGCCGTCGGGGAGGCGGATGATCAGGGCTGCCATGTGGTTCTCCTCAAGCATTCGGCGGGCCTGAGCCACCTCGCACCGGGCAGCACGTCAGGCATCATCGAATGCCGTCAGGAAGTCTTCGCGGCCGATATCCGCCTGGCGGCAGATTGTCCGCAGCGTCGAGCCCTTGATCGTGGCGTGATTCGGCAGGGTCAGTGGAGTCACCGAGCCATCGGGATTCGTCCGGCGCATCGAGATGTGCTCGCGCTCGCGGACGATTTCAAAGCCCAGCGACCTCAGCGCGCGCAGGACCTTCGCCTTGGGCGCGTCGACCGGAAACTTCTGCACGGAAACTAGACGAGAGCCTCGGCGACGAACGCTTCCAGCACCGGCCCTTCGTCGCCGTCGAGCGCCTGAGCGCCGAACGATTCGACGTGAAACTTGAGCGCCGACTGCACGTCGCGCAAGGCTTCCTCGTACGTATCTCCCTCGCCGACCACGACGCCGCGGATTCCGACCGGGTAGGCAACGTAGCCGTCTTCGTGCTTTTCGATGATGATCTTGACGCGTTTCATGGCGCCCCTCTGCGGACGGTTCCATTCTACCGCGTACCACGGAGCATCTTCCCTGCCCCTGAGGACGGGCGTCTTCCGGCGCGGTAAGCTGAACGGACAGCGAAAAAGCTCTTCGACCCGGCCTCGGACAGTCCCTTCGCGCTCAGCGGCCCTGCAGCAGCTGGTCGATTCGGTAGAAGCGCTCGGTGCGGTCCAACGGAATCCCGCCCCCAGGAATTCTAGCGGCGGGAAGAAATCCGACCCTGACCCTGATTTGTAGACCTTACATCACTGAAAGATCGTTTGACGATGCTTCTGGCCTGTCTGGAAGAAAAGCCATGGCAAATTGGGAGCGAAAAGTCGATCGTGAAAGTGGATGCGCTCGAGGCTCTTCACTACGTTGCGATGGCGGGCCCGATTGAGCGTTCACGTTTTGTCGCGATGACTGGGCTGGGTGAGCGAACCGGGCGGCGAATCATGGCGAGCCTTCTCGATTTCGGTGTCATGGCGGCGGATTCGTCCCGGGCTCCTCTGAAGCTCGCTGTGCCGCTCCAGTCTCTGCGATTTCTCTTCCCTAACTTATGGCCGGAAGCCGAAACGGATTGAACGCGAACGCAATCGCGGCGCTCAAATCTGGTGCATTGCGCATCACCCCTTGTTGATCCGCCGGTAGCGGGGTGGCTCAGGGCGTGAGCCTGCTCCCTGGGCCGGGCGTCACGATGGTTCCGGTACCTGGCGCGTCCGCAGATAGGTCTCCTGGATGATCAAGGCATCGGCACTCGCACGGTGCCGCGTCAATGCGAGTTCGCTGACAACCTGTTGCTTGACCTTGGGCCAGACCTCGATCTGATGCTCGGAAAGGATCATCTCCAACGGGCTGATGGCGAATTGCCGGGTCACAGCGGCCCGGCTGAACAGCTGTGTCAGCCGCGGCTGGTCGACCACCCAGCCGTTGCTGTAGACGGTCGAATTGCCCAGCAGTTCGTTCAGACGGAGCGCAACCTGGGTGGCGGGTTTGCCGTGGGTTTCGAGGATATCGCGCGGTATGCGATGCACCTCTTCCGCCCAGGCGTCCCAATGCGTCCAGTCCAGCGCGGGTGCAATCAGGCTGCAATACTTGGTGCCGGGCTCCAGGGCCAGGCCGACTTCTATCGGATAGCTCAACGGGCCGAACCCGGAGGACTCGATATCGATGACGAATGGCCGCGCAGTTTTTCGCATGTCGCCGCCCCGCTACGGTATCACTACAGGCCCCTTGGTGAATTCCGCATGAGGGGATCAACGTACGAGCCTCCGCGCCGGTAGACTCGCCCCATGGCAAAAAAGCTCTTCGACCCGGCCTCGGACAAACCCTTTGCGCTCAGCCGCTCGAAGGTCGCCCTCTTCATGGACTGCCCGCGCTGCTTCTACCTCGACCGGCGCCTCGGCATCGCGCGCCCGGCGGGGTTTCCGTTCAACCTCAATTCCGCCGTGGACACGCTGCTCAAGAAAGAGTTCGACGCGTTCCGCCGCAGGGGCGAGCCGCATCCGTTCATGAGCGGGGCCGGGCTGAACGCCGTGCCGCACGCCCACCCGCAGCTCGAGACCTGGCGCAGCAATTTCAAGGGCGTGCGATCGGTGCACGAGACCTCGGGGTTCGAGCTCTTCGGTGCGATCGACGACTTGTGGCGCGACCTCGGCTCGGGCGAATTGATCGTCGCGGACTACAAGGCCACCTCCAAGGCCGCCGAGGTGACGCTCGATGCCGAGTGGCAGGACGGCTACAAGCGCCAGATGGAGTTCTACCAGTGGCTGCTGCGGCGCCAGGGGCTGGCGGTCTCCCACCGCGGCTGGTTCGTCTACTGCAACGGCAGGCGCGACCTGGATTCGTTCGACAATCGCCTGGAATTCCGGGTGAAGATGATCCCCTACGACGGCGATGACGCGTGGGTGGAGCCGGTGTTGCTGGAGATCAGGGACACGCTTGCGGCGCCGGCGCCGCCGGAGCCCGGCGGCGATTGCGAGTACTGCGTGTTCGCGGCGAAAGCCACGAAGGCGTGACGGTACGGCTTCGCCGCCGCAGCGCGATGAGGCGCTCGGTGCGGTCCATAGGATTCCTCCCAGCAGGAATTCCAGCGGCGGGAAGAAATCCGACTCTGACCCTGATTTGAAGACACTGATTTCTCGCGCAACTTCGCAGCCTTACGGCTTCGCCGCCGGCCAGGGCGAGAGCCCGCTCGCCTGCGCACCACGCCACAGCTCGCGATCGTAGGTCGCGACCACAACAGCCTCGCCCAGCGTCTCGCGCCACACCAGGGCCGTGGCAAGATGCACTGCGTCGTAGCCGCGCAATCCATGCTCCCACGCGAGCGCGCCGGCGCGAGCCGCGAGCGGCTCGCCGAACTGCAGGCGGATCAGCTGCTCCCAGTCCGCGTTGAAGGCTTCGAGGGCCTTCAGCGCCGCGGCGCGCGTGACGAGCCCGACGCGCGCCGCCTTGGCGAGCGCCGCAGCCACCTCGGCGCGGCTCAGCACCGCGGTGCCGGCCGCCCGAGCCTCGGCGATCAGCGCCTCCACCTCCGACGAACCGGCTTCCGCGACGTAGCGCTTCACCAGGGCGCTGGCGTCGAGGTACACGATCACTCGCGGTCTTCCACGATCAGTTGCGCGACGCTGCCGCGCCCGCGCAGCTTCGCGACCGGCTTGCGGCGACTGAGCTTGCGCCCGCTCCAATGCGCCTGCCCGGTTTCGCGCATCGCCGCGAGGCGCTGGTCGAGATCCTGGCCTATCGGCACGATGCGGCCGATCGGGATCCCGCGGTCGGTGATCACCACCGATTCGCCCTTGCGGGTGAGGCGCAGGTAATGGCTGAGGCGGCTTTTCAGTTCTCTGATGCTGACGAGGAATTGGGCCATGGCCGGTTCCTGGGTACATGGTCTATGTAGTCACATTGTAGCGTATTGTAGTCACACAGCTCGCGCGATTCGACGCTCTGGCGCTCGTCGCCTGGCGGATACGACAGATTGAAAAACCCGCAGGAGCTACGGGATTTGCAAGGTATGTACCGCACTCCGCCCGGGCTAAAATCAGGCGTGTCTTGTCATCCGCAAGGAACACGAAGGTGATTTCCAGCCGATTGCAGCGTGCGCGCCTCGTTTTCGCCGTCGCGCTGGTTCTTGCAATTGCGGCGGTGCCGCTGCCGGCCGCCCAGCCGCAAACCGACAGCCGCGGATTGCCGACGCTTGCGCCGCTGGTCAACGAAGTCACGCCGGCGGTGGTCAACATCTCGGTCATCACCCGCTCGCCGATCGAGGACAACCCGCTGTTCCGCGACCCGTTTTTCCGCAGATTCTTCGACCTGCCCGACCGGCCGCAGCGCCAGGAGCAGGCCGCCGGCTCGGGCGTCATCGTCGATGCCGCGCGCGGCTATGTGCTCACCAACCACCACGTCATCAAGGACGCCGAGCAGGCCATTGTCACGCTGAGGGACCGGCGCCAGTTTCCGGCGAAGCTGGTCGGCACCGACCCCGGCACCGATGTCGCGGTGCTGCAGATCCCGGCGCAGAACCTGACGGCACTCAAGCTCGGCGATTCCGACCAGCTGCAGGTGGGCGATTACGTGATTGCCATCGGCAATCCGTTCGGCATCGGCCAGACCGTGACTTCGGGTATCGTCAGCGCGCTCGGCCGCAGCGGCCTGTCGGTCGAAGGCTACGAGGATTTCATCCAGACCGACGCGTCGATCAACCCGGGCAACTCGGGGGGCGCGCTGGTCAACCTGCGCGGCGAGCTGGTCGGCATCAATTCCGCGATCATCGGCCCGTCCGGCGGCAACGTCGGCATCGGCTTCGCCGTGCCGTCCAACATGGTGCGCGCGGTGATGGGCCAGATCGTGCGCTACGGCGAAGTGCGGCGCGGCTGGCTCGGCATCGAAATGGCGGACCTCACACCGGAGCTGGCGAAGAAGCTCGGGATCGCGACGCTCGACGGCGCGACGGTTGCCGCCGTGCGCGCGGGCTCGCCCGCGGAAAAGGCGGGCCTGCGCCAGCACGACGTGGTGGTGGCGCTGAACGGCCGCGCTATCCGCAGCGCATCCGAATTGCGCGCGCGGCTGGGGCTCACGCCGGTCGGGGAGGAAGTCGAGATGCGGATCAACCGCGGCGGCGCGCAGAGCGTGCTGCACGTGCGCATCGCCGCGCCGCAGGAAGTGGCCGGCAGCGGCGAAGCCCAAGCCGTGCCGCAGCTGCCGGGCATGAAGCTGATGGAGGTCGAGCGCGGCAGCCCGCTCTACCAGCGCCTGCGCGGCGGCGCGCTGCTGGTCGTCGCCGTGGAGCCGGACACCCGCGCCTCCCAGACGGGCTTCCGACCCGGCGACATCGTCTATGCGATCAACCGGCGGCGCGTGCAGACGCTTCCCGAGTTCCAGGCGGCGCTGCAGGGCGCGCAGCGCGGTTTCGCGATCAGCCTGCTGCGCGGGGATTTCAACCTGACGATCACCGTGCGCTAGGGATCCAGCCGCTCAGCGCGCCGCCGGCTCGAAGACGAGGAAGTACTGGTTGGGCAGGAACGCGTGCTCGCTGGCGAGCACGTAGCCGGCGGCCTTCATTTCGGCCTCGACGGCCTCCGGCGCGAGGCGTTCGGCAGGCGGCGGGCCGATCGGCGACGCGGCATTGAAGTCGATGATCGCCACCCGGCCGCCGGGCTTGAGCGACGAGCGCAGCTTCGCGAAGTACTTCCCGCGCGCGTCGATGTGGTGATAGACATCGACCAGCAGCGCGAGGTCGATCTTCGCGGGCAGGCGCGGGTCGTCCGCGCGGCCGGCCACCGCCTGCAGGTTGGCAAGCCCGGCTTCCTTCGCGCGCGCCGCGAGGTACTTGACCATCCCGGGCTCGGTGTCGACCGCGTAGACGCGGCCCTTGGAGAGCATGTGCGCGAGGCGCACCGCGAAATACCCGGTGCCCGCGCCGATGTCCGCAACGCTTGCGGTGTTCGGCAGCGCGAGCGCATCGATCACCTGGTGCGGCTTCTGCCATTCGTCGCGCGCCGGGTCGTCGAACACTTCCTTCCATTTGTCGGCGTCGGCGAAGCTGTGCTGGTGCGTGTGCGGCGCCTGCGCGAACGCGTTCGAAGCGAGGAACGCTGCGAACAGGATCGTGGCGGCGGAGAAAAAGGCGGAGCGGATCATTGCGCGACCCGGATCAGCGCAACATCGACTGCCGGCGCTTGGAGCGGTTGCAGGAGTAGTGGCATGGACGAATCTTAGCGCTTGCCGGCAGTTCATTTCGAGGAGGGCTTGCACAAATGAAAGGCCCCGCCGCAGGCGGGGCCGTGTGCCCGGATCCACCGGGCTGCGCCATATCGGCGCTATTGGATCCGCGGAAACTTCCGCGCTTGAGCTTGCTGACCTGCTACTGCAGCGGCACCGCGCGCGGTACCCTGACGGTTGCCAGGAATCCCGCCTCACAGCCCACTCTCACAAGCTCACCAGCAATTTATCACTCCGGGCTTGCGCGTCAAGCCCGGAAATGCCGCGTTGTTAACCGAGGTCAATCGATTCGCAGATTGGCCTCGCGAGCGCGCGGCGCAGTAGACTTGCGTCCCGCTGCACACCGCCCGGGAGGAACCGATGGCCATGAACGATTCGGCCGCGATGCAACTGGTCGAGCAGTCGCTGTAGCCGCGCGGCGATGTCGATCGTTCCGGATCTTTCCGGCCGTGTCGCGCTGGTGACCGGCGCCTCGCGAGGCATCGGCAAGGCGATCGCGCTGGCGCTGGCCGAGGCCGGCGCCGACGTGGCGGTGAACTATCGCGAGCGCTCGGCCGAAGCGGAGGCCGTCGCCGCCGCGATCCGCGGCCGCGGGCGCCGCAGCGCGGCATTCGGGGCCGACGTCTCCGAGGGCGCGGCCGTGGCGCGCATGGTGGCGAGCGCGCAGGCCGCGCTCGGCCCGATCGACGTGCTGGTCAACAATGCGGGGGTGGCGCTCAGCCGCAGTCTCGAAGAACTGACCGAGGCCGATTTCGACCGCACCATCGCGGTGAACCTGAAGTCCGCCTTCCTCTGCACGCAGGTGGTCTGGCCCGGAATGCGCGCGCGCCGCTGGGGGCGCATTGTCAACATCTCCTCGGGCGCGGCACGCGGCGCCGGCGTGGTCGGCACCCACTACAACGCGTCCAAGGCCGGGATGGAGGGGCTGACGCGCGGGTACGCCGCGCGGCTGGTGAAGGACGGAATCACCGTCAACGCGGTCGCGCCCTCGCTGATCGCGACCGAGATGATCGCGCCGCACCGCATCGCCAATGCGGCGCGCATACCGGTCGGCCGCCTCGGCACGGCCGAGGAGGTGGCGTCGGCCGTGCTGATGGTGATCGCCAACGCCTACATGACCGGCCAGACGGTGGCGGTGAACGGCGGGCTGCATTTCAACTGAATTTGCCGGACGTCGCGCGCGGCGCTACGGGCCGGGCGAAGTAGACTAGCGTCCCCATCCACGGACCAGGAGGAAACCATGGCCATGAAAGAGTCGATCGACGCGCTGCTGCGGCGCGCTGCGGACGCCGGAGACGTGCCCGGCGTGGTCGCGATGACGACCAATCGCAACGGCACGACCTACGAAGGGGCGTTCGGCAAGCGCGTGCTCGGCCAGGCGGCGCCGATGACGCCCGATACGGTGGGGTGGATCGCGTCGATGACAAAGGCGCTCACTGCCTCGGCGGTGATGCAGCTGGTCGAACAGGGCAAGATGGGCCTGGACGCCCCGGCGAGCAAGGTGGTGCCCGGTATCGCCAACGCGCAGGTGCTCGAGGGCTTCGACGACAAGGGGCAGCCGCGCACCCGGCCGCCCAAGCGGGCGATCACGCTGCGCCACCTGCTCACCCACACGGCGGGCTTCGGCTACGACATCTGGAGCAGCGACCTCGCGAAATACCAGGAAGCCAAAGGCGTTCCGGGCATCATCAGTTGCCAGAACCTGGCGCTGACGACGCCGCTGCTGTTCGACCCGGGCGAACGCTGGTTCTACGGCATCAACATCGACTGGGCCGGCAAGATGGTCGAGGCGGTGAGCGGCAAGAAGCTCGGCACCTACCTCGCCGAGAACCTGTTCGGGCCGCTCGGCATGACGAGTACCGCGTTCCGGATCACGCCGTCGATGCGAGCGCGTCTCGCCAAGATCCACCAGCGCGACGACGCGGGCGCGCTCGCCCCGCAGATGGAACTCGAGATCCCGCAGGAGCCGGAATTCGAGATGGGCGGCGGCGGCCTGTACGGCACGGCGGGCGATTACCTGAAGTTCATGCGCATGATCCTCAACCGCGGCAAGGCCGCCGACGGCACGCAGGTGCTCAAGCCCGAGACCGTCGACCAGATGACGCGCAACAACATGGGCAATACGCGCGTGACGCTGCTGCATACGGCAGCACCGCCGCTGTCGAACGACGCCGAGTTTTTCCCCGGCGTGCCGAAGAGCTGGGGCTTGAGCTTCCAGATCAACGAGGCGCCGGTGCCGACCGGCCGCCCGGCCGGCGGCCTGATGTGGGCGGGACTCGCGAACTCGTACTTCTGGATCGACCCGAAGAACGGCATCGGCGGCGTCTACCTCACCCAGGTGCTGCCCTTCGCCGACAAGAAGTCGCTGCCACTCTATTACGATTTCGAGAAGACGGTGTACCAGTCGCTTTAGGCGCAGGCGTTGCTGACGCAATTCCGCAGCGCGATTTCCCGCGAGGAAATGGCGGACCTGCCGATCCGGCGCTACGAAGGCGAAGTGCGCCTGGTGGCGACGCCGGAGGAGTTGCGGCGGGCGGTGGCCGACCTCCGGCAGGAAAGCGTCGTCGGCTTCGATACCGAGACGCGGCCCGCGTTCAGGAAGGGCGAGAGCCACCTGCCCTGCCTGGTGCAGCTCGCCACGGCGCGCGCGGTGTACCTGTTGCAGTTGGCGCGGCTGGATTTCTCCGCAGCGCTCGCCGAACTGCTGGCCGCGCCGGAGACCGTCAAGGTCGGCATATCGCTGGCAGACGATCTGCGCCAGCTCCGGCTGGTGTTTCCATTCGCGGAAAATTCCGTGCTCGACGCCGGTCGCGTTGCGCACCGCCACGGCCTGCGCCAGACGGGCCTGCGCAACCTCGCGGCAATTTTTCTGGATTTCCGGATTGCCAAAGGCAAGCGCACGTCGAACTGGGCCGCCCCGCGCCTGTCCGCGGCGCAAATCAATTACGCGGCCACGGATGCCTGGGCCTGCCGCGAATTGTTCCTGTGCTTCCGCAGGCTGGAAATGCTCTGAATCACCCGCGCGAGCCCGGCCCCCGGTAATGCAGCGGGAACAGCCGCTTCACCACCTCGCCGTCGGTCGACCAGGCCTTGCAGCCGTCGAGGAAATAGGGCTTGCGCGCTTCGCCATCGGGTTTGGCTTCGGTGGCGACCTTGCCCGCCTTCGGCCAGCTGCCGATGGTCTGGAACGCCACCGTCGCCGCCGGCAGCAGCAGCTCCCTCAGGTGCGTGCACCCCTTGGTGCCACCGACCGCGTTCTGCACCGCGCGCCGCCAGCCGAAGCCGATCATCGCGCCGATCAGGCCCTTGTAGGCGGGCGCGACGCTGAAGCACGGGTCGTACGGCGCGTGGTTCGTCGTCACCTCGATATCGCGCACCACCATGCCGCGATCCAGGGTCAGCCGCACCTGCATGTCGTGCACGTGCTCGCCCGGTTTGCGCAAGCCGCGGTAGGGCTCCTCGACCTCGTAGGTCTTGGTGTCTACGATGCGCGCCTCGATGTCGAACAGGCCGTCGTCGCGCTCGTAGCCTTCGCAGGAGATGGTGCGCGTGTGCAGGTGGCGGCGCGGCGCCGGCGCGGCAAGGCTCATCTGGCGCGCGCCAGCTCGCCGCTCGCGATCAGCCGCTCGAGGTCGTCCGCGCCGCCGACCAGCACGCCCTTCACGAACACCATCGGAAAGGTCGGCCAGCCAGCCCACATCTTGAGCGCGTTGCGGCGGCGCCAGCCGCCGAGGTAGCTGCCGTACTCGAGGTACTTGTAGGCGCGGCCGGCAGCATCGAGCAGCTTGCGCGCTTTTTTCGGAAACGGATTCTGCTTCATGCCGACCACGACGATGTCATTCGCGCCGAGGGCGTCCCGCACCTCGCGCACGACGTCGGCGTGGTGGTTGGCGATTTTCTCGCGGATGGCCGGATGGATGTGAGCTTCGTCGAGGATGCTGCGGGGCATGCTTGTCTCCTGGTTCAAAAACCCCAATGCACGACCGGAATGCCGAATATCTGCCGGTGGAAGGCCATCACCAGCAGCCCGAGCACAAGGCCCGAACCGACCGCAATGGCGTCGTGCAGCGCTTTGGGCCGGAAGTGCTTGCGCGCGCCGCGCGCCACCGCTGACGCGAGGTCGACCGCGGCATACACGAGGAACGCGCCGAACAGCAGCGTCGCCTTGGCGTGGCCGTTGGCGAGCAGGTGCGTCGCCGACCACAGACCGACGCCGATCAGCATCGGGTGCCCGAGCGCGCGCCGGATGTGGGTGCGCATGTTCGCAGCCGCGAGTAGGATCAGGCTCAGCGTCACCACGAACGGCGCGGCGTGCTTCGCAAGCTCCGAGGGCAACAGCCACTGCGGCCCGCGCGGCGCGATGGCGTAGCCCCAGACGATCATCGCCAGGCCGGCGGCAGAAAAGAGCGAGAACACGCCCTTGTAGCGGGCTTCGCCCGAACCCTTCACCACCGATGAGCGCAGCGCGGGCAGCGCCGGCACCAGGTGGATGCCGAGAAAAATCACCAGCCCCGCGACCAGCAGTTGCATTTGGCCTCCCCGTTACTCCGCCGGCAGGAACCCTTCGATCGAAAGATAGCGCTCGCCGGTGTCGTAGTTGAAGCCGAGCACGCTGTCGCCCTGTTCGATCTCGGGCAGCTTCTGCGCGATCGCCGCCAGCGTCGCGCCCGAGGAGATGCCCACCAGCATGCCCTCCTCGCGTGCCGCGCGCCGCGCCATCTCCTTCGCCGCGTCGGCCTCGACGAGGATCACGCCGTCGAGAATGCCGACATCCAGGTTGGCCGGGATGAAGCCTGCGCCGATCCCCTGGATCGGGTGCGGCGTGTGCTTGCCGCCCGAGATCACCGGCGAGGCGGCCGGCTCGACCGCGTACACCTTCAGTTTCGGCCAACGTTTTTTCAGCACCCGGGCGCAGCCGGTGATGTGCCCGCCGGTACCCACGCCGGTGACCAGCACATCCAGCCCCATCGAGAAATCCGCGAGGATTTCCTGCGCCGTGGTGCGCGCATGCACTTCGATGTTGGCGGGGTTCTCGAACTGCTGCGGCATCCACGCACCGGGGGTTTGCGTCACCAGCTCCTGCGCGCGCGCGATCGAGCCGTTCATTCCGAGCGCACGCGGCGTGAGTTCGAATTTCGCGCCGTAGGCGAGCATCAGGCGCCGGCGCTCGACCGACATGCTGTCGGGCATCACCAGGATGATCTTGTAGCCCTTCACCGCGGCCACCATCGCGAGGCCGATGCCGGTGTTGCCCGAGGTCGGCTCGATGATGGTGCCGCCGGGTTTTAGCCGGCCGCTCGTTTCCGCGTCCTCGACCATCGACAGCCCGATGCGGTCCTTGATCGAGCCGCCCGGATTCGCGCGCTCGGACTTGATCCACACCTCGTGCGTGGAGCCGAACAGGCGCTGCATGCGGATGTGCGGGGTGTTGCCGATCGTCTCGAGGATGGTGTTGGCTTTCATGGGGTCTCCTTGACCTGGGTCCACAGCGTGGGCAACAGCATACCGGGAAGATACAACGGATGCGCCGGCTGCCCGGTGCCGTTCAAGCGCAGCGCGTGAATCGCCACGCCCGCCCTGCCGAGCAACCGAAGCACGCCCGATGCACGATCGAGATGCGCGCCGTGGTTTCCCCAGGCGCACACCACCAGGCGAGCTTCGCGCGCGGCGCGCACGATGGCGCGGTCGTTGCCCGCGCCGACCGGATCCGCGGCGGCCTTCATCTCATCCGGATCGGTCGCGCGCCAGGCGAACACGTTGGTGACGATGAGCGCGCCATAGCCCCAGCGCGCGGCATACCCGCGCGCCCGGGCGCAGGTCGGATCGAGCTTCTGCTCGTCCGCGGTGCTCGGATTGAGCATCAGGAAATTCGCTGCGGGCCGCTCCGCGTCCCAGCGGCGCCAGAGCAGGTAGCGCCAGCGGCGGCAGGGCGAAAACGCGGCGCCCGCTCCGCTGGCGACGATCGGCATGCTCAGTTCAGCCTCAGTTCACTGCGTCGTTCCCCAACGCTCGAACGGGGAACCGAAACTCACGACCCGAGCCGGTCCGGCCTGAACCCCACGTCGCACACGCGCCCGCGCTGCGCGCGCTTGCCCTCGTAGTCCTTCAGCGCCTTCGCGTCGAGCGTCACCACGCTGCGCTTGCTGCGCTTCACACCCGACACCGCCAGCGACTTGCCATCGGTCACGGCCGCCGCGGCGAGCGCAACCTTGTCCGGCAGCGCGATCAGTTGCACGCCCACGCCGCCATTGGAACGCAGCGGCATTTCATCGATGGGAAACACCAGCAGGCGTGCATCCGACGAGAGCGCCGCAACCATCGCCTTCGGGTCCGGCTCGCCGTTGCCCGCGAGCGCCGGCGCGGCCAGCTTCGCGCCCTCGGGCACGGTCATGAAATCCTTGCCCACCTTGGTCTTGGTCACCAGGTCGCCCAGCCGGCACAAAAAGCCGTTGCCTCCCGAATGGTGCATCAGCAGCAGTTGCCGCGGGTCGCCTTGCCCCATCCAGACGATCTCGTCGCCCTCGGAATTGACCAGCGCATTGACCGGCTGGCCGTCGCCGCGCCCCGACGGCAGGTTCGCCGCCTCGACGGTGTAGCTGCGGCCCTTGCCCGAAAGGAACACCACCGCGTCGGTGGTCTTGCATTCGAGCGCCTGCAGCAGGCCGTCGCCGTCCTTGAAGTTCACCGTGGCGAGGTCGACGCCGTGGCCGCTCCGCGCGCGGATCCAGCCCTTCGCCGACAGGATCACGGTGAGCGGCTCTTCGAGCACCGTGCGCTCGATCTGCGTACGCTCGTCCGGCCGGATCAGCGTGCGGCGCTCGTCGCCGTACTTCTTCGCATCGTCGGCGAGTTCCTGGATCACGAGCTTCCTGAGTTCCTTCTCGTCGTCGAGGATGGCCTTGAGGCCCTTGCTCTCGGCTTCGAGCGCCTTGCGATCGTCGTTGAGCTTCACGCCATCGAGCCTGGTCAACTGCCCGAGGCGCAGGTTGACGATGTCCTCGGCCTGGCGCTCGCTGAAACGGTACTTCGCCTGCAGCTTCGCCCTCGCGTCGGCCTGGTCCTCGCAGGCGCGGATCAGCTTGATGATTTCGTCGATCTTGACGTAGGCGAGCAGCCGGCCGAGCACGATGTGCAGCCGCTCGGTGCATCTGGCCAGCCGGAAATTCGTGCGCCGGCTGACGGTCTGCACGCGGAACTCGCCCCACTCGCGCAGGATTTCGGCGATGCCCTTGGTCTCGGGCAGGCCGTCCAGTCCCAGCCAGGTCATGTTGACCGCGTAGCGCGTCTCGAGCGACGTGTGCACGAGCAAAGCCTTCATCAACTCGTCGGCGTCCTGGCGCGAGCTGCGCGGCTCGATCACCAGGCGCAGCTTCGATTTGCGGTCGGACTCGTCGCGCACTAATTCGACCAAGTCGAGGATGAACTGCTTGATGCGCTTCTGCTCCTGCGTGATTTCCTTCCTGCCCGCGGCCGGGCGGGGGTTGGCAAGCGCCTCGATTTCCTCCAGCACCTGCCGGCAGGACACGCCGTGCGGCAGCTCGCTGACGACGATCCGCCACTGGCCGCGCGCGAGCGGCTCGACGGACCAGCGCGCGCGCATCGCGATCGGGCCGCGGCCGGTCGCGTAGACCTGGCGGATTTCTTCGGCACTGGAGATGACCTGCCCGCCGCCGGGAAAGTCCGGGCCGGGAAGCTTCGCCAGGATGTCGTCCAGCTTCACTTTCGGATTGCGGATGACGAGCGCCGCGGCCGCAGCGACTTCCTTCAGGTTGTGCGACGGAATGCGCGTGGAAAATCCCACCGGAATGCCGAACGAGCCGTTCAGCAGTCCGAACGGCAAGCGCGCGGGCAGCAGTTGCGGCTCGTCGAACTTGCCGTCGTAGTTCTTGATGAACTGGACCGTGCCCTCGCCGATCTCGGCGAGCATCAGCTCGGCGTAGCGCGACAGCCTGGCCTCGGTGTAACGGTAGGCCGCGGCCCCGTCGCCGTCGCGGCTGCCGAAGTTGCCCTGGCCATCGATCAGCGGATAACGCATCGAGAACGGCTGCGCGAGGTGCACCATCGCTTCGTAGGTCGAGGAATCGCCGTGCGGGTGGTACTTGCCGAGCACCTCGCCCACATAGCGCGCGCACTTGGTGAAGCCCGCCGCAGT
This sequence comes from Gammaproteobacteria bacterium, assembly GCA_041476585.1. Taxonomy (GTDB): domain Bacteria; phylum Pseudomonadota; class Gammaproteobacteria; order Burkholderiales; family SG8-39; genus JADGRQ01. Next base: position 1,247 of record JBGOTT010000050.1, on the reverse strand, counting down.
ACTTCCCCGGGCGTTGTCGCCCATCGCGTAGAGGATGCGGCGCTGCACCGGTTTGAGGCCGTCGGCGATCTCCGGCAGTGCGCGCGCCTTGACCGTCGAGACCGCGTAGCCGAGGTAGGCCTGCGAGGCGTGGCGCTCGATCGGCGCGGCGTCTTCGCCGCCGTCATCGACAGCGGAGAAAAGATCCAGCGTTCTATCGTCCATTGGTCAATCCTTGAATAGCGGCAGTTGCCGGTCGGCCATCACCACCGCCAGTTCCACCGCGGATTTCGCTTTCGGCAGCGATTCGGCGCGCCCGGTGCGGCCCGCTGCCCCCCATTCATAGCCGCGGTGCTTGATCAGCGTCACCTTGCCGAGCTTGGCTTTGCCGAGCCAGTAGACATGCCCGTTGTAGCCGCGTTCCCAGAAGGGTTTGGGAATCGGCTTGCGCTTTTTCCTCGTCGCCATTCGCATCTCCCGTCCGCGGGCCGACTAGACGTCCGCTTCGACGCTCTTCCAGTGTTCGCGCATCCAGTTGCGCCGGCCTTCGGCTTCGCCCGCGTCCATCAGCAGTTCGAAGATCCCGCGCACCTTCTCGATCTGCGCCGGGTCGAGCTTCATCCGGATCAGCCGGCGCGTATCCGGGTTCATCGTGGTTTCCCACAGCTGCTCGGGGCTCATCTCGCCCAGACCCTTGAAGCGCGAGATCTCCCACGAGCCTTCTCGCACCTTCTCCTTCTTGAGCACCTCGAGCGCTTCGTCGAGTTCGTCGTCGTCCAGGCAGTACACGCGCCGCGCACCGCCGGATGGACTGCGGCCCTTGCCTTGCGCGGGCACTTCCACCTTGTAGAGCGGCGGCTGCGCGACGTAGATGCGCCCGGCTTCGACCAGTTTCGGCGCGTGCATGAAAAAGAACGTCAGCAGCAGCGCCTGGATGTGGCCGCCGTCGACGTCGGCGTCGGTCATCACGATCACCTTGCCATAGCGCAGGCCGGAGAGGTCCGCGGCATCGGCTGCGCCGTGCGGATCGACGCCGATCGCGGTGGCGATCGCCTGCAGCTCCTTGTTGGCGAGCACCGTGCGCGAATCCTTCGACATGGTGTTCAGCACCTTGCCGCGCAGCGGCAGCAGCGCCTGCGTTTCCTTGTCGCGCGCTTCCTTGGCGCTGCCGCCTGCGGAATCGCCCTCGACCAGGAACAGCTCGTTCCTGGAGGTGTCGTCGGTGGCGCTGTCGACCAGCTTGCCCGGCAGCGTCGCGACGCCGGAGG
>JBGOTT010000049.1:0-17678 GCA_041476585.1 Gammaproteobacteria bacterium | reverse complement strand
GCTCGGCCGAGGCGCGGTACGCGTTGTCCCGCATCGATTCGGAAATGCGCGCGGCCATCGCTCGCGCAGCATCGCTGTCGTAGCGCAGCCGCAGCATGATGAGCGCGTCGCCGAGCCCGGTGAAACCGAGCCCGATGCGGCGCTTGGCCATGGCCTCGCTTTTCTGCTGTTCGAGCGGCCAGGCGGTCACCTCGAGCACGTTGTCGAGCATGCGCACCGAAACCTCGACCACTTTGCCAAAGCGCTCGAAGTCGAACGCAGCGTCCTCCTCGAAAGCGTTAATCACGCAGCGCGTGAGGTCGATCGACCCCAGGCAGCAGCAGCCGTAGGGCGGCAGCGGCTGCTCCGCACAGGGGTTGGTCGCGTCGATCGTTTCGCAGTAATTGAGGTTGTTGTCGCGGTTGATCCGGTCGAGGAACAGGATTCCCGGCTCGGCATGATCGTAGGTCGAGCGCATCACCTGTTCCCACAACTCGCGCGCCGCGACCCGGCGGTACACCCACAGGCCGTCGTCGCGCCGGTACGCGCCCGCGTCGAGCTGCTCGCGGCCCGGCCTGGCCTTGTGGACCAGTTCGATTTCGCGGTCGGCTTCCACGGCGAGCATGAACTGGTCGGTTACGCCCACCGAGATGTTGAAATTGGTCAGGTCGCCCTGGTCCTTGGCGTGAATGAAATCCTCCACGTCCGGATGGTCGCAGCGCAGCACGCCCATTTGCGCCCCGCGGCGCGCACCTGCCGATTCGACCGTCTCGCAGGAGCGGTCGAACACGCGCATGTAGGACACCGGGCCGCTGGCGCGCGACTGGGTACCCTTCACCTCCGCACCCCTGGGCCGGATCGAGGAGAAATCGTAGCCCACGCCGCCACCGCGGCGCATCGTTTCGGCGGCCTCGGCGAGAGCCGTGTAGATGCCGGGCCTGCCGTACACCTACTCGGTGATCGAATCGCCCACCGGCTGCTCGGGGCAGTTGATCAAGGTCGCCTGGATGTTGATGCCGGCGGCCGAATTGATTCGCCCGGCGGGTATGAACCCGCCTTCCAGAGCCTGAACGAAGCGGCGTTCCCAGGCCGCGCGCCTGTCCTCAGGCTCGACCGCGGCCAGCGCGTGCGCGACACGCTGGCGCACCGCGTCGATCGAGTCTTCCTTGCCCTTGGCATACTTCTCGAGCAGCGCCTCGCGGCAGATTTCCTGGTCGGCGAGGGCGGGGGGGTTCTTGGTCTTCTCCGTCGTGGTCATTATTGGTCTTATCCCGAGGTCAGGTGAGCGGCGAGCATAGCGTCCGGATGACGGTTCCGGAAGCTAACATCGCGCAGTTCTTGTTACGCGTCAACAAGAACATGCAACAGATTGATTTATTGATCTATTTTAACTACTAAAAAAGGCGAGGCTCAAGCTGACAACGAAGCGTAAACAATATGGATAAACATACAGCAAAATGAGGTCCTTGCAAAGCGTGAAGCGCTACGGTTTGGAGTAGCGGATGCGGTAGACCGCGCCTGCGTGGTCGTCGGAAACCGCGACCGATCCATCGGGCAGGATTTCGAGATCCACCGGTCTGCCGGAGACGCTTTCGCCCTGCAGCCAGCCGGTGGCGAACGGCTCATAGGCGGTCACGCGGTTGCCTTCCAGCCTCGCAACTGCAATGCGGTACCCGCTCTTGTTCGAGCGGTTCCAGGAGCCGTGCTCAGCGATCAGGATCCGGTTGCGATACTCGGGCGGGAACATCTGGCCGGTGTAGAAGCGCATTCCCAACGAAGCGACGTGCGCGCCGAGCTTGCGCACCGGCGCGGTGAATTCGGCGCAGCTGTGCGAGCGGCCGAACTCCGGGTCGGGGAGATCGCCCTGGTGGCACCATGGAAAGCCGAAATGCAAGCCGGCGCGCGGCGCGTGGTTCAATTCGTCCGACGGGAGATCGTCGCCAAGCATGTCGCGCCCGTTGTCGGTGAACCAGAGCTCGCCGGTCGTCGGATGCCAGTCGAAGCCGACGCTGTTGCGCACGCCGCGCGCGTACACCTCGCGCTTGGCGCCGTCCGGAGAGACGCGCAGGATGAGCGCATAACGGTCCGGGTCGGCCTCGCACACGTTGCAGGGCGCCCCTACCGGCACGTACAGCCATCCATCCGGGCCGAAACGCACGAACTTCCAGCCGTGATGCGATTCCGACGGGAGCCGGTCGAACACGACGGCCGGCACCGGCGGCGCTTCCAGACTGTCCTCGATCGCGTCGAAGCGCAGGATGCGGTTTACTTCCGCGACGTACAGTGCGCCGTCGCGGAATGCAACTCCGTTCGGCATGTACAGGCCGCTCGCGATGCGCAGTACGCGCTCTGCGCGCACCGGCCCCTTGCCATCGAATCCCGCAAGGCGGACCGCGTACACCGCGTTGCCAGTTCGATTCCCGACAAACAGCGTGCCCTTCGCGCCGAGCGCGAGCGAGCGCGCATTCGGGACCTTGGCAAGAAGCTCGATCGAGAAGCCTGGGGGAAGGCGCATCTGTCGGAGCGAGGCAGCTTGTGAAAACGCCGCGGCCGGGAGAAATCCCAGCGCGGCGATCAGGATGTGGCGCAGCACGCGTTGGTGGCGCATCGCCGGCTTAACGATTTAGCTGCTTTGCGCCGGCGCCGGCGCGGCGCCCGACGCGCGCGCTTCCTGTTCGATGCGCGCCAACTTGAGTTGATTGGCGATCTCCGCGTGCCCCATCTGCAACGCGAGTTCCACCGGCGTATCGCCGTCGGCAGCGGCGACGGTCACGTCAGCGCCGTTGCGCATCAGCAGCTCGACCATCTGCGGATTGCCCTTCATCGCTGCAAAGGCGAGCGGCGTGAGTCCGTTCTCGTGGCGCAGGTTGGGGTCGAAATGCATGCCGAGCACCTTGCCGGTATAGGCGACGTTGTTCTTCTCGATGCCGTAAAACATCGCGCGGATTGCCTCCGCGCTCTTTTCCCTGGGCTTCGGCTCGAGACCGGTGGGCAGCAGCTTCACCAGATGGTTGATCAGCGAAATCCCGACCATCAGCATCAGCGCGAGGATCAGCGGCAGCTTCGAGATGCCGAAATGCTCGGCGATCTGGTCGGGCAGGTTCGCGCCGAGGATCAGCAGAACGACCGCGATCAGGTAGAAGAACTTGAGGTAGAGGAACAGCCCGACGACGACGGTGCAGGCCAGCCCGGCGATCAGGTAGTTATAGCTGAGCTGCAGGGTCTCCTCGATGTACGCGCGCGGCAGGTTTGCGAGGATCGCGTTGATCGCGATCAGCGCCATCAGCGCGTATTCGCGGAAGCGGAACTTGGCGAGCAGGTCGTCCTTGTCACTTGCCATGGGGGGTTTCCCGGATGTCCTCGGCAGCCGGCACATTCTGGCCGCGGGCAAGAGGGCTGGCAAGTGTAGAATCTCAAGTTTTCCGCCACGAAAGTGGAATGCGGCATGTCGAAGGCGTTTGTGCGCGAATCGGAAGACGAGCTTGAACCCGACGCGGACATCGAAGCGCCGCCGCCGCCGCGCAACTACATTTCTGCGGCGGGCTTCGCGCGCCTGAAAGCGGAGCTGAGGGCGCTGGTCGAAGTCGAGCGCCCGGAGGTGGTGAAGACCGTGGCGTGGGCAGCGTCCAACGGCGATCGTTCCGAGAACGGCGACTACCTGTACGGCAAGAAGCGGCTGCGCGAAATCGACCGGCGCGTCCGCTACCTCATCAAGCGGCTGGAAAATGCGGAGATCGTGGACACCGCCGGCCGCGAGACCGATCAGGTGTTCTTCGGCGCGACCGTGACGGTCTCCTCTGCCGCCAACGGCAAGCGCAGCGTGACCATCGTCGGCGTCGACGAGGTCGATCCCGCCAAAGGCCGCGTCAGCTGGATTTCCCCGATTGCCAAGGCATTGCTCAAGGCGCGTGAAGGCGACACGGTCACCCTGCGCACGCCGGCCGGCGTGGAGGAACTGGCGATTGTCGCGGTGCAGTATCTGCCGATCGAATAAGACGATGAAGATGAGTGTGCTGAAGGAGTTCAAGGAGTTTGCGGTCAAGGGCAACGTGGTCGACCTTGCGATCGGCGTGGTCATCGGCGCCGCTTTCGGCAAGATCGTGTCGTCGTTCGTCGAGGACGTGGTCATGCCGCCGCTCGGGCTGCTGATCGGCGGCGTGACCTTCGGCGATCTGGCGATCAAACTCAGGGACGCCGCCGGCGGCGCCCCGCCGGTGCTGTGGAAATACGGCAAGTTCCTGCAGACCTGTCTTGATTTTGCCATCATCGCGTTTGCGATATTCATCACGGTCAAGGCGATCAACCGCATGAAGCGCGAAGAGCCCACCAAGCCTGCAGCGCAGGCCGCACCGCCGAGACAGGAAGTGCTGCTGGAAGAGATCCGGGATCTGCTGAAGAAGTAGTGGGCCGTCATTCCCGCATACGCGGGAATCCGGCCTGGACCCCCGCGCCCGCGGGGGAGACGTTCATTGCTTGATGTCGCCCGCCTTCATCACGTTGAGCTGTTTCAGGTCCAGGTGCCGGCGCAGCGCATCGCGCACCTGGTCGGGGGCGAGCGCCGCGATGCGCTTTTCGAATTCGATGTCCCAGGCGAGCGTGCGGCCGAGGTGCAGGTAGCTCGCAAGGCGCGCGGTCAAGGCGCGGTCCTGCGTGCGGGCGAGGCGGCGGGCCTCGAGAAACCCGCGCTTGCCCGACTCGATTTCTGCGGCAGTGAATCCGCCGTCCAGCGCGCGCGCCAGTTCTTCGCGCAGCGCGGTCTCCACGCGGGCCTTGTTGGCGGGCGCGAAGATTGCGGAGGCACCGAAGCTTGCCGCCTCGTCCTGTGCACTCGCCGAGAACCATGTATAGGTGCTGTACGACAGCCCTTCCTTCTCGCGGATCCGGTTCGGCACGCGCGCGCTCGAGGAACCGCCAAGCAGGTAGTTGCCCAGCACCATCGCCGGGAAATCCGGGTGGTCATCGCGCATGCGGACCGACAGACCCGCGCGCAGTACGGCGTTCGCCTTGTCCGGGGTCACGAATTCGCGCTCGAGCGCGGGACGCTCGAAGTAACGCTGCGCAATGCGCGTGTACGGCGCCGGGTTCTTCCAGTCGGCGAGCAATGCCTCGAGCTGTTGCGCGAGCGCATCGGGGTCGAAATCGCCCACCGCCGCAATCTCCGCCCCGCTCGCGCCGAGGAAATCCCGGTAGCAGCTTTTCGCATCCTCGAGCGTGACCGAGGCGGTGTCGCTCAGGCGCTCTGCCAGCGTGCGCGTCTCGTTCCAGTGGCCTTTCGGGTAGGGCGCAAGGTGGCGTCCGAGGTTCTCTTCGAGGATTGCCGCGGGTTCGCTGCGCTCGGCTTCAATCGAAGTCAGCGAGGCGCGCTTGATTTCCTCGAACTCGGCCGCGGGAAACGCCGGCTCGCGCAGGACCTGGGCGACCAGGTCCAATGCGGCGGCGAGGTTTTCGCGCTGCATCTCGATCGACGCGCCGCCCGCGCCGACCGAGACCGTCGCGCGCAGCTTCTCGAACGCATCGCGCAGCTCCGCGCGCGACAGCCTGGTCGTGCCGCGCATCAACAGTCCGCTTGCGAAGCTGCAGGCGGTGTAGCGGCCGAGCGTGCTGTCTTCATCGCCCCAGTGCAGCGTAAGCGAGAACTGCACCGTTGCACCGCGCGTCTTCTTCGGCAGCATTGCGATGCGGATGCCGTTCGCCAGCGTCCTGCGGATCACGCGTGCCTCGATCGCCTGGGGGCTCGGGTCGAACGCCTCGCCGGCAAAGCTGCGCTCGGCGCCGCGGTATTGCGCCACGGCCGCGGCGACGTCGGCGCGCGGCGGGATCTGCGCACGCTCGGGTTGCGCCGTCGGAACGAAAACGCCGAGCACCCGGTTGGCGGGCTTCAGATAGGCTTGCGCAACGCGCTGCACGTCGGCCACGCTCACCGTGCGCAGGCGATCGCGGTAGAGGAAGAACAGCCGCCAGTCGCCCACGGCCGAGAACTCCGCTAGCGCGCTGACCAGCGCGCGCGCGTCGAGTTGCGTCTTCTCGATATCGTTGAGCAGCTCGGTGCGGGCGCGCTCGACTTCAACCGCGGTGATCGGCTTTGCGGCCAGCGTTTCGAGTTCCGCCAGCAGCGAGTCGCGCGCCGCATCGAGCGGCGCGTCCTTCGCCAGCGCGGCGCCGAAGTTCGCGGCGCCGGGATCGTACCCGGCGCGTTCGTATCCCCACACGCGGCTCGCCTTGCCGGTCTGCACCAGCGCGCGATGCAGGCGGCCGCTCGGCGTCGAACCGAGCACGTGGGTCAGCACGTCGATCGCCGGGTAGTCGGGGTGGCCGCCCGAAGGCACCTTGTACATCGCCGACACAAGTTGCGTGTCGCCCACGCGGCGCAGCACCACGCTGCGCTCGCCATCCTGCGTCGGCTCCGCGGTGTACAGCGGCGGCAGCACGCGCGAAGGTCGCGCGATCGCGCCAAAATGTTTCGCCACCAGCTCCAGCGCGCGCCGCTCGTCGTACTTGCCGCCCACCACGAGGACCGCGTTGTCGGGTTGGTACCAGGTACGGTAAAACGCGCGCAACCGTTCGATCGGCACATTTTCGATGTCTGATCGCGCGCCTATGACGGCATTGCCGTAGTTGTGCCAGGAAAAGGCAAGCTGTTGCATGCGTTCAAACAGCACCGAACCCGGGCTGTTCTCGCCGCGCTCGAATTCATTGCGCACCACGGTCATTTCGCTGTCGAGGTCTTCCTTGCGCACCAACGCGTTCACCATCCGGTCCGCCTCGAACGCCAGCGCCCAGTCGAGGTTTTCCTCGCCCGCGGGCAAGGTCTCGAAATAGGTGGTGCGGTCCGGAGCGGTGCTGCCGTTCCAGCGCGCGCCGCGGCGCGTGAACTCGGGCTTTACGTCGGGAAAGCGCGGGCTGCCCTTGAACAGCATGTGCTCGAGCAAGTGCGCCATGCCCTTCTCGCCGTAGCCTTCGTGGCGCGAACCCACCAGGTAGGTGACGTGCACTGTGACCGTGTCCACGGTTGCATCCGGCACCAGCAGCACCCGCAGGCCGTTGTCCAGCCGGTACTCGGTGACCCCCTCGACCTGGGCTATGCGCTGAGGCGAGGACTGCGGGGACTGCGCGGTGCCCGCGGGCGCAAACCCGAGCAGCAGGATCGACGCGAGGGCGGCAAGGGCGGTTCTGAGCATGGGGGCGTGTGGGTCGTGGACCGGGGGCGCGACGGAAAGGGTTGGAGCGTCATTCTGACGCATGGTTCACGCCGGCCCGGATGCGGACGTACCCATGACGGGAGGGGTTTCTAGCGGCGGGGCCATACGCTGCCGTGAAACACTTGAATTCCTCGAGTTTCGTCCCCACTATCCGCTCCGACACTCCGTCAACCGAAGAAAACGCCATGAGCGCCACGAACGAAGCCGTACAGAAGCAAACGCTGGGTTTCCAGACCGAAGTCCGGGAGCTGCTCAAGCTGATGATCCACTCGCTGTACAGCAACAAGGAGATTTTCCTGCGCGAGCTCATCTCCAACGCATCCGACGCGTGCGACTGGCTGCGCTTTTCCGCGCTGGCGGATGGCGCGCTCTATGAAGGCGATCCGGAGCTGAAAATCCGCGTCAGCTTCGACAAGGTTGCGCGCACCCTCACGGTGGCGGACAACGGCATCGGCATGTCGCGCGACGAGGTCATCGCCAACCTGGGCACGATCGCGCGCTCCGGGACGCGCGAATTTCTCGCGCAGCTGACAGGCGACGCGCAGAAGGACGCGCGCCTGATCGGCCAGTTCGGCGTGGGTTTCTACTCGTCGTTCATCGTCGCGGACCGCGTGACGGTTGCGACGCGCCGCGCGGGGTTGCCGACCGAGCAGGCCGTGCTGTGGGAATCCGATGGCGCCGGCGAGTACTCGGTGGAGCCCGCCAGGCGCTCGGCGCGCGGCACCGTGGTCACGCTGCACCTCAAGGAAGGCGAGGCGGAGCTGCTCGACGCCTGGCGCATCAAGGCGATCGTGCGCAAATACTCCGATCACATCGGCCTGCCGGTGGTGCTCGCAGGCGCGTCCGCGGTCGACCCGGTGACCAAGGAATTCATGCCGGGCAAGGAGGAGACGCTCAACCAGGCGAGCGCGTTGTGGGCGCGGCCCAAGAGCGAAGTAAGCGAGGAGCAGTACAAGGAATTCTACAAGCACGTCGCCCACGACACGGACGATCCGCTCGCCTGGGTCCACGCCAAGGTCGAGGGACGGCAGGAGTACACCCAGTTGCTGTATCTGCCCGCGCATGCCCCGTTCGACCTGTGGGAGCAGAAGCCGCGCCACGGGGTGAAACTCTACGTGCGGCGCGTGTTCATCATGGACGATCCGGAGTACCTGATGCCGCGCTACCTGCGCTTCGTGCGCGGGGTGATCGATTCCAACGATCTGCCGCTCAATGTTTCACGCGAGATCCTGCAGCAGAACCGCGACCTGGAAACGATCCGCGCCGGCGCGGTGAAACGAGTGCTTGGTCTGCTCGAGGAACTGGCCGCGGAGCAGAAGGAGAAATTTGCGGCGTTCTGGAAGGAATTCGGGCGCGTGCTGAAAGAGGGCGTGGGCGAAGACGCGTCCAACCGCGAGCGCGTCGCCGGGCTGCTGCGCTTCGCCTCGACACACGTGGACACGCCAGAGGAGGCGGTGTCGCTGGCCGACTACGTCGCGCGCATGAAACCGGGCCAGGAAAGGATCTACTACGTCACCGCCGAATCTTTCCTCGCCGCGAAGAACAGCCCGCATCTCGAGGTGTTCCGCAGGAAAGGCATCGAAGTGCTGCTGCTCTCCGATCGCGTCGATGAATGGCTGGTGGCCAACTTGGCGGAATTCGGCGGCAAGCCGCTCGCCTCGGTGGCGCGCGGCGGGCTCGACCTCGGCGCGCTCGGCGATGATGCCGAGAAAAAGGAGACTGAGGCCAAGGGCAAGGAACTGCGCGTACTCACCGAGCGCATCAAGACGGCACTCGGCGACCGGGTGAAGGAGGTGCGCGTGACCTTGCGGCTGACCGACTCGCCCTCCTGCCTGGTTTCCGATGAGCACGAGATGGGCGCCAACCTCGCGCGCATCCTGCGCGCGGCCGGCCAGCCGGTACCGGGCACCAAGCCGATCCTCGAGATCAATCCCTCACACCCGATGGTCGAGCGCCTGAAGGGCGAAACCCCGCGGTTCGAGGATTGGTCCGCGCTGCTCTACGAACAGGCGCTGCTGGCCGAAGGCGGCCAGCTTGACGACCCGGCCGGGTTCGTCAAGCGGCTGAACTCGTTGTTGCTGGAACTGACGCCGAAAGCCTAGGACTTGGGCGCGGCGTCGTGCGCCTTGGGCCCGCCATTGTGCCTTGCAGCGCGATCGCGGCACCTGCCCGCGTCCTTGGCCTGCGCGCACATCTGCTCGCTCATGCAGGCGTGGTGGTCCGAGCCTTCCTTGCCCTTGCAGGACTCCTCGGCCATCTTGTGGGCGTCGCGCATCTTCGAGCGGCGCTCTTCGCAGACCTTCGGATCCGGGGCCTGGCTGCAGTCGCGCATCTGCATGGCCGGGGGTTTGCCGCCTTCCTTGCCGGCGGGCGGGGTCTGGGCGTGCAGGGCGGGGGCGGCGAGCAGCGCGCCTAGAAATGAAACCAGAATCAGGTGTTTGAGCATGGCGGTCCCCTTTGTATAGCCGCTTGTCCGATGCGATAGGCTAAGCTGGAGCTGACCGCCATGCTGTAACAGTTTGTATCTGGCCCGCGAGTGACCCGGCAATGCCAGCAGCGACGACCCCCGATCCCGAAAATCGCGAACTCTGTGCGCCGGACAGCGTCGTGTTCGAGCGTGAACTCGCCTACGTGCGCTACGACAACAGATCTGGCGGCGATCACCGCCGTCCGGGAGGCGGTCGGCGCTAAAGTGAAGCTCATGTGCGATTTCAACCAAGGCCTGTCGCTGGGTGACGCGCTCGTGCGATGCCACGCGCTCGACGACCAAGGGCTTTATTGGTTTGAGGAGCCGACGACCTACGACAATATTCCGGGCTACGCTCAGCTTGCGGGTGAGTTGAAGACCCCGGTTCAGCTCGGCGAGAACTTCTACGGTCCTCGCCTGCTGTATCAAGCAGTACTCGCCCGCGCGGGCGACTACGTCATGCCCGACCTCATGCGCATTGGTGGCGTCAGCGGATGGCTGCGCGCGGCCGCGATCACGAGCGCCGCGGGAATTCCAATGTCCACGCACCTTTATCCAGAAATGGCTGCCCACCTCATGCGTGTCACCGATACCGCGCACTGGCTCGAGTGGCAGGATTGGGCCGATCCGATACTGTCCGAGCCCTTTCAACTAAAGGACGGTCATCTCATAATTCCCGACAAGCCTGGCCAAGGCATCGAGTGGGACGAGAGGGCCGTAGCGAGGTTTTCATAGAGCACGGAGGCCATGTCCAGTATCAAAGAGTTGCGTGGTGCGTGAACGAAAAAGGCCGCACGCGGCGGCCTTCCTCTTAGAACCGTGCCAACTCAGGCCTGCTTGACCATCGTTGCGCCGTCGCTGACTTCGAATTTTCCAGGCCCCTCGATGTTGAGCGTCTTCACCACGCCGTTATCCACCAGCATCGAGAAGCGGTTCATGCGCACTCCCATGCCGCGCGCGGTGAGGTCGAGCTCGAGGCCGAGCGCTTTGGTCCACACCGCGCTGCCGTCGCCGATGAAGCGGATCCTGCCGGTTGCCTTCTGGTCGCGGCCCCAGGCCGCCATCACGAAGCCGTCATTGGTCGCGACGCACCAGACTTCGTTCACGCCTTTGGCTTTCAGCTTGTCCAGGTTCTCGAGGTAGCTCGGCACGTGCTTGGCGGAGCAGGTGGGTGTATACGCACCCGGCACGCCGAAGATCGCGATCTTCTTGCCCTTCACGGCTTCCGCGACATTGACTTCCTTGGGTGGCAGCGGGCAAGACGCGTCGAACTCGGTTGATTCGCTGAGCTTGCCGTCGGGAAGCTTGTCGCCGACCTTGATCGTCATGGGGTTTTCTCCTTTGAATGGGGTGCAAATGATAATTCAGTTTCGCCCCTCCGGCGCAATCAAGTCGCGCGCGCCGGGGAGGCAGGCGCGATACCATGGGCAGCATGGGCACCATGAGCGAGCGCAACCTGAATCGCTTTGCGTGGCTCTCGATTGCTGCCGCGATCGCGACCATCGCGCTCAAAATGCTCGCGTGGTGGCTCACCGGCTCGGTGGGATTGCTCTCCGACGCGCTCGAATCGCTGGTGAATCTCCTCGCGGCGATCGTGACGCTGCTCATGCTCACGGTCGCGGCCCGCCCGGCGGACGCGGAACACGCGTACGGTTACTCGAAGGCCGAATATTTCGCGAGCGGGTCCGAGGGCACGCTGATCCTCGTCGCCGCCGCCGGGATCGCCTGGGCCGCGATCGAGCGGCTGCTCGCGCCGCAGCCGCTGGAGAGTGTCGGCCTGGGACTCGCGGTTTCGGCCGCGGCCTCGCTGGTCAATTTCGGTGTTGCGCGCGTGCTGCGGCGCGCCTCGCGCGAGCACCGCTCGATCGCGCTCGAGGCGGACTCGCACCACCTCATGACCGATGTCTGGACCTCGGTCGGCGTGATCGCCGGTGTCGGAGCCGTCGCGATGACCGGCTGGGAACGCCTCGACCCGCTGATCGCGCTCGCGGTGGCGGTGAACATCGTCTTCACCGGGGTGTCGCTGATGCGCCGCTCGTTCCGCGGCCTGCTCGATCGCGCGCTGCCGCGCGAAACCGTCGCATCGATCGAGAGGCTGCTCGTGCCTCTGCGCGCGCAAGGCATCGAGTTTCATGCGCTGCGCACGCGCGAGGCCGCGGGCCGGTCGTTCGTGTCGATGCACGTGCTGGTGCCGGGGGACTGGACGGTGAAGCGCGGGCACGATCTCATCGAGAGCGTTGAACACCAGATCCGCGGCCTTCTCCCGCACACCACGGTGTTCACGCACCTCGAGCCGCTTGGCGACCCCGCGTCCTATCTCGACGCCGAGCTGGATCGCAGGCCGCCGCAGACTCGGTAGACTCGAAGCAATGACCAGGAGGCGAGATGGCAGAAATTAGCGGCGGCGAAGTCATTGCCCGCATGCTCCAACGCGAGGGCGTCGAGAAGGTCTTCGGCATCATCGACGGCACCTATTTCGGATTTTATTCTGCGCTGCACCGGCTCGGCATCGAGATCGTCACGCCGCGGCACGAGACTTCCGCCGCGCACATGGCGGGCCCCTATGCGCGGCTGACCGGCAAGCTCGGCGTATGCATGGCCAGCAACGGCCCGGGGGTGGCCAACCTGCTGCCCGGGCTGGTGGTCGAGCAGGCCGACGGCAACCGCGTGCTGGCGATCACCAGCGCGCGCCGGCCGGGCATCATGTATCCGGACCGCGGCGGCACCTACCAGTGCTTCGACCAGGCCGGCGTGATCGGCAAAATCGCCAAGTGGAGCGCAGCTGCATCCTCGTTCGAGCGCGTGCCCGAATTGTTGCGCAAGGCATTGCGCAGGAGCTACGAGGGCCGGCCCGGCGTGGTGCACCTGGACGTGCCGGAGAACATCATGAACGGCAAAGCGAAGGCGGATGTCGGCTTCTGGGCACCGCACCAGTACCGGCAGACCGGGCCGATCGAGCCAGCCTCCGCGCAGGTCGCGCGCGCGACGCAAATGCTGATCGAGGCCGGCGCGCCGATGATTCACGCCGGCAGCGGCATCATCCATTCCGGAGCCTTTGCGGCCTTGCACCGCGTGGCGGAATTGCTGCACGCTCCGGTGACAACCAGCTGGGCCGCGCGCGGAGTGCTGCCGGAGACCTCGCCGCTGGCCATCCCGATGCCGCACGTCAAGCTCAACCACAAGGTGCGCAACGATGCCGACGCGGTGCTGATCCTGGGTTCGCGCATCGGCGAAACCGACTGGTGGGGCAAGCCGCCCTACTGGCGGCAGCCCTCGGAGCAGCAGACCATCCAGGTCGACATCGACGGCGACATGCTGGGCCTGAACAAACCGGCCGATCTTGCGATCCTCGCCGATGCACGGCGTTTCCTGGAACTGCTGGGAGACGAACTCGAACGGCGCAAGGGCGGGATCAACCTGGAGGGTCGCCGCGCTCGCGTTGCCGGTTACGCCAAGGCGATGAAGGACGATCGCGAGGGCTGGGACAAGGCGCTCTCGGACATGTCGGTGCCGATGCATCCGGCGCATATCGCGGCGGTCTGCCGCACGGTCTTCCCCGAGGACTCGGTGCTGGTGGCCGACGGCGGCAATGCGACCATCTGGGCGATGTTCTATCACCAGGTGAAGGTGCCGAACACGGTGCTCTCGACGTTCAAGTTCGGGATGCTCGGCGCCGGCATGGCGCAGGCCGTGGGCGCTGCCGTTGCGCGACCCGGCAAGCCGGTCTGCTGCATCATCGGCGACGGCGCCATGGGTTTCCATCCCCAGGAGATCGAGACGGCGGTGCGCGTCCGTGCGCAGGTGGTCTACATCGTGCTCTGCGACAAGCAATGGGGCATGGTGAAGATGAACCAGCAGTTCATGCTGCGCCCGTTCAAGACCATGCTGTTCAAGCACCTCGATCCGCACGAGACCATCAACGCCGACCTGGGCGAGATCGAATTCGACAAGCTCGGAAGGAGCATGGGCGCATACGGCGAGCGCGTTTCCGACCCGAAGCAGTTGCAGCCGGCGCTCGAGCGCGCGCTGGCCTCCGGCAAGTGCGCGGTGATCCACGTGGACGTCGACCCGGTCAAGCACATGTGGGCGCCGGGGCTAATCCATTTCAAGAAGATGCACGCGGAACCCAAGGGCTGATGACCGACATCGATCTCGTCCGCCTCAACTTCAACCCGCAAACGCTGTTCCTGCTGAACTGCGTGCTGGGCCTCGTCATGTTCGGCGTTTCGCTCGAACTGAAGGCGGAAGATTTCAGAGCGGCGCTGCAGACACCGCGCGCCCTTGTGATCGGATTACTGGGGCACCACCTGGTGTTTCCCGCCTTCACCTATCTGCTGGTGCTCCTGATCCAGCCGCGGCCGAGCATCGCGCTGGGCATGATCCTCGTCTCGTCGTGCCCGGCGGGCAACATCTCCAATTTCCTTACCCATTTCGCGGGCGGCAACACGGCGCTCTCGGTGTCGATCAGCACGCTGTCGACGCTCGCTGCCATCGTGATGACACCGCTCAATATCGCCTTCTGGGGCGGTCTCTACGAACCGGCGCAGCCGATCCTGCGTCAGGTGGCCGTGAACCCGCTGGAGATGCTGTTGCATGTCTTCCTGCTGCTCGGTCTGCCGCTTGCCGCCGGGTTGTTCGTGTCGCGCCGCTGGCCCCGTTTCACCGAGCGAGCCAGAAAGCCGATGAAGATTTTCTCGCTCGGCTTCTTCCTGCTCTTCGTGCTGGCGGCGCTGGCGGCGAACTGGCAATACTTCCTGCACTACGTCGGCATCGTGGTCGGCGTGGTGTTCGTGCACAACGCGTTGGCGCTGCTCACGGGTTACGGCCTGGCCTTCGCCGCAGGCCTGCCCGAGCGCGACCGGCGCGCGGTGTCGATCGAGTGCGGCATCCAGAACTCCGGCCTCGGCCTCATCCTCATATTCAATTTCTTCGACGGGATCGGCGGCATGGCGGTGGTCACCGCCTGGTGGGGCATCTGGCACATCATCGCGGGGCTGTCCGTCGCCTCGTTCTGGTCGCGCCGCCTGGTGGCGATGCAGGCGGCGTGAAGGCGCCGAACGTTCTGATTACCGGCGCGGGCGGCTACCTGGGCTCGCAACTCACGGCGGCGCTTGCCTCCGGGCAGATCCCCGTCGGACGCATCGTTGCCGTGGATCTGCGCGATACTCCCCAGGCCAGGCGCCTGGCGCGCGTGCGGTACTGTCAGGCCGACGTGCGCTCGACCGAGCTCGTGGAATTGTTCCGCGCCAGCGGCGCCGACATCGTGGTGCATCTCGCCGCGATCGTCACGCCCGGCAGGGGCAGCAATCGTGATTTCGAGTATTCGGTGGATGTGCTCGGCACCGAGAACGTGCTCGAGGCCTGTCTCGCAGCGGGCGTGAAGAAGATCGTCGTGGCATCCAGCGGTGCCGCCTACGGCTACCACACCGACAACCCGGCCTGGATCAGCGAGGACGCGCCGCTGCGCGGTAATGAGACCTTCGCCTACGCGCATCACAAACGGCTGGTGGAGGAGATGCTCGCGCGCTGGCGCATCGAGCATCCTGGGCTCAAGCAGGTGATCTTCCGCATCGGCACCATCCTCGGCGAGACGGTGCGCAACCAGATCACCGATCTGTTCGAAAAGCCGCGCCTCATCGCCATCCGGGGCTCGGACAGTCCTTTCGTTTTTGTCTGGGACCAGGACGTGGTCGGGGCGATCGCGCACGCGATCGCGACCGGCCGGACCGGCATCTACAACCTGGCGGGCGACGGCGCGCTCACCATTCGCGAGATCGCTGCGAGGCTTCGCAAGCCCGTGGTTTCGATTCCGGCGTGGCTGCTGCAGACTGCGCTGGCCTTGCTCAAGCCGCTTGGCCTCACGCAATACGGGCCGGAGCAGGTGGACTTCCTGCGCTACCGGCCGGTACTGTGCAACGCGCGGCTCAAGCGTGATTTCGGTTACGTTCCGCGGCTCACCTCGATGGAGGTGTTCGAACTCTATCTGCGTTCGCGCCCGAGCCGTGGCAAGGCGTGATTTTTACGGGCGCGTAGTCGCGATCACCGGCGCCGCCGGCGGCCTCGGCCGCGCGCTGTGTCACGCCTTCGGCCGGCGCGGCGCACGCGTCGCGGCGCTCGATCGCGACGAGCAGGGACTGGCCGCGCTTGCGCGCGAACTCAAAGCAGCGGGGGTCCTGGCGCAAGTGGTTACTTGCGATGTGACGCAGCTCGAATCCTGCCGCGCGGCGCTCGCCAGCGTGACCGAAGGAATCGATGTGCTCGTCAACAACGCCGGGATCAGCCACCGGAGCGCGTTTGCCAGCACCGATCCGGAAGTGATCCGGCGCGTCATGGAAGTGAATCTCTTCGGCGCGTTGCACTGCACCCATTGCGCGCTCCCGGCGCTACTCGCGCGCCGCGGCCTGGTGATCGCGATCTCAAGCGTCGCGGGATTCGCTCCGCTCGTCGCGCGCACCGGTTATGCGGCCAGCAAGCATGCCTTGCATGGATTGTTCGACACGCTGCGCGCCGAGTTGGCGCCGCAAGGCGTCGGCGTCCTGATCGTCTGCCCTTCGTTCATCCGCACTGGGATTGCCGCCGCGCACCTCGCTGGAGACGGGCAGGCGGCGCGGCATCCGCGCGCCGTAGCGGGCGACATGCTCGATCCGGCCGAGGTGGCGGCACGCATCGTGGATGCCGCGGAGCGCGGCCGCCGGCTGCTGCTGGTGGGGCGTGTCGCATGGACCTCGTACTGGGTTTCGCGGCTCGCGCCGGCGCTCTACGCGCGGCTGATGGCGCGGCGCATGCGCGGCGAACTGGACCAGTGACGGCAGCGGGCGCTGCGCGCGCTTAGCCGCCGGACAGCGCGGCCGCCCGCCCGCGCTTGATGTCGATCCCCCGCAGCAGCGCGAGTCCGATCACGAAGTACGCGCCGACCGCGAGGATGCCGAGGCGGTGGTTACCCTCGAAGATCCAGGTCACCGCGCCATAGGTGAGCGGGCCGAAGATCGAGGCGGCCTTCACCGCGAGGCCCCACAGGCCGAAGAACTCGGCGGTGCGCGCGGGCGGCGAGAGGTAGCCGACAATCGCGCGGCCTGCGGCCTGCGAAGAGCCCATGCACAGACCCGCAAGGTTGGCGGCGATCCAGAACAGCGTCGCGCCTTCCGCGGCGTAGGCAAGCGCAATCATCACGATCCAGCTGCTGAGGACAAGTGCCATGGCGCGTACGTGGCCGATGGCGTCCTGCAGGTAGCCGAATGCGAACGCGCCGATCGCGGCGGTCACGTTGACCACGAGAATGAGGATCAGCGTCTGCTGCGTCGTGAACTTCATCGCCTCCTGGGCGTAGATCGCGGCGAGCGCGATCACCGCCATGATTCCGGCCTGGTAGAACAGGATGCAGACGAGGAAGCGCCGCAGGTCGCGAAACTGCTCGGCATGGCGAAGTGTCTGAAGGACCCGTTTCCAGGCGCCTTCGCTCTGCTTCTGCGGCAAGGCCCGTTCTTTCAGGAAGATGAATGTCGGCGCCGCCGCGATTGCGAACACCCCGGCGGTGATCAGCATCGTCACCGGTACGAACTGTGCGCCGGTCTGGCCTTGCTGCTGCGCCCAGGTGATGTACGCGAGTGAAATCGCGAGCGACACAAGGCCGCCGAGGTAGCCGAACGCCCAGCCCCAGCCCGAGACGCGGCCCATCGCGTTCGAGTCCGCGAGTTCGGGCAGGAAAGCCGCGATCAGGTTCTCGCCGGTCGCAAAGAAGAAATTGGAGAGCGCGACGAGGAAAACGGCGAGAACGATGGTGCCGGGTCCCGCGAAATACAGAAGGGACGTGAAAACCACGCAACCGATCGTCGATGCGAGCAGCAACTGCTTCTTCGCCGCGCGCGCATCGGCCCATGCGCCGACCAATGGTGCGCTCAGCAGTACGGCGAAGTAGGAAATCGATAGTGCCGCAGTCCAGGCGAACGTAGCCCACGGGGCCTTGTCTGCCACGACCGCGACGAAATATGCGTTGAACACGGCGGTGATGACCACCGTGGTGTAGCCGGAGTTGG
>JBGOTT010000048.1:0-17746 GCA_041476585.1 Gammaproteobacteria bacterium | reverse complement strand
GATCCCCCCGGCAGTGCAAGTCGCGCCGCCGCTGCCAAAGCCGCGGCCCACGGTTCGGCCCGAAACCTACAGCGTGGTGGTCAACAATGTGCGCGTCGACGATCTGCTGTTCGCGCTCGCGCGCGATGCCAAGATCAACGTCGATATCCACTCGGGCGTCACCGGCACTGTGACCCTCAACGCCATCGACCAGACTCTTCCGCAGCTGCTCAATCGGATCGCCAGACAGGTCGACATGCGCTACGAAGTGGATGGGGCGAATCTGATCGTCATGCGCGATACGCCATTTTTGCGCGCCTACAAGGTTGACTACGTGAGTGCGTCGCGCAACGTGAAGATGCAGTCCACGGCGTCTACCCAGTTCTCAAGCGCAGGGCCGAGCGCGTCCGGAGGCGGATCGTCCACCGGAGCAACCGGATCAACCGCGACCATTGACGTGGCCTCTACGAACCAGCTTTGGGACGCGATTATGCAGAACTTGAGAGAGATCCTGCAGGAAACCCCGGCGGGGATTCGCCCCGCGACGCTCGCCGCGCCTGCCGCGCCCCAGCCGGCGGTGGCCGCGCAACCCGCCGCGACGAGCGCCCAGCCCACGCTGGTTCCGCAAGCGACGCCGCTGGGCCAGCCGAGCGTCGGCTTCGGGGTGGCCACTTCGGTGATCGGGAATCGGGAGAGCGGCGTACTGTTCGTTCGCGCGTCGTCGCGCCAGCACGAAAAGATTCGGGAGTTCCTCGACCAGGTGCTGGCGAGCGTCAAGCGGCAGGTGCTGATTGAAGCGACCATCGTCGAGGTCCAGCTCAACAACAACTACCAGCGCGGCATCGATTGGTCGCGGCTGCGGACCGGCTCGTCCGGCTTCCAGTTCCAGCAGTCTTCGGCCGGGACGCCTGCCGGCGTCAGCACGAACTCCTTCATCGTCGGCTATGCGACGGCGGGCCTGAACTTCACTTCTGCGCTGAGACTTCTCGAGTCGTTTGGCGACGTCAAGGTGCTCTCGAGCCCGAAGGTCAGCGTGCTCAACAACCAGACGGCGCTGCTGCGAGTGACTCGCGACATCGTGTACTTCACGATCACGCCCTCGACCACCCCGATCACGATCGCCGGAGGATCCGGAAACCTGACCCTTCAGACGGCGTTCACCACCACCCCCAACGTGGCAGCCGAGGGATTCATGATGAGCGTTCTGCCGCAGATCAACGATGCGGACACCATCGTCCTGAACGTGCGGCCGACGATCCGCAGGCGGGTTGGCTTCGCCAATGACCCGAACCCCGCGCTCAGCGCCGCGACGCCCAACCTGATTCCGATATTCGAGACGCGCGAGCTCGATTCGATCCTGCGCATTCAGAGCGGCCAGACGGCCGTGCTCGGCGGACTGATGCAGGACTCGGTGTCGAACACCGAGGACGGCATACCCGGGGTGTCCCGCATCCCCGGCATCGGCGAGTTGCTGAAGCAGCGCCAGGACACGATCACGAAGACCGAACTGGTGATCTTCCTTCGCAGCACCGTGATCCGCGATGCAAGCATCGACGGCGACTATCAGGATTTCCGCAGCCTGCTGCCCGGCGAGGATTTCATGCGACGGCCCAATCCGGGCAAACCCGAGCCCGCCGGCGAGGCAGCGAGGCAATAGACGGCGATGAGCCTACTCCTCGAGGCACTCAAGAAGGCCGAAAAGGCGAAAGAAGAAGCGAAGCGCCGCGCCAAAGGCGAAGCTGCGGGCGCGGACGGCGGCTTGGCGCCCTCGGGCGCAGGCGAAAGGCGTGTCGTCACGCGCGCCGAGCTGCCCGACATCTCACAACCCCTGGAGATCGTCTCCGAGGACTTCGCGTCTCCGGGGTCGGCGGCTCGGCGCCCGGCCGACCCGGCCCCGCCGGCGATGGAACTCGCGCCTGAGCCGGCGCCGAGCCGCGCACCGGCCGCCGAGCGGGTTGCCCCGCCTTCGGAGAAGCGGACCGAGCGGGCGGCGGCCAAGAATCTGTTCGAAGCCAAGTTCAAGGAACCGAACCCGAAACTGCCGTTCTACATCGCGACGGGCCTGCTCGGTGCATTTGCCATCGGTACCGTGGTGTACTTCTGGCTGCAGTTGCGTCCACCTGCGCCCCTTGTCAATACCAACCCGGCTCGACCCACAAACGAGAAGGCGGTCGAGCCTTCGGCGCTCGCCAAGCCGCCGGTTGCGACGTCCGCATCGCGGGGGGCTGAACCAGCAGTGCAGATCCCCGGATTGCCCGTTGGCCGGGCGCAACCGGCTGCAGCTGCCCCGGAACCGGCGAAACCCGCTTCCGTCGCAACGCCCGCGCCACCGGCACCTGCGCCGGTCGCTGCGGCACCTTCCAAGCCGGCCTCTCGCGAACCCACAGCTGCCCCGCGGACGCCGCGCACGGCGCTCGCGGATGCGTCTCGCGTGCGGGAATCCGCCCCGGTGACCGCGTTGCGCTCGGCGCCAAAGGTGCATCCGCGGCTCGAGCAGGCATATGCGGCCTACAACAGCGGGGACCTCGCCGCCGCCCGAGCGGCCTACCTCGATACGCTCAGGGACGAGCCCGCCAATCGTGACGCGCTTCTCGGAATGGCCGCAGTCGAAGTGCGCGCCGGACGGTTCGAAGCCGCCGACGCCCACTACCGCAGGCTGTTGCGCGCCGATCCGCGCGACCCGGACGCGCACGCCGGCCTGCTCGCGTTGCGCAGCGAGCAGGTGGATCCGGTGCAGGCCGAATCGCGGTTGAAGAACCTGCTCGCCGCGGATCCGGACGCTCATGTGCTCAACTTCTCGCTCGGCAACCAGTTCGCGCAGCAGGGTCGTTGGGCCGACGCGCAACAATCCTACTTCAAGGCGTTTTCGGCCGATCCGGAGCACCCGGACTACGCCTATAACCTTGCGGTGAGCCTCGACCAGTTGCGCCAGCCCAGGCTCGCGCTCGACTACTACCGCCGTGCCCTCGTGCTGGCGCAGACCCGCGCGGCGAGCTTCGACCAGGCGCTTGCCCGCAATCGCGTGCAGGTGCTGTCGCAAGCGGCCCGCTGACGGATTCCGGCACCCGCCGGCGGTATCATTCAGGTTGGATGAATTCGCCTTCCAATCCGCAGGCCAAGCGCCACATCGGACAGATCCTGATCGACCAGGGGATCCTGACCGAAGACCAATTGCGCATCGCACTGCTCGAGCAGACCAAGTCGCATGCGCCGGTGGGACGGCTGCTGGTGCAACTCGGCTTCGTTTCCGAGGCCACGCTGCGCGACGCGCTGTCGGAAAAGCTCGGGCTGCAGTCGGTCGATCTCGCGCACATCATCGTCGATCCTTCCGCGCTCAAGTTGGTGCCGCGCGACATGGCGCGCCGCTATCGCATTTTCCCGGTGGCGATCGATCGCATGCAGAAGCGGCTCATCGTGGCGCTCGCCGACACCAACAACATCGTCGCCATCGACCAGATGCGCGCCCACCTGAAGGGCGAGCTCGAGGTCGAGATGCTGCTCGCGGGCGACTCCGAGATCGACCGGGCGATCGACCAGTACTACGGCCACGAATTCTCGATCGACGGCATCCTGCGCGAGATCGAGACCGGCGAAGTCGACTACTCCAGCGTCTCGGACGCGGGCGACGAATACAGCCAGCCCGTCGTACGGCTGATCTCCGCCCTGCTTGCCGACGCCGTCGAGCGCGGTGCTTCCGATATCCATTTCGAGCCCGAGCAGAATTTCATGCGCATCCGCTACCGCATCGACGGCGTGCTGCGCCAGATCCGCAGCCTGCACAAGACCTACTGGCCGGCGATGGCCGTGCGTCTGAAGGTGATGGCCAAGATGAACATCGCGGAGACGCGCGCGCCGCAGGACGGGCGCATCTCGGCGACGATGGCCGGCCGCGCAATCGACTTCCGCGTCGCCAGCCTGCCGACCACGCACGGCGAGAACATTGTGCTGCGCGTTCTCGACCGGCAAAAGGGCATCGTCCCGCTTGAAAGGCTCGGCCTGGAGGAAGACACGCTGGAGATCCTCAAGCGCATGATCGCGCGGCCCGAGGGCATCATCCTGGTGACCGGCCCGACCGGCAGCGGCAAGACCACGACGCTTTACTCGATCCTGAACCACATCAATTCCGACCGGATCAACATCATGACCCTGGAAGACCCGGTCGAATACCCGATGACGCTGATCCGCCAGACCGCCGTCTCCGAATCCGCGAAACTGGATTTCGCCAACGGCATACGCGCAATGATGCGCCAGGACCCGGACGTGATCCTGGTGGGCGAGATCCGCGACGAAGACACCGCCGATATGGCCTTCCGCGCCGCGATGACCGGCCATCAGGTCTACTCGACACTGCATACCAATTCCGCGGTCGGGGCGGTCCCCCGGCTGCTCGACATCGGCGTGGTGCCCGATGTCATGGCGGGCAACATCATCGGCGTCATCGCACAGCGGCTGGTGAGGAAGCTGTGCCGCACCTGCCGCCAGGCCTACGACCCGGATGCGCGCGAGCGGCGGCTGCTCGGCGCGGGCGAAACCGAGCGGCTCGCCGTTTTCCGCGCCGTCGGTTGCGAGCAATGCGACTATCAGGGTTATCGGGGGCGCATGTCGATCATGGAGATCCTGAAGATCGACGGCACCATCGACGAGCTGATCACGCGGCGCGCAACCGCCCGCGAGATGGTCACCGCGGCCCGCTCCAAGGGGTTCAAGCCGCTGGCGGAGGACGGCGTTCGCGTGGTGCGCGCCGGCGTCACCAGCATCGAAGAGCTGATGCGGGTGGTCGATCTCACCGATCGGCTAAACTGAACGGCTCAACTCAAGCGGCTCGAACGAGCACCTTGCCCCGAGAGCCTGACCTGAGCGCCTGATCCAATCCGAGATGCCACTGTTCAGTTACAAGGCGGTCGATGTCCAGGGCAAATCGGTGCTCGGCCGCGTCGAAGCGCTCAACCTGTTCGATCTCGAGCAGCGCCTGATGCGGATGGGGCTCGACCTGGTCTCCGGCGGGCCAAGCCGTGCGCGCACGCGCCTGATCGGCGGGGGCAGGATCAAGCGCCAGGACCTGATAAACTTCTGCTTCCACCTAGAGCAGCTCGCGTCCGCGGGCGTTCCGATCGTCGAGGGTCTGGTCGATCTGCGCGACAGTGTCGAGAACCCGCGGTTCCGGGAAGTCGTCTCGGGCATGATCGAATCGATCGAGGGCGGCCGCAACCTTTCGCAGGCGCTCGCCGATTACCCGGAAGTGTTCAGCAAGGTGTTCGTCAGCCTGGTGCGCTCGGGCGAACAGACCGGCAAACTCGCCGAGGTGCTCACCGCGCTCACCGAGTCGCTCAAGTGGGACGACGAGCTCGCCGCCCAGACCAAGAAGCTGATCATGTACCCGGCGTTCGTCGGGGGCACCGTGCTGCTGGTGACATTCTTCCTGATGATCTATCTCGTGCCGCAGATGACCGGCTTCATCCGCAACATGGGGCAGGAGATTCCGCTGCAGACGCGCATCCTGATCGCGATTTCGAATGTCACCGTGGACTACTGGTGGGCGATCCTCGCCGCGCCGTTTGCGACGTGGTTTGGCGTGAAGTACGCGGCCCAGAACGATCCCGGCGTGGCCTTCACCCTCGATCGATACAAACTGGCGGTGCCCCTGCTCGGCCCGATCCTGCGCAAGATCATCCTGTCGCGCTTCGCCGCCAGCTTCGCGAT
This sequence comes from Gammaproteobacteria bacterium, assembly GCA_041476585.1. Lineage (GTDB taxonomy): Bacteria > Pseudomonadota > Gammaproteobacteria > Burkholderiales > SG8-39 > JADGRQ01. Next base: position 12,067 of record JBGOTT010000048.1, on the reverse strand, counting down.
GATGTACTCCTCGGGTATCACCGTGCTCGATGCGATCCGTTCCTGCGAGGAGATCGTGGCCAACCGGCCGCTGGAGAACGCGTTGCGCACCGTTGGCCAGCAGATCGCCGACGGCAAGAACCTCACCGCCGCGTTCCAGGACATCGGGCTGTTCCCGCCGCTGGTGATCCGGATGCTGAAGATCGGGGAAGCCACCGGCGGCCTTGATACGGCGCTGCTCAACGTCAGCTACTTCTACAACCGGGAGGTGAAGGATTCGATCGGCAAGGTGCAGGCGATGATCGAGCCTGCGCTGACGCTGGTGCTCGGCGCGATCCTCGGCTGGGTGATGCTGTCGGTGCTCGGCCCGGTGTACGACACCATCAGCAAGATGAAGTTCTGATCGGGAAGCGCGCATGGCGGACCGCCGAATCCTCTATTTCAACGCCGACCGGCACGCCGTGTTCCGCTCCAGCGGCGGCAAGCTGGAACAGGAGGCGACGTTTGCGACGGACGACGCGGGTGCGGCGGATTTCCGCGGCTATCTCGCCGCGCACAAAGGCTCGTTGTTCTCGGTGCTGGCGGATCTCGCCGGCGAGGACTTCCACGAAGAGTCGATCCCCTACCTGCGCGGCGCGGATCGGCAGAACATCATCCAGCGGCACCTAGCCCAGCGCTACCGCGACACCCGGCTCGCTGCCGCGCTCACGCTCGGCACGGTCACCACTGAACGGCGCAACGAACGTCTGCTGCTCGCGTCGTTCACCAACACGCTGCAGTTCACGCCGTGGCTCGACGCGCTGAGCGATGCGGGGGCGCGGCTCGCCGGTGTGTTTTCGGTGCCATTGATCGCGCCGCAACTCGCGGTCCGGCTCGGGAACCGGGGCAAGCATTGCTTCGTCGTGACGGTGCATCGCACCGGATTGCGGCAGAGCTTCCTCGAGAACGGCAAGCTGCGCTTCGCGCGCCTGGAGCGTACCGTGGAGATGACTCCCGAGACGCTGGCCCTGTTCGTGCGCTCGGAAACCTTCCGTCTGGCGCAGTACCTTGGCACGCTGCGCGCGCTGCCGCGCGACAGCGGCCCGATCCAGGTCCTGGTGATCACTCCGCCGGGCCAGTTGCCCGCGTTCCAACAGACCCTCACTTCGGACGCGCGCCTGACTTTCCGCAGCTTTGACCTCGGCGGGGCCGCGAAGGCCGTCGGTCTGAAGCGCCTCGACCCCGAGCTCGGTGCCGAACAGCTCTACCTGCATGTGGCCGCGAACCACCCGCCCAAGGAACAGTTCGCGCGCGTGGAGGACCGGCGCAGCTTCCGCCTCTGGCAATTGCAGCGCGGCATCCTCGGCGTCGGCATCATCGGTTTCGCGGCGTGCGCGACGGCGGCCGGTCTGCGCTGGCTGGATATTTCGGACGTTCGGGACCAGATCGCGCGCCAGCAACTCGAGACGCGCACCGCGCAGCGCGAGTACGAGCGGATTACGTCGCAGTTCCCCGTGACGCGCACCACGTCGGACAATCTCAAGGCGACGGTCAACGAGTTTCGCAACCTCGCGATGCGCACTGCGTTCCCGCAGCCCGCGTTCGAGTACGTTTCTCGCGCGCTCGATCAGTTCCCCCAAATCGAGATCGATTCCCTCGACTGGCAGCTCGGCAAGGCCGATGCGCTGGTGAAGCTTCCCGCCAGGCCGGCCGCCCAGGCGCAGGCGAGCGCAGCACCGGCTGCGACGCCGGGAGCTGCGCAACCGGCCGCTGAACAGTTCCAGATCATCGTCATCGGCGGGCGCGTCAACGCGACGCAGCGATCGGATTATCGCGGCATTACCGCGCAGGTACAGCGTTTTGCCGATGCGTTGCGCACCGACCCGGCCTGGCAGATCATCCGGACCCGGCTGCCCTTCGACACGACCTCGGACGGGACCCTATCGGGCGACATCGGGCAGTCCGACGGCGGCGACACCCCGCGCTTTGAAATCGCGCTCGCGCGCAGGATCGGCAAATGAACCTGACCCCTGGCGAACTGCGCAAGCTCGGCGTTCCGCTGGTCCTGATGCTGGCCCTGCTCGCCGCGGGCACCGCGCTGGTCGGGTGGATGAAACCGGAGTTGGTGCGGTCCAACGCACAGCTTGCTGCGGCGAAGACCGAGCGCAACCAGAGCCGCGAGCGCCTCGCACGCATCAGCGACGAGGAGCGCGAGGTCACGGAAAGGATGGAGGGTTACCAGCAGCTCGGCGAGGCCGGGATCCTCGGCGAGGAGCGCCGGCTCGAATGGGCGGACGCCATGGCTCGCATCCGCACCACGCGCGAGCTGCTCGACCTGCGCTACCGCATCGAACCGCAGAAACCGCTGGTCTCGGTTCCGGGAAAACCCGCCAACGTGGACTTCTTCGCCAGCACGATGAAGGTGGAGATCGCGCTGCTGCACGAGGGCGACCTCTTCGCGTTTCTGCGCGATCTGCGCGATTCGGGCAACCAGTACACGGCGGTGCAGCGTTGCAATCTGGTACGCTCGGGCGCATCGCAAGCGACCCTACTGTCGCTCGCCCCGCGTTTGCGGGCGCAGTGCGAGATCCACCTGATCACCATCGTCGACCGGGCCGCGAAACCCTCATGAAGCACGCCGCCACGCTGATGGTTCTGATCGCGATCCTCGCGTTCGCCCGCGCGCCGTTCGCGCGCGCCGAGGAACTGGGTCGCCTGTTCCTTACGCCGGAACAGCGCAGCGCGCTCGATGCGCGCCGCAAGGCGCGGCTGCCGGATACGCCTCAGGCGGTGATCGTCGGGTCGGCGGCCGCGACGCGCATCGATGGATCCGTGAAGCGCGGCAACGAACGCTCGACCGTATGGGTGAACGGCCAGGCGCAGGATGGGGGTGCGCAGCAGGAGGGGTTGCGCGTGCTGCCGCGCCGCACCGATCCTTCGCGCGTGACGGTCGAGATTGGCGACGGGGAACGGCGCATCGATCTCAAGATCGGCCAGTCCCTCGACCGTGTGACGGGCGAGGTCAGAGATCCGCTGCGCGGCGGCAAGGCGGCGCCCTATATGCCGCCGCAGCGCAGTCGCTGACCGGCACAATGCGAAGCGCGCCAGTGCGCCGGATTCGCAATTTTCCGAACGGGCAGCGAGGCGCAGCACTCATCGTGTTCGCTGCAATACTGATTCTCGGCGTTGCCTGGTTCACCGTCAGTGCGCTGAGCAAGGCGGCGTCGCGCACGGCGGAAAGCGAGATTCTTACCGGCCAAGCGCTCAATGCCGGTAAGCGGGCGCTGCTTGGTTACGTCGCGCTGAAGGCTGCCGACTCAAACGAAGATCATCCCGGTCGCCTTCCCTGTCCGGAATCGCTGGGCCAGCCGGGAACTGCCGCCGCGGGGATCGCGGCACCCGTCGTGGTTCCCTCGTTTCCGACGTGCTCAGCGCTCGGGCGCCTGCCGTGGCGGACCCTGGGGATCGATCAGCTGAGGGATGGCCATGGAGAGCCGCTTTGGTACGTGGTATCCACCGGCATCTGGGCGCTGGTGAACAGCGGCACAAGCCTCACGATCAACCCCGGTCTCGGAAATCAACTCCCGCTGGACGGCCAACCGAACGCCGTGGTGGCGCTGATCATCGCCCCCGGCACGCCGATCAACTCGATGTCCGAGCCGGGAGTGCCCCCTGCCGGTTGCGCCAACGTAAACCAGCAGGCGAACCGCTACACGGTGCCCTACGACCCCGTCAATTTTCTCGAGTGCGGCAACGCGACCGGCAGCTACATCACCGCCGGGGCCGCGCCCTGGGGCAATGACCGAGTCATCGCGATCACCGCCGCGGATGTCATGGGCGCCATCAGCGGCCCGGTGGCCGACCGATTGCAACGGCAGGTCGCGCCGGCGATGAATGATTGGCGCACCACCCAGTCGGTCTCAAGCTGGGGCGTGTCATTTCTGCCTTACGCTTCCTCGTGGATCGGAAACCCGGCGACCAACGATTTTTGCGGTGACAACGGGGTTTGGGAGGGGCTGCCACCAATCGCCGGGGCCAGCAATCCCGGTTGCAGCACTTCTTGGTCTTGCGCTAGCCCCCCGTGCGTCACATCACTCATCTCGCCGCTGCTCGGGTTGCTGGCTACTCAGAATTGCGTCGCAACTGGACCGAACATGCAATGTTCGTTTCAGGGGCTTATGCTCGGGGCTGGGCTGTTCTCCGCGAGGATCACGGTAACGGCACCTCAAGTGGCCAACAGTTTTCGGGCACCGATCACCGCCCTCCCCCCCGACATCACCGTATCGCCGTCGGGAGGGTCGTCGGGAGTGACGATCAGCAATTTTTCGCTTCCGCTCTCGCCCTCCACCGGCGACGCCACTCTGAGCTTTGACATCTCGCAACCGTTCATCCTGCCCGGCTCGACCAATTTTACGGTCACGATTCGGAATCTGCCGGATGCAGCAATACTTTCCGATCCGCGGATTACCTGGTTCCTGAATAACAATTGGTACCAGTACACGTACTATGCCGCCGCGCCGAGCGCGACTGTCAATCCGGTCGCTTGCGCCGCGCTGGGCGACCCGGGCTGCATCGAAGTTCACGGGCTGCCTTTGTCGTCGATCGGCAATTACTGGGAAAAGCGCCTGGTACTGGCGCTGATGGGCCCCGCACTTCCCGGCCAATCGCGCGCCTGCACCGACGCTCTGGACGCGAACGGCCTGCCGGGTCCGAACTTGATTCCGGATTGCGACGAAATCGTGAACTACCTCGAAGAAGAGAACAAATCTACTGGCAACCGCATTTTCCGCGCCGATCTGCGCGTGGCGACCCCTCCCCCGGGAGCCCCTCAGCCGTACCCCGCTTTCAACGACCGGCTCGCCGTCTGCCCGTACCAGCTTGCGACTGCGAGCGGATCGACAACAATATGCAACTGAGGCGCGCCGCGAGCGGCTTCAGCCTGGTCGAGCTTGCGGTGGTGCTCGCGATCGTTGCCCTGCTGGTGGGTGGCGCGATGGCCACTCTCTCGTCACAGGTCGAAAACCGTAACCAAGAGGAAACGCGCAGGCGGCTCGAAGCCGCTGTGGAGGCGCTGATCGGCTATGCAATTGTTAACCGGCGACTGCCTTGTCCGGCAACCGCCACCGGAGACGAAGCGCTCGCGAGCGGCACCCCTGCAACCGGAGGGCCTTGTACTACCAATTTCCCTACGAATTCAAACGGTTTTCTGCCCGCGCGCACGATCGGCATTCAACAAACCGATAGCCAGGGATACGCAGTTGACGCTTGGAACAACCGCATCCGCTTTGCCGTGGCAAATGCCGTCACCGGTTGCACTGGCACGTCAACATCGCCGCACTTCACTTCGCAGGCGAATCTGAAGGCCAATGGTGTGAGCTGCCGGCCGAACGATCTCGTGGTGTGCGCCAGTTCCGTCGGGATCAACGCCAGTTCGTGCAACGCTGCCCCCTCGGTCACGAACCAGAACACGGTCGCATTCATCGTGTTCTCGACCGGGAAAAACGGCGCTATTGCCAGCGCATACGGACCCGACGAGACCGCCAACCTGGATGGCGATCCCGTGTTCGTCAGCCGCCCGCCCAGCGGGTCCGATGCCGCGAACGGCGCTTACGACGACATCATGCTCTGGGTTCCGGTCGGCGTGTTCTACGGTCGCCTGATCGCCGCCGGCGTGTTGCCGTAACGCCGAGCCCGGTTTTCCACTTTCAACCCGTCACCGCAGTATCCTGCGCGGAACTCTGCGCACTCGGCGGCGGCGTCACTTTGCCCGAGAGCAGGAAACACACCTCGCCGTCGCGGTTGCGCTCGATCGCGAGCGTGTAGCCGCCCGCCGCCGCGTGGCGCGCGGCCTGATATAGCCCGATGCCCAGCCCGCTTGCCGAGCGCACCGGCGCGCGCAGCAGCAGCCGCTCGACCTCGGGCGGCACCGCGTCCCCCGTATCGCAGACGCGCAACGCGAGCGCAGCGCCGCATTCGAGCGAAACGCGGATGCTCACCGCCAACCCGGCCTGGCGCTTGGAAATCGCGTTCTGCAACAGGTTGTCCGCGACGCTGTCGGCAATTGAACGCGGCAGCAGGGCGCCTGGGGCAAGGCGCGCCTCGGCGAATTCGACGCCCTGCCCCCGGTAATGCTCCTGCAGCCCCACCCACCACGCGTCCGCCGGGACGTGCTGCTCGTCGTCAGTCCGCGGGCGCTGCAACTTGTCGAGCGTGGCCGACAGACGTTGGGTGATCACCGGCAGCTGACGCCGGATCAGCGCCTGCAGCTCAGGGGAATCCGCGCGGGCGTCCTGCCCGGCCACCGCACACAGCGCGTTCAGCGACTGGAGCAAGTTCTTGACGTCGTGGGTAAGACGCGCGCCGGTCTCGTGCACCGCCAACACATAACTGTGCTGTTGCAGCTTCTGCTCGCGCAGCTTGGCGAGATAGAACTCGCCGAGCAGCTGGCCGAGCAGGCGCAGGTGCCAGAGCAGCGCCGGACTGGCGCGGTGGCGCGAATAGATGGTGAGCGCGACTTCGGAGTTCTCGTATTCCACCGCGAACCCGCTCACCTCGCCATGTTGTCCCTCGTCGTGGGCGGTACGCCAGGCCGCGCCGCTCACCCAGTTCAGCCGCGTGAGCCCGGCGATGCTCTCTGCGAGAAAGCGCTCCGGACTCGACTCGACCTGCGATAGTTCGGCGAGGAAATACAGCCACTTCTCGACCGGCAGGCCGATCGAGAACACGTAGCGCGAGAAAAACACATTCAAACCCGCGAAACCGGTGCGCGGGTTCCACGCCAGGCCGATCAGAAACACGCTGCCGGCGATCAGGAAAACGGTATAGGTGAGCGCCTCGAGGTAGCTGGTGCGGCCGAGCGTCATGAACGTGAAACTGCCCAGGATCACCAGGCCGAGCAACAGCATCAGGAATATGCTGTAGAGGAAGTCGATCGCCTGCGGAGCCTCGGCCGGTTCAGGTTCGGTCGGCAGCAACATCATCAGAACGAACAACACCGGGAGCCCGTACTGCGCGGCGAGCCGCACCTCGGCGATGATTTCCTGACGCGGCGCGATCCCCGGCAGCAGTTCGACCGCGAGCAAGGCGAGCAGGTAGAGGAGCACCAGCATGTAGTAGCGCCGCTGCCAGCGCTCTTGGTGCAAAAACACCTTGCCGCCGACCACTCCGGCAAGCACGCACACCCAGAACACGAGCAGCCACGCATTGAGCCACAGCATCACGGTCACGGCACCCAGCGCAATCAGCGCAAGCTGGATGCCCTTGACCCGGTAGCGGCCACGCACCAGCGGCTGCCAGATCAGCAACAGCCCAAGGTGCGCGAGCAACAGCGCCCGGGCCCAGATATCGGCCGGCCCTCGAAACGCCGCGACGTGCAGCAGGGCCAGCATTGCGACCACCACGAACCGCCCGTAGCGCTGGTTGAACGCGAGCGCGGCATTTGCCAGGCGGGTGAACATCGGCAGGGGCAGGCTGGTGATCACTTGCATCTTGGCGTGCGCTTCGCTTAGGGTACGGGACTTCGAACGCGAGCGTAACGCATGTTCAGATTCATGGGTAGGCGATGCATCCGGTCATGACGCTGGCTCGGTTCGCGCTGCTCGAAGCGCGGCGCACCGGTCTGCCCTGGCTGGCGCTGGCGAGCATCGCGATCGGCTTGGGCGTGGCCGGTTTTCTGTCGCGGCTCGCGATGACCGAGAGCCTCGCGACGCAGACCGTGGTGGTGGCGGCATTGTTTCGCCTCTGCGCGGTGTTCCTGGTGGCGGTCCTGGTCGTCACCAGCGTGGTGCGCGAATACGCCGACAAGAGCCTCGAACTGGCGCTTTCGCTGCCGATGTCGCGTACCGCTTTTTACCTGGGCAGACTCGCCGGATTTGCCGCCTCGGGTATGCTGCTCGCGGCCTGTTTCGCGCTTGCGATGCTCCTCTGGGCAAGCCCTGTGGCGGTTGTCGCCTGGTTCGCCTCGCTCGCTCTGGAAACAGCGCTGGTGGCTTGTGCCAGCCTGTTCTTCGTGATGGCGCTCGCACAGGTTGTTCCGGCGCTTGCGGCCACGGCGGCGTTTTACCTGCTTGCGCGCGCGATCTCCGCCCTGCGCGCGATCGCCTCCGGGCCGCTCACCGACGACGGGGGCCTCGCGCAGCGCGTCGGGCAGTGGGGCCTGGACGCGGTTGCGTTCGCGCTGCCGCCGCTTGAGCAAGCCACGCAATCCGGCTGGCTGGTCTATGGCCCACCGACCGCCACCGAGTTCGCGCAGCTCGCCGGTGCGCTCGTCGTCTATGGCGCGCTCCTCACCGCAGCCGGCCTGTTCGACTTCCACCGGCGCGACCTGTGAGCGCGGCGCGCTACAAGCGCCGCGGCGTTCCGACCGCGATTCTCGTGTTGCTCGGCGCGAGCCTGGCGCTGCAAATCGCCTGGCGCGCAAGCGAACGCGCCGGCACGCCGGCCGCTGAAGAGCTGCCCCCTGCGCCGCGCCCTGCGGCGCTCAAGCTCGCGGCGCTCGGCGAGCCGCAGGCGGTCGCGCGCCTGACCATGCTTTACCTGCAGGCTTTTGACTACCGGTCCGGCAACCGCCTGCCCTACCAGAAACTCGATTACGATCGCCTGATCGCATGGCTGGATGCGATCGTCGAGCTGGATCCGCGCAGCCAGTACGCGCTATCCTCGGCCGCCCGCATCTATGCGGAAGTGGACGACCCGGTGCGCCAGCGCAAGATGCTCGAGTTCATCTATCGACGCTTCCTCGAGGATCCGGACCGACGCTGGCCGTGGCTCGCGCATGCCGCGTTGCTCGCCAAACACCGGCTCAAGGACCTGGCGCTGGCGCGGCGCTTCGCCTCCGCCATCGACCGCCAGGCCACGGGGCCGGATGTGCCGGTCTGGGCGAAGCAAATGGAGATCTTCATCCTCGAAGACATGAACGAACTGGAAGCCGCCCGGGTGCTGATTGGCGGCCTGCTCGCCAGCGGTCGAATTACCAACCCGGAGGAACTGCGCTTCCTGTACGAACGGCTAAAAATCCTGGAAACCCGCATTCGGGCTCAGGGTGGTTCCAAGCCCTCGAAATAGCAAGAGATCCGTCGAGTTACGGACATGTGTGATGAAATTTCGTCAACTGACCTGACAATCTATTGCGAATTTTGGCAATTTCGCGGTTTTTTTCGGAAGGCACGGAGATTGCTTGATTGGGTCAACACCTTTGAACCAACAGGGGTCTAACCATGAAGACGAGGCAACAGGGCTTTACGCTGGTCGAGATTGCGATCGTGCTGGTGATCATCGGCCTGCTCTTGGGCGGCATCCTCAAGGGCCAGGAGATGATCACCCAGGCCAAGATCAAGAACGCGATCGCCGACTTTTCCGGCATCTCGGCTGCCTACCACGGCTACAACGACCGCTACCGCGCTATCCCGGGCGACGATCCGGGCGCAGCGGCTCGCTGGACGACCGCTTCCCCGCCGGTGGTCAGCGGCAACGGCAACGGGCAGGTCGCCGGTACCTACAACAACGGGGGTGCCGCCTGCACCACCGCCGTTGAGGCATGCAGCTTTTGGCACCATCTGCGCCAAGCCGGATTCGTCGCCGGAAACGGGCCGACGCAACCCTTCAACGCCCTGACCGGACTGATCGGGGTGCAGACTGGTGACGGGCTCGCTGCCGCCGGCCCGACGTTGCTCAACGCGGCAGGTGGCAACGGCTTCGTCGGCCTGATCATCTGCTCCGCCAATCTGACCGACAAGATCGCGATCGCGGTCGACACCCAGATGGACGATGGTACGCCCAACCTCGGCACAGTGCGCGCGCTGATCCAGACCCAGCCCAATCCAGACATTGGCGCCGGTCAGGTCGCGACGGGAGCGTACGCGGAAACCGGGACGAACATCTACACGCTCTGCCGCGCGCTGTAACCGCGCGGCGCGGGCGCGACCTGCGAAGGCCGGCGAAAGCCGGCCTTGTCATTCTAGCCTTGCAGCAGCTGGATCTCAGCCTTCGCCAGCTGGTCGGGAACACCGAGCAGCACGACCACGTCGCCGGGCTCGAGCCGCAGCTCCTGCGCGGGCGGCAGCTTGCCGCTGCCGGCGCGCCGTACGATCTTCACCTGCACGCCGAGCGCCTCGAGGCGGAGTTCGCCGAACGTGCGCCCGGCTGCAAACGCGCTCGCGTCGATCGTCACCGAATGCAGCCGCGGTTGCGCGGCGTCGAGCGATTCGGGCTCATCGCCCGCGCCGTGGAACAGGCCGCGCAACAGCCCGTAGTGCTCGTCGCGCACGCTGCGCAGGCGCCGCATGATGCGCGCAAGCGGCACGCCGATCCAGAGCAGCGTATGGGACGCGAGCATCAGTCCGGACTCGAGCGCCTCGGGCACCACCTCCGACGCACCGGCGGCGGTGAGCTTCTCGATATCGCTTTCTTCGCGCGCGCGCACGATGACGGGCAGCCCGGGATTGAGCGCGTGGATGTGCGCCAGCACCCTTACCGCGGCGGCGGCATCGGCGAACGTCACCACCACCGCTGCTGCGCGCGAGATTCCCGCGGCAATCAGCGCCTCGCGCCGCGCGCAATCGGCGAACACCACGGTATCCCCCGCCAGCGCAGCCTCGCGCACGCGCTCCGGATCGAGGTCGAGCGCAATCGAGCGCACCCGCTCGGCATCGAGCAGCCGCGCAAGGCGCTGGCCGTTTCGGCCATAGCCGAGGATGATCACGTGGCGCTCCGTCGCGATCGACTGCGCGGCGATGCGATGCAGCTCGAGCGAACGCATCATCCACTCCGAAGACGACAGCTTCATCACGATGCGATCGCTCGCCGCGATCAGGAACGGGCTCGCGAGCATCGACAGGATCACCGCCGCGAGCAGCACCTGCAGCACCCCGCCGGGCACGATCGCCGCGGCGCCCGCGGCGCTGAGCAACACGAAGCCGAACTCCCCGCCCTGCGCCAGCGCGATCGCGCTGCGCAGCGCCGTTCCCGACGGACTGCCGAAGGCGCGTGACAACGCGGCAACCAGCGCGAATTTCGCGCCCACGAGGAGCAGCAGCACGAGTACGACCAGCCACAGTTTGCCGGCGACGATGTTCAAATCGAACGCCATTCCGACGGTGACGAAAAACAGGCCGAGCAGTACATCACGGAACGGTTTGATGTCCTCCTCGACTTGGTAGCGGTACTCGGTTTCGCTGATCAGCGCACCCGCCAGGAATGCGCCGAGCGCGAGCGACAGCCCGGCGAGCGACGTGATCCAGGCCAGTCCGAGCGTGATCAGCAGCACGTTGAGGACAAACAACTCGTTGGAGCGGCGTGCGGCGACCACACGGAACCAGCCGCGCATCACGCGCGGGCCCGCTACGATCAGCACACCGAGCACGATTGCGGCCTTGCCCAGCGCGATCGCGATCGCAGGCCCGAGTTCCTGCGCCGCGCCGCCGAGCGCCGGAACGACGATCAGCAGGGGCACGACCGCGAGGTCCTGGAACAACAGCGTCCCGATGATCTCGCGCCCGTGCGTAGTGTCGAGTTCGCCGCGCTCGCCGAGCAGTTTGGAGACGATGGCGGTCGACGACATGGCGAGTGCGCCGCCCAACGCAATCCCCGCTTGCCAGGTACCGCCAAGGGCGAGCGTCGCCGCCAGCACCAGCACCAGCGTCGCGCAGACCTGGGCGAGCCCCAAGCCGAACACTACGCGGCGCATCACCACCAGCTTCGGCAGGCTGAATTCCAGCCCGATCGAGAACATCAGGAACACCACGCCGAATTCGGCCAGGTGGTGCATGGCTGCACTGTCGGCCGCGAGCGCGAGCGCGTGCGGACCAAGCACCACGCCCGTGAGCAGGTACCCGAGCATCGGCGGCAGGTGCAGGCTGCGCGCGGCGACCACCGTCAGCACCGCGCACGCGAGCAATACCAGCACGGCCTGCAACGGTGCGCCTGCGGCGTCCATAGAGGGGAGTGACCAAGCCTTGCGCTATACTTTTGGGGCTATGATAAGCGCTGCACGTAGCGTCGGCCACGTCGACGAATGAAGTCCCTGTTGCGCGCCAAGGCGGTCTAGGCATGCCCGGGGATGCGCTCGAGCGCGCGCTTGCGGTCAGGCTGATGATTTTCGATGTCGACGGCG
>JBGOTT010000047.1:0-17980 GCA_041476585.1 Gammaproteobacteria bacterium | reverse complement strand
TCGGTGGGCGCGGTGGTCGGCACGCTGCGCACCACGCCGTACAAGTGGGTGGTGGTTCTGGGCAACGCCTACGTCGAGGTGTTCCGCAACGTCCCGCTGATCGTGCAGATGTTCCTGTGGTTCTTCGTAATGCCGGAACTGCTGCCCAAGGGCCTGGGCGACGCCATCAAGCCGATGCCGCCGCCCGGGGGCTCGTACATTCCTGCGGTGCTGTGCCTGGGGATCTACACCTCGGTGCGGGTGGCCGAGCAGGTGCGCGCCGGCATCCAGTCGCTGCCACGCGGCCAGGGCATGGCCGGCACAGCGCTCGGCCTGACGCTGTCGCAGACCTACCGTTACGTGATCCTGCCGATGGCGATTCGCATCGTGCTGCCGCCGCTGACCTCGGAGTTCATGAACATTGTCAAGAATTCCTCGATCGCTCTGACGATTGGCCTGCTGGAACTCACCGGGCGGGCGCGCGCGATGCAGGAGTTCAGTTTCCACGTGTTCGAGGCGTTCGCCGCGGCCACGCTGATCTACCTGTTGACCAACCTGGTGGTGGTGCTCGGCATGCGCGCGCTCGAGCGCAAGCTGCGCGTCCCCGGCTTCATCGGTTCCGCCGTCGCGCAGGTCCCGGGTCACTGACGCATGTTCTCCGGCTACGATTTCGACGTCATCCAGCGTTCGCTGCCCTACCTGTTCAAGGAGGGCATGACGTTCACGCTGACGCTGACGGGAATCGCGATGGCCGGCGGCATCTTCTTCGGCACGCTGCTCGCAATGATGCGGCTCTCCAGCTTCAAGCCGTTGTCGATCCTGGCCGGCGGCTACGTCAACCTGATGCGCTCGGTACCGCTGCTGCTGGTGATCTTCTGGTTCTTCTTCCTGGTGCCCTACATCGGCGCGTGGGTGATCGGCGCCAAGGAGCCGGTCAAGGTGGGCGCGTTCCTGTCCTCGGTGATCACCTTCACCATGTTCGAGGCCGCCTACTACTGTGAGATCATGCGCGCCGGCATCCAGTCGATCTCGCGCGGCCAGGTATCCGCCGGCTACGCGCTGGGTCTGACCTACGGGCAGACCATGGCGCGCATCGTGCTGCCGCAGGCGTTCCGCAACATGACGCCGGTGCTGCTCACGCAGACCATCATCCTGTTCCAGGACACTTCGCTGGTGTACGTCATTTCGGCGACCGATTTCCTCGGCGCCGCGGTCAAGATCGCCAACCGCGACTACCGGCTGGTCGAGATGTACACCTTCGTCGCGGTGGTCTACTTCGTCATCTCGTTCGGACTGTCGACGCTGGTGCGGCAGCTGCAGGGCAGAATCGCGGTCATACGCTAGAGAGCGCCACATGATCTCCATGAAAAACGTCAGCAAGCACTACGGCACTTTCCAGGTGCTGACCGACTGCTCCACCGAGGTGAAAAAGGGCGAAGTGGTGGTGGTGTGCGGCCCTTCGGGCAGCGGCAAATCGACGCTCATCAAGTGCGTGAACGCACTCGAACCCTTCCAGAAGGGCGAAATCCTGGTCGATGGAATTTCCGTCGGCAGCCCGAAGACCGACCTGCCCAAGCTGCGCTCGCGCATCGGCATGGTGTTCCAGAACTTCGAGCTGTTTCCGCATCTCTCGGTCACCGAGAACCTCACCCTCGGCCAGATCAAGGTGCTCGGGCGCACCGAGGCGGCGGCGAAGGTCAAGGGGTTGAAACTCCTCGAGCGCGTGGGCCTGCTCGCGCACAAGGACAAGTTCCCCGGGCAGCTCTCCGGTGGCCAGCAGCAGCGCGTGGCGATCGCGCGCGCGCTGTCGATGGACCCGATCGCGATGCTGTTCGACGAACCGACCTCGGCGCTCGACCCGGAGATGATCAACGAAGTGCTCGATGTGATGGTCGAGCTGGCGCAGGAAGGCATGACCATGATGGTGGTCAGCCACGAGATGGGATTCGCGAGGAAGGTGGCGCATCGCGTCATCTTCATGGACGCGGGCAAGATCATCGAGGATGCCACCAAGGACGAATTTTTCGGCACGCCGCGCGGAGATCGGGCGCAATTGTTTTTGTCGAAAATTCTTCACCACTGAGCGAAGCTCAAATGAGCGAAGTCGAACAGATTGAAAACCGCATCAAGAACCTCTCGCCCGAAGACCTGGCGAAGCTTCCTGCGTGGTTTGCGGAATTTGACGCTCAATCATGGGACAGTCAGATTGAGGCCGACTCCACGGCCGGAAAGCTCGATCGCTTCATCGAGGAGTCTTTGGCGGAGCATAAGGCGGGCAACAGCCGACCGCTTTGAAACACTGGGGATCCTCGCGGCTTCTGGGCGCTGTATGACGCGCTGCCGCCAGAGGTTCGAGAGACCGCCAACAAGAACTTCCAGCTTCTCAAGGCCGACCCGCGGCATCCATCGCTTCACTTCAAGCGCATCGGGAAAGCGTGGTCCGTTCGCGTAGGCGGGCGATATCGTGCCCTCGGACACGATGTGCCGGACAGCATCAAGTGGTTCTGGATCGGGCCTCATGCAGAGTACGACAAGATCGTCGGCTATCAGGAAATCCTCACGAATCTCGCCCTTCATGAGTTCGCAGCTGATGATCTCGGAAACATCATACTGGGCCATCAGCATGTCTTCCGAATACTGATCGAATTCGGCAAACTTCATGGCTCATTACCCCAGACGCGGGCGATGGCGGCTTGGATCTTCTTCTCGAAGCGGGCGATCAGTTCGCGGTTAGCGGCGACCAACGCCTGCTCGGCTTCGGTCTCGGCGACGATGGCTTGCTGCGTAGCGAGGGGTGGAACAGGAACTTTGATCACCAAGCGCCATTTCCGGCCAGTCGAGGCGGATGGGGATATGGGGGCGGTAGTTGTCGAGGATGGCGCGGGCGCCGTTGATGACTTCCTGGTAAGTTAAGCAGCAGGCTTCCTACCCGCCAGTACGCACCGAATCCCCCCTTGCGGATCTGGCACATCGCCCTTGTATCGTGGGATCAAATGGACGTGCACGTGCATTCGCGACTGGCCGCCCGCTTTCCCAATGTTCACGCCAATGTTGTAGCCATCGGGGGAATGCTGTGTTTGGATTGACCTGTGCGCCTGATTGAGCAGCGCGAGAACCGCTGATTGTTCATCGGCAGTCATGTCAAAAAAATCCGCGACATGACGTTTCGGAACGACGAGGACGTGTCCACGGCTGAGTGAATTGCTGTCGTAACGGACGTAGGCCAGAGCGTTCTCAAGAACCACTTCGCTCGGAATGCACAACTCGCAGGTGGTTGCGCCGGTGGCCACGGTCGATCGTTTTGTGCTGCTTAACGTGGTGCGTAACCTGCGAGCCGGTTTGGCGCGGATCGTGCGCGAGCACGGGCCGTGACAGGGCGGATCGACAGGTTCACGCACTTGTTAGCCATCAGCTGCCCCGCCGCTGGCGAACAGCCGATCCTTGTTCTTGACAATCGCGTCGCCGTCAACAATTACTGTTCCCGGCAGACGCTTTATTTCTGTGTCATTCAGTATCGTTGCCATAGTTCCATTCTGCTCCCTGAGGCGGGCTAACGTGCAATGAACTGCATGCGTCGCATGCTAGAAGCATCTACCTATCGAAGCAAGTTGGCATCGATAGAGATCGGTTTCTGCCGGCAGATATCCACCAATAGAAACTTGCTGCGCCGCGCCGATCAGTCCTCCACTCTGCCGGCGACTTCCAGCCGCGTTGTGTCGCGCCAGGTGATCTCCCAACGCTTCTGCGCCGAACGCCAAATCGCGCGGACCCGCGCGCTGCACAACCGCAAACCGGTCGCTTCGTTTCCAACCCGCCTCCGTGCAACAATAGCCCCCGAACCCGCTGACCTTAAGGAGGAGAACTGATGACCACGGTGGCATTCATAGGATTGGGCGCGATGGGATCGCGCATGGCGATGAACCTGCACGCGGCAGGGCACAAGCTGCGCGTGTTCAACCGCGACCGCGCGAAAACGAAGCCCTTCGCCGCAAAGGGAATCGAGGTGTGCGACTCCCCCGCGGATGCCGCACGCAGCGCCGACGCCGTCGTCACGATGGTCGCCGACGACGCGGCCACCGAAGCGGTGACGCTCGGCGCAGACGGCGCGCTCGCGGGCGCCGCGCAGGGCACGCTGTTCATCGATTCCACGACCGCCACGCCGAGCATGGCAAGAAAGCTCGCCTCCGCATGCCGCGAGCGCGGCTGCGAGTTCCTCGACGCGCCGGTGTCGGGCAGCCTCGCGCAGGCCGAGGGCCGGGAGCTGGTGTTCATGGTCGGCGGCGACGAGGCCGCGTTCGCGCGCGGCGAGCCGGTGATGAAGGCGATGGGGCGCATGGCAAGGCGCGCCGGCCCGTCCGGCGCGGGCGCGACCATCAAGCTGGTGAACAACATGCTCTCGGGCACGCTGACCGCCGCCATCGCCGAGGCGGCTGCCGTCGCCGAAGCTGCTGGCGTGGACCGCGCTGCCGCGCAGGAGATTCTCAACGAAGGCGCGGCAGGTTCGCGCCTGCTGAAGGGCAAGCTGCTGAAGATCTTCAAGCGCGATTTCGTGCCGCAGTTCCAGCTCGAGCTGATGGAAAAGGACCTGCGCTACTTCCTGTCGCTCGCGCAGGACCTCGACCGCCCTGCGCCGATCGCTTCGCTGGTGCGTTCGCAATACCAGGCCGCGCGCCGCGCGTCCTTCGGCAAGCTCGACGCCTGCGCGGTGTTCCTGCAGGCCACGGGCGAGAAGCCCGCGGGCTGAAACAGCGAAGGCAGTCCACGCCAAGCGCATGGCGGCGCTTTTCGGCCGCAGAATTGCGTCGATGGAAGCGTTTGGCAAACCGCGTTTCGATCCGCCGACAACGTGGAAATGCCCAGCATGTATAGTGCTCGCCGTAATGTGCAGAGGACCGGAGCATTTTGAATGCCGATGTCAATAGACGCCTGCATGGCGCAACACATCGGAGACCGCAAGGAGCAGCAGGACCGTGCAGTGCTGTACCAGCACCCGCGCCAGAAGAGGCTGGTGCTGGCGGTGCTGGCCGATGGGGTGGGCGGCACCGCCGGCGGCGCGCTCGCTGCCGGGCAAGTCGTGCTGACCGCAAAAAACAGCTTCGAGCAGTTCGCGCCGGACGACCAGACTCCGGCGCAGCTGCTTTCCGACGCGCTCAATGAAGCGCACCTCATGATACGCGCCAGCCGCGTCCTGAACGCGGATCAGGACCCGAACACGACCGGCGTGATCCTGATGCTGCAGTCGCGCGGCGAAACCATGTCGGCCACCTGGGCGCACTGCGGCGATTCGCGGCTGTACCGTTTCCGGGACAACAAGGCGATATTCCATACGCGCGACCACTCCTACGTCGAGCAGATGATGCAAAAGGGCTTCATGACGCCCGAGCAGGCGGCGGTGCACCCGAGGCGCAACGTGCTGGTGACCTCGCTGGGCGGAGAGGATGCGCCGCTGATCGACATCGGAACAGCCGAGGACGTGCAGGGCGGCGACAGCTTCCTGCTGTGTTCGGACGGATTGTGGGCTTACTTCAGCGATGACGAGATGGCCGGCGTGATCGCGGCCTGGCCTGCGCGCGAGGCGGCCGGACAGCTCATCGACCAGGCACGGCAGCGTGCCAACGGCCGCGGTGACAACTGCACGCTCATTATCCTGAAGCTGGAGGAGGCAAAGGAAGCGGCGCCGCCGCCGCCACCACCGCCGCGATCCCAGCCGCCGACGCGCTAGAAGCGTCGCTCGATCCCCGGGCGCCGCGCGAGCTTCGTTCAAACGATCCGGTTGAACCAGAGCAGCGACAGCAGCCCGGCCAGCAGCGCGAGCACGGCCGCTGCCGCCGTGAACAACGCGCCGATTTCAGAATGCTTGCGTTCGAACACCAGCCGCGTGCTGAGGATCTCGTACACCTTCTTCAGGTCGGTCGCGGTCCCGGCGTAGAAATACTCGCCGCGGGTGATATCCGCAATCGCCTTCAGCACCTCCTCATCGAGCCGCACGCGCATCGACCACCCTTCGAAGCCGATGATCTCCCCGGCCGTCGTGCCGATGCCGACCGTGAAGATCCGAACCCCTCGCGCGGCGGCCATGCGGGCGGCTTCGAGCGAGTCGGGGCCGGTGGTTCTCTGGCCGTCGGTGAGCAGGATGATGACGGCCGACGTGAATGAACCGGGCGCAACCGGCTTGAGCGGCTCGTTCTCGGCCTTGCGCGCCGCAGGCGGCGGCTTGCCGCTGATCGAATCGCGGGTGCCGGAGTTCAGGCCGATCAGCTCGCTCACGTCGATGCCGGCCTCCGGAAAGATCGTCGCGAGGGAGACGATGATGCCGCTGCCGATGGCCGTGCCGCGCTGCAGCTGGAAACGGTCGATCGCGGCGACGATATCCTCGCGGTTTCTGGTCGGCGGCTGCACCACCGCCGCCGTTCCGGCAAACGAGACCACGCCGATGCGCGTGCTCGGCGGCATCTCGGCGATGAACGACTTCGCGGCGGTCTGCGACGCTACCAGCCGGTTGGGCTCCACGTCGGTGGCGCGCATGCTGCCCGAGACGTCCATCGCAAGGATGACGGTCTCCTGCTGCGTCGGCAGCGTGACCACGGCACTGGGCCGCGCGATCGCAACCACCATCGCGACCAGTGCGAGCAGAAGCAGCAACGGCGGGACGTGGCGCCGGATCGCCGGCCCTGCACCGATCGCTTCGCGCACCAGCGCGAGGCTCGCGTAGCGCAAGGCCGCCTTCTTGTTGCGCAGCAACAGCAGGACGTACCCGGCGACGAGCACCGGGACCGCAGCCAATAGCCACAGCGTTTCAGGCCATTGGAAGGTCACGTGTCGGCTCCAGGCGAACGCGCGGGCTGCTGCACGCGTGGCACGGGCCGGCCGCCAGCCGTCGGGGTTTGCCTGCGCCGCTTGCGCAGATCAGCGAACCGCAGGACCGCGTCGACGATTTCGCCGTCGGTGGAAAGTTCCAGTGCGTCGATTCCGCAGCGCTGCAGCACCGTGCGAAATTCAGCCTCGCGCTTGCCGGCCGCCGCGGCAAAGCGGCGGCGAAAGCCCCGGTCGTGCGTGTCGACGAACAGCTGCTCGCCGGTTTCCGCGTCCTGCATCGTGAGCATGCCGAGATCGGGCAGCGAGCGTTCCAGCGGGTCGGTGAGCCGCACCGCCACGATCTCGTGGCGACGCGCAAGCCGCGCCAGCGGCGCGGCCCACCCCGGCTCGCTGATGAAATCCGAGACCAGGAACACGATCGAGCGCCGGCGCATGATGTTCGATGCGGACTGCAGTAATTCGCCCAGGTTCGTCGCCGCCGAGCGCACGCGCGCAGGCCGCGACTGCATCCGGTGCAGCAGATGCAGCACGTGGCGCCGGCCGGTTCGCGCCGGGATCACCGTGTCGATGCGATCGCCGTAGAACAGCGCCCCGACACGGTTGCCGTGGCGCGTGAGCAGCCGCGCGAGCACTGCCACCAATTCGGCCGAAACCCGGTGCTTGCCCCGCGCACCGGAGCCGCCGCTGTTGCCGAAATGCACCGACGGGCTGAGGTCGAGGAGAAACCACGCGGTGACCTCCCTCTCCTCGTGGTATTCCCTGACGTAGGGCGTCCGCAGGCGTGCAGTGACGTTCCAGTCGATGTGGCGCACGTCGTCGTGATACTGGTACTCGCGCAGGTCCGCCAGATCCAGACCGAAGCCGCGCACGAGCGTCCGGTAGTCGCCCTGCAACAGCCCGTCGAGCCGGCGGAGCACGGTCCATTCCAGCCGCCGCAGGAGCTTTTCAGGATCCCGTAGCGGCGTGGACATGGCTCGCGAGCGCCTTCTCCGGCGGCGGGATCTGCGCCATGACGCGCTCGATCAGGTCATCCGCGCTATGGCCCTCGGCGAAGGCCTCGTACGTGAGCACCAGCCGGTGGCGCAGAACGTCGGGGACGAGATCGGTCACGTCCTCGGGCAACGCGTAGGGGCGGCCCCTGAGAAACGCGAGCGCCTTCGCCGCCTCGATCAGATGGATCGAGGCGCGGGGACTCGCCCCGAACGTCAGGTACCTGGCGATGTCCTTCGCGCCAAAACGCTCCGGCTCGCGTGTCGCGGCGACGATGCGGACCGCGTACTGGATCAGCGACGGGTCGACATAGCCCCTGCGGCATTCGCGCTGCAGCGCACCCAGGTCCTCGGTCGAGGCGACCGCGGAGACGGTGCTCGCTGAGCCGGTGACCCGTTCGACGATCACGAACTCCTCCTCCTCGCTCGGGTAGCCGATCAGCACCTTCATCATGAAACGGTCGACCTGCGCTTCGGGCAGCGGGTACGTGCCCTCGGTCTCGATCGGGTTCTGCGTCGCCATCACCAGGAACGGCTCGGGCACGCGGTGCGTTTCCCCGGCGATCGTGACCTGGCGTTCCTGCATCACCTCGAGCAGCGCGCTTTGCACCTTCGCCGGCGCGCGGTTGATCTCTTCCGCCAGCAACAGGTTGGTGAAGACCGGCCCGAGCGCAGTGCTGAATTCACCGCTGCGCTGGTTGTAGATGCGCGTTCCGACCAGGTCTGCCGGGACCAGGTCCGGCGTGAACTGGATCCTGCGGAAAGCGCCGCGGATGGTCGCGGCGAGCGTCTTGACGGTGAGCGTTTTGGCGAGCCCCGGCACGCCTTCTACGAGCAGGTGCCCCTGCGCAAGGATCGCCACCAGCACGCGCTCGAGGAAATGGTCCTGACCGACCACGACGCGTTTCACCTCATAGAGGACGCGTTCCATCAGCGCGGCATCCGGGCTTCTTTCTCTGCCGATCGTGTCTTTCATGGGTGGGATTCTCGCGACAACCAGGCTAAAACGGCGGCAGGCCCGCGGCGGCGGCCGCATTCTCGATCGGCACCGCGAAGCCGATGCCGACGAACACGCGCTGCTCGGTGGGATTGAGGATTGCGGTGACGATTCCGACGACTTCGCCGCCGGCGGTGACGAGCGGCCCGCCCGAGCTGCCGGGATTGACCGCTGCGTCGAACTGGATGAGGTTGGTGAGCAGGCGCTGGCCCTGCTTTGAATAGAACTCACGCCGAAGTCCCGACACCACACCGGCGCTGGCCGACGGCCCGATGCCGAACGGAAACCCGACCGCGACCACCGGGTCGCCAGGCAGAAGGTCCCGCGTCGAGCGCATTGTGGCCGCGACGAGATCGTCCGGGATCGTCGCCGCCTGCAGCACCGCGAGATCGTGTTCCGGGCGCACGCCGACGACGGTCGCCTCGGATTCGAGGTCGTCCGCGAACACGACCGTTACGCGCTTGGCGCCCGCCACGACGTGAAGGTTGGTCAGGATGATTCCCTTGTCGACGATGACGACCCCGGTGCCAACCTGCGCCTCGGGCGTCTCCGCGCCTTTGGTCGGCTCGCCGAAACCGCGCACCTTCACCACCGAGGGCAGGATCGCCGCGCAAGCCTGCGCCGCCACCGACGGCTGTGGCTCCGGTTCCTGGAGCACCGCCGTGCCCGTCGCGGCGCCGCCGCCCCGCATGAGCGCCCAGAAAACGACTGCGACGGCGAGCGCCGCGAGCGCCCCGCCCGTCGCCCAGACCGGACGCTGATGCCGCTCGTAGTAAGCCCTCCACCGATTCTTCGGCGCCGTCACAGGAACCCGGGGAGCCGGCTGCGGGGCGGGTCTTCGGCCGCCGTAGTAAGTGGGTTCGCGCATTGTCAAGCTCAATAGTATCCGGACTTGCCGGCCCAAGGTGTCGGCGGCCGAGCGGCTAGGCGAATGCCCGCTTCAGCCGCAGCGCGCAGTCGGCCACCGCCGCCCGTGCCGTGTCGAGTACACCGCCCATGAGGATGAAACCGTGCACCATGTCCTCGTAGCAGCGGTACTCGACCTTGACTCCGGCCGACCCGAGCCGCTCCGCGTACTCCTTGCCTTCATCGACCAGCGGATCGAAGCCCGCGGTGAGCACGTAGGCCGGTGGCAGGCCAGACAGGTCCTTCGCGAGCAGAGGCGATGCGCGCCAGTCGTCGTACTGCTTCGCATCCGGCAGGTAGTGGCCGCGGAAATACTCGATCAGGTCGCGCGTGAGCAGGTATCCCGCGCCGTTCGCCTTGTGGGAGGCATGGCGCATGCGCTGGTCGGTCGCCGGATAGATCAGCAGCTGAACTTTGAGTTTCGGGCCGCCCGCATCGCGCACGGCGAGCGCGACCACTGCCGACATGTTACCGCCCGCGCTGTCGCCACCCACTGCGATGCGCGTTGCGTCGATGTTGTAGTCAGCCGCGTGCTCGGAAAAGTGGCGCACGGCGGCAATCGCATCGTCGATTGCGGCCGGAAACGGATGCTCGGGCCCCATCCGGTAATCGATCGCGAACACCGCGCATCCTGCGCCGTTCGAGAGTTCGCGGCACAGCACGTCGTGCGTGTCCAGGTCGCCGATGACCCAGCCACCGCCATGGAAGAACACCAGCGCGGCAAGTTTTTGTCCGGCCGCGCTGCCTGCCGGGCGGTAATGCCGCGCCGGAATCTTTCCGGCGGGCCCGGGGATCGAAATGTCTTCGCACAGCGCCATCTGCGGCGCAGGAGGCAGCAGCTTGCCGCGCGTCTCGCGATAGATCCTGCGCGCCTCGACGGCGGACACGGTGTGCATCGGCGGAATCTTCGAGTTCATCGCCGCTTCGAGCAGCGCGGCGACCTGCGGATGGAGTGTGCTCATTTGCGGGGTGCGATCCTTTCGGTCATGGTTTCTGAAATCTTGTAATCCGGGTAACGGCGCCTGAATTCGGCGAGCTGTTCATCGGCTTCGCCGTCGCGCTGCAGCTTGCGCAGCTCGGCGATGCGCTCAAGCCATTCCTCGGGTGCGCGCTCGCGCTTGGCCGGAACCGGGGACTGCGCCGGTTTCGCCGCCGGCGCAGACATCTCACGCGCTTCGCTTCGCATCCTTCCCGACGTGGCACTGCCGGCGACGTTCCCGCCCGCCGCTTCGCCGCTCGCGGCCGGGCCTCGTGCGGCATCCGCGGAGCGCAGCGAGTCTTCGCGTTGCCTTTCCTCCGGCGCAGCATCCCGCGCAGGTTTCGGATCGGGTACAAATACTGGCGCCGCGGGTTGCACCGAAGCGGGTTTCGGCACAGGGGCCGACGCTACGGCGGCCGGCGGAGAGACCGGCGCAGCCGCGGGCGGTTCCGGCGCTTGCTGCGCCAATTTCTGTTCTTTCTCGCGAACCACCGGGACCGAATCGGGCACGCCGATCTCCGGGCGCTCGCGCTCGATGCGCAGCGTGACGATCACCGAGAGCATGATGACGGCTGCGAGCGACACCGGCACGTACCAGCGGCGCAGGGAGCGCGGTGCTCCGGCCGGCCGCGGCTGCGAGCGCACCGCGCGCTGCGCGGCAGCGAGGATGGCCGCATCGAGGTGCGCCGGCGGCTCGTCGCGCAGTGCGGCGCGGTAACGCTCGGAGAGTTCCTTGTCGACTTCGCTCATCGCCCGAGTCTATTCCTGGATCAGTCCTTCAAAGCCTCGCGCAGCTTTGCGACCGCGTAGCGCAGCCGGCTCTTGGCCGCTTCTCCGTCGGTTCCGGTGACTTGCGCAATCTCCGGAACTGAAAGGCCCGCCTCCTCGTGAAGCAGAAAGGCCTCGCGCTGCGCCGGGGGCATCGCTTCGAGCGCCGCGATCAGCCGCGCACCCTGCTCGCGCGTCTCCGCTTTGCGCTCCGGCTGTCCGGCGGCTGGCGCAGGCGGGTCGGGCAGTTCTTCGGCCATCATCTCCACGCTGCGCAACCCGCTCGAACGGAAATGATCGACCAGGCGATTGTGCGCGATCGCATACAGCCAGGTCGAGAACTTCGCCTGGGGCACATAGCGCTCGCGCGCTTCGATCAACCTCAGCCATACCTCCTGGAACAGCTCTTCGGCGAGCCGCCGCTCGCGCACGCTGCGCGCGACGTAGCGGAACAACCCGCCGCGATGCTTACGGTACAAGGCCTCGAACGCGGCGGCATCACCGCCGCGGTAGGCCAGCATGAGTTGCTCGTCGGAACCCTCCATCTCGCGGCAAGTGTAATCGGAGCAGGGGAAGGCTGGCGCCTCCCCCCGCACCCCTCACCGGGTGTCAACACTACGCCGGATCGGGCACGAAGCCGGGGAACGGACGCGGCAGCGGCGCGACGGGAGCCGGCTCGCGGATCACGCCGCGCGCCACCAGGTTGCGATGGCTGTCGTAGTAGATCGTGATCAACTCGGCCGGATCCGCGCTGGCGCGCTCGAACGCGACGTAGCGCGCTTGCGAGCTCTCATCGCGTCCATGCCCGGTGCCAAGTTTGGCTTCCGGCGCCCGGTTGCTGGGGCTGGCGAGCTCACCACTCGCGTCGGCGCTTGCACCTGCGGCCTCGCGCGCGCCGCTCGCTTCGCGCCGCGCGATCGGAGCGGGTGGAGCAGAAAACGGCCTTGCGATCGGTTCAGGCTGCTTCTTCCTGAACACCGCCACGCCGATCACGCCGACGTTCTCGGGTCGACCGGTGCGCGCCGCGTAGGAATCTGGCAGCGAGGTGAAGTAGAACGCCGCGACGCTCTCCAGGCTCTTCCTCCAGCCGCG
This sequence comes from Gammaproteobacteria bacterium, assembly GCA_041476585.1. GTDB lineage: Bacteria > Pseudomonadota > Gammaproteobacteria > Burkholderiales > SG8-39 > JADGRQ01. The sequence continues at coordinate 5,454 of JBGOTT010000047.1, read as the reverse complement.
GATGTCCATCGAGCGGCCGGGCGAGAGCACATAGCCGCTTTGCTGCGCGGCCGCAGTCTCGCCGGTCACGACGTTCACGCCGTCCACCGAGACGACCGCGAGGACCTCCTCGCCGCGGCTGCGCAGGTTCACCTGGTATTCGTTGCCCGGCCTGCCGACTACGTAAGCCTTGCCGTCATGCCAGTACACCGGCAGCTGCCGGTTTTCGTTCCGGTCGTACACCGAAACCTGGGCCAGGCGCCCGTACGCGAATGCTTGGGTTGAGAGGGCCAGCGCCAGCGCCGCGCCCGCGAGATGCAAGAATTTCATGACGTCTCCTTTGCGCAGGTGGGTTCCTGCACCCGGTGTAAACGTGGCTGGAGGCAAAACGGGTTAAAATCTGCGCCACTTTTTTTCAGATTCGCCGCAGATGACCACGAGAAGAACCATCCCGATCGCCAGCAAGACCCAGCGAGTAACCTATTCGTGCGAGAAATGCCCCGCCTACTGCTGCACCTACCCGCAGATCGAAGTCGGCAAACGCGATATCGCGCGGATCGCCCGGCACTTCGAGCTGAACTACGAGCAGGCCGAAGAACGCTTCACGAAATTCGACAAGGAAGACAAGGTGCGCGCGCTGCGCCACCGCGCCGATGAGCATTTCGGCACCGCGTGCCAGTTCCTCCACCGGGAGACGCGGCGTTGCACGATCTACGAAGCGCGGCCCGGAGCCTGCCGGGATTACCCCAACGGCTCAAGCTGCGGCTACTACGATTTTCTGAAGTTCGAGCGCGAGCATCAGGGCGACGAGGAATTCATCGCCACCACCAACGCCTGACGCGCACCGGCTATTTTTTCGCCAGGCCGGCCGCGCGCAGCGCGGAGAGCGTGGTACCGGGCGCGATCGCGTCGGGATCGATGCGCAACTCGATCAACGCGGGTTTGCGCTGGCGGTTCGCAAACTCGAGCGAGCGCTGGAACGCCGGCGCGAACTGCGCGGTTTCCTCGACCAGCTCTCCATGACCGCCGTAGGCGCGTGCCAGCGCCGCGAAATCCGGGTTTTCCAATCCGGTGCCGAACACCCGCGCCGGATACTGGCGCTCCTGGTGCATGCGGATGGTGCCGTACATGCTGTTGTTGACCACCAGCACCACGATGCCCGCGCTGAACTGCGCGGCAGTGGCGAGTTCCTGGCCGTTCATCAGGAAATCCCCGTCACCCGAGAACGCGACCACCGTGCGCTGCGGCGCGGCGATCTTCGCCGCGATCGCCGCCGGCACGCCGTAGCCCATCGAACCGTTGGTCGGCCCGAGCTGGGTACGGAAGTGCCGGTACTGAAAATGCCGGTGCAGCCAGCTGGCGAAATTCCCCGCGCCGCCGGCGACGATCGCGTCGTCCGGCAGATGCTCGCGCAGCCAGCCGATGATCTCGCCGTACTGCAGCTTTCCCGGCAGCGGCTTCGGCAGGATCCAGGCTTGGTATTGCGCGCGCGCGGCGTGCAGCGAATCCTTCCAGCGGCCGCCATCGAGCTTCACGCCATCGAGCGCGTCCACGAACTGCGGGTTGCCCGAGTTAATCGGCAGCGTCGCCTGGTACACGCGCCCGAGTTCCTCTGCGTCCGCATGAACGTGGATCAGCTTCTGCCGCGGCACCGGGACTTCGAGCAGCGTGTAGCCGCTGGTGGTCATTTCGCCCAGCCGCGCGCCGATCACCAGCAGAACGTCGGCGTCCTTCACGCGTTGCGCGAGCTTCGGGTTGATGCCGATGCCGACGTCGCCCGCGTAGACCGGGCTGCGGTTGTCGAGCAGGTCCTGGCGGCGGAACGCGCAACCCGTCGGCAACCCGGTCGCCTCCAGAAAGCCGCGCAGGCCCGTCACGGCCTCCGCGTTCCATCCGCCGCCGCCAAGGATCGCAAACGGCCGCTCGGCGCTTGCGAGCAGGCGCGCGAACTCGCGCATGTCGGCGGCCGAAGGCGCCGGCCGCACGACCTTGTGGTGCGGCACATCGGCCACTGCGGCTTCGGAGAACAGCATGTCCTCGGGCAGCGCGAGTACCACCGGCCCGGGGCGGCCCGCCATCGCGGTGTGAAACGCGTGGCTCACGTATTCGGGAATGCGCTCGGCGCGGTCGATCTGCGCGACCCATTTCGCCATCGGGCCGTACATGCGCCGGTAATCGATTTCCTGGAATGCCTCGCGCTCGACAAAATCGTTGCCGACCTGGCCGATGAACACCACCATCGGCGTGGAATCCTGGAAGGCCGTGTGCACGCCGATCGAGCCGTTGGTCGCGCCCGGACCGCGCGTGACAAGCAGCACCCCGGGCTTGCCGGTCAGCTTGCCGCAGGCTTCGGCCATGTAGGATGCACCGCCCTCCTGCCGGCAGATGACGAACCTGAACCGGTCGCCCAGGTCGTAGAGGCCGTCGAGCACCGGCAGGAAGCTCTCGCCGGGCACACCGAACGCGAGATCGACGCCCTGCGCCAGCAGCGCGTCGGCGAGGATCTTGCCGCCGTGGCGGGTCTCGAGGTCGTTGCGCATCGATCCGGTTTACTTTGTGACGGCAAGCATCTTCTTCAGCCGCTCGAGGAAGAACGGCGCCCATTTCATGATGCGCGTGTCCTGCGAAACGATCAACGTCCGGACCTTCGCGACGTAGGCCTGCCAGGCCGGGTCGGCCTGCATCGCAGCGCGGCATTGTCGCGCTGGTTCAGGTCGTCGTAGCCCCACATGTGCACCACCAGGTTCTGCGGTCCCACCTCGGAGACCTAGTAGCCGACCATGTTCGGCAGATGCCTGGTCTGGATGGCCATGCCCTCGTTTTCGTACATCCGGAGGTACTCCGGAGCCTTGCCGACCTGCGTCGTGTACATGCGTTCTTCTACGTACATGAACCTCTCCTCCGATGATGCAATGTGGCCTTCGTCGAGCGCCGATTATAATGTCCGCATGGTCGAAGCCGACATCAACACGTTGCGCCGAATCCTGAAGACCAGCCGCGTGATCGCCGTGGTGGGATTGTCGGCCGACTGGTTCCGGCCAAGCTATTTCGCGGCAAAGTACATGATGGAGCACGGTTACCGCATCATCCCGGTCAATCCGCGCTATCCCGAAATCCTCGGGCAGAAGTGTTACCCGACGTTGCGCGACATCGCGGAGAAAGTCGATATCGTCGACTGCTTCCGCAAGAGCGAGGACATCGGCCCGATCGCCGGCGACGCGATCGCAATCGGGGCGAAAGTGCTGTGGCAGCAGATCGGCGTGAAAAACGAAGCCGCTGCAGCCAAGGCGCAGGCTGCGGGCCTCGACGTCGTCATGGACCGCTGCGTCAAGATCGAGCATGCCCGCCTGTTCGGCGGCCTCAACTGGGTGGGCGTCAACACCCGCGTGATTTCGGCCAAGCGCCCGCGCTGGCTGGCGTACTGAGGCTGAACTTCGGCCGGTCCGGGCACCGTCGTGGTGCATTTGCCCGGCGACGGCGGCCGAACCCCTTGCATTCCCTACGCGAATGGCGTGGCATACGGGTTGCTTGTGTTTCATATTCCATGAGTCCCTCCAGCGCGATCTTCGACGAAATGTATCTGCCCGATGGCCGGGTGCGCCCGCATTTCGCGCCGCTGGCCGAGTGGATCGCCACCATGTCGCCTGAGCGCGTCGCGGAGAAGCGCCGCGAAGCCGACATGCTGTTTCACCGTGTCGGCATCACCTTCGCCGTCTACGGCGACGAGCAGGGCGCCGAGCGCCTGATCCCGTTCGACACCATTCCGCGCGTCATCCCGAGAGCCGAGTGGGACATGCTCGAGCGCGGCCTGAAGCAGCGCGTCAACGCGCTCAACCGGTTTCTGCACGACATCTACCACGGTCAGGAAATTCTCAAGGCCGGCGTGGTTCCGGCCGAGCAGGTGCTGGCCAATGAGGCCTACCAGGTGGCGATGATCGGCCTGGACCTGCCGCACCAGGTGTATTCGCACATCGCGGGCATCGACCTGGTCCGCGACGGCGACGGCCGCTACCTGGTGCTGGAGGACAACCTGCGCACGCCCTCCGGGGTGTCCTACATGCTCGAGAACCGCAGGATGATGATGCGGCTGTTCCCGGAGCTGTTCGCCAGGCAGTCGGTTCTGCCGGTCGAGCACTACCCCGCGCTGCTGCTCGACACGCTGCGCTCGATCTCGCCGCGTGCGCCGCGCGAGCCCACGGTGGTGGTCCTCACGCCCGGGCCGCACAACAGCGCCTATTTCGAGCATGCCTTCCTCGCGCAGCAGATGGGCGTGGAACTGGTCGAAGGCGCGGACCTGTTCGTGCGCGACGGCCACCTCTACATGCGCACCACCGCCGGCCGGCAACGCGTCGACGTCGTCTACCGGCGGCTCGACGACGCTTATCTGGATCCGCTCGCGTTCCGCCCCGATTCCCTGCTCGGCGTGCCGGGCCTGCTTTCGGTCTACCGCGCCGGGAATGTCGCGCTCTCCAATGCGATGGGCACCGGCGTCGCCGACGACAAATCCACCTATCCCTACGTACCCGATATGATCCGTTTTTACCTTGGCGAGGAGCCGGTTCTCGCCAACGTGCCGACCTGGCAGTGCCGGCGTCCCGAGGACCTCGCGCTCGTGCTCGAGCGCCTGCCGGAGCTGGTGGTGAAGGAAGTGCATGGCTCCGGCGGCTACGGCATGCTGATCGGGCCGGCGGCGAAGAAAAAGGAGATCGAGCAGTTCCGCGCGCGATTGACGGCCAATCCGGCGAACTACATCGCGCAACCGACGTTGTCGCTCTCGAGCTGCCCGACCTTCGTCGACAGCGGCATCGGGGCGCGCCACATCGACCTGCGCCCCTTCGTGCTCTCCGGCCGCGACGTCAAACTGGTTCCGGGCGGGCTCACGCGCGTAGCGCTCGGGGAAGGTTCGCTGGTGGTCAACTCCTCGCAAGGCGGCGGCACCAAGGACACCTGGGTGGTGGACTGATGCTCTCGCGCGTCGCCGACAGAGTCTTCTGGATGAGCCGCCAGATGGAACGCGCGGAGAACATGGCGCGCATCCTCGGCGTGACCTCCAACGTGCTGCTGTTCGGCACCAAGGAAACGCGCGAGCAGAATCTGCTCGCGCCGCTTTCCATCACCGAAAGCGAAGAGGCCTTTTTCGAGAGCCACAAGCACCTCACCTCGAGGACCTTGATCGAATTCCTCGCGCTCGACGAGAGCAACCCATCGTCGATCTATTCCTGCCTGAAATGGGCGCGCGAGAACGCGCACGCGGCGCGCTGGCAGATCACTTCCGAAATGTGGGAGACGCTCAATACCACCTGGATCGAGATGCGCGCCATCAAGCGCGAACGGGTCACCGGCGCCGGCGCGACCGAGTTCTTCGACTGGGTTAAGGACAGGAGCCACCTGTTTCGCGGCGTCACCTACGGCACCATCATGCGCGGCGAAACGTTCAATTTCTCGCGCCTCGGCACCTTCCTGGAGCGGGCCGAC